>NZ_JAEVHM010000089.1 GCF_016802865.1 Micromonospora parastrephiae | reverse complement strand
GCGGAAGTACCGGGCTCGCTCGTCTGCCACCGGAAACCTCCTCGGACCGGACGTTCAGCTGGCGGCGGTCGGGTCGCCGGTGCCCCGCTCGCGGGCCATGCTGGCGCGCAGCTCGTCCAGCCGGGCCGCGGCGGCGGGGTCGGCGGCCTTCTCGGCCTGCGGTACGGCCGGTCGCTGCGCAGCGCCGCCGAGCTGTTCCCCGGCCATGCTGGACCGGATCTGCTCCAGCCGGGCCGAGCCGGCCGAGTCGATAGTCGCCTTCTGGATCTCCAGCATGCGGCCCTCGACCGAGTTGCCGGCCAGCTCCGCGCGGCCCATCGCGTTGGCGTACCGCCGCTCGATGCGGTCCCGCACCTCGTCCAGCGACGGGGTGTTGCCGGGCGCGGTGAGCGACGACATCGACTCCAGCGAGCGGGCCACCGTCTCCTGCATCTTGGCCTGCTCCAGCTGGCTGAGCAGCTTGGTGCGCTCCGCGAGCCTCTGCTGGAGGATCATCGAGTTGTTCTCGACCGCCTGGCGGGCCTGCGCGGCGGCGCCCAGCGCCTGGTCGTGCAGGGTCTTGAGATCCTCGGTGGCCTGCTCGGCGGAGACGAGCTGGGTGGCGAGCGTCTGCGCGGACTGCTCGAAGCGCCCGGCCTCGGCCTCGTCACCCTTGGCCCGGGCCTGGTCGGCCAGCACGAGGGCCTGCCGGGCGTTGCCCTGCAACCGTTCGACCTCGGACATCTGCCGGGACAGCTTCATCTCCAGCTGGCGCTGGTTGCCGATCACCGCGGCAGCCTGCTGCACCAGCGCCTGGTGCTGGCGCTGGGCGTCCTCGATGGCCTGTTGGATCTGCACCTTGGGATCGGCGTGCTCGTCGATCTTGGCACCGAAGAGCGCCATCAGATAGTTCCAACCCTTGACGAACGGGTTCGCCATCTCCGCGGTATCCCCTCAGTAGCGTCACTCCACCCGCGGTCGGACCGGACGGGCCGGCCGACCGCGGCCCCGGCCGGTCTCCATCGTCCCAGCCGAACGCCAGCTCGGCATCCGTACCGGGCGGTCGACGGCACCGGCAGCTCCTGCGGGCAACCCTACGCGGCTGGCGCCAGCTCGCCCACGGTCAACGGGAGGACGGGCTCAGGCGGCGCAGACCACGTCCCGGTCGCGCTCGGTGGGGCGGACGCGGGTGCTGCGCAGCGTGGCCTTGAGCGGCGACTCGTGGCGGACCGAGACGGCGACCTTGCCATCGGAGGTGACCTGACGCACACCCCGGTTGGTGCTCTTGCGCACGGCGGTCGCCGCGCCGACGGGCGTGGCCTCGATCGGCTCGTCCTGCATGTCGACGAGCACCCCGGGCATCTGCTCGGCGAGCGCCACGGTGTCGCTCACCTCGCGCAGCAGCTCGGACAGGCGGGCTCCGAGCGCGTCACAGATGGCGGCCAGCAGTTCGCTGGACGGCTCCTTGTGCCCCCGCTCGATCTCGGAGAGGTAGCCGAGGCTGACGTTCGCCGCGGTGGACACCTCGCGCAGGGTGCGGTGCTGCCCCTGCCGGCGCGCCCGCAGTGCGTCACCGATTACCCGGCGTAGCAGGACCATCGCACCTCCCCCTGAGGGATACTTCTCGCCCGGCGTCCGGCAGCCGGCCGCGGCGGACGCGCCGGCTCCGAGCGCCGGAGCCTTCCCGCAACCGTACCCGGTGCGGGCCGGCGCGACATCCCGCCCCGCCCGTCGGATGACCCGCGACGGCTCACGGGCGCCCGGCGCCGGCCGCGTCCCGAGCGGCGTCGTCGGCGTGGATCCGCTCGGTGAGCAGCCGTAACGCCTCGATCACCGCGGTCGAGCGGATGTGGTCCCGCCCACCGTCCAGATCGAGCTCGCGGACCTCGCCGCCGTTCGGGCCGGCGACCGCGACGTAGACCAGGCCGACGGGCTTGCCGTCCTGCGGCTCCGGGCCGGCGACGCCGGTGGTGGCGAGCCCCCAGTCGGCGCCGCACCGCTGCCGGGCGCCCTCGGCGAGAGCCGCCGCGACGTCCCGGTCCACCGGTCCTCGTTCCTTCAGCAGGTCGGTCGGTACGCCGGCCAGCGTGGCCTTCAGTTCGGTGGCGTAGACGACCAGCCCCCCTCGGTAGATCCCGCTGACCCCGGCGATCTCCACGATCGACGCGGCGAGCATGCCGCCGGTGAGCGACTCGACCGTGGCCAACGTCTCGTGCCGCTGCGACAGGCTGTGCACGGCGCCCGCCGCCGGACTACCCACCGGCGCCGCACCTTCCGCCGCCGGCCCGGAACCCGCATCCCTCTGCATCAACCCGTCCTTCCCCACCCGCGACCGCCCAACCCTCCCGCCCCGACCTCGTCGATCATGAAGTTAGCAGCGCGACACGCCGCACCGGGTGACAACAACTTCATGATCAACGGAAGGGGTGGCGGAGGGAGGGGGTCAGCGGGGGCGGCGGAGGCGGAGGGCTTGGACAATGTAGTCGAAGCCCGTCGCGACGGTCACCAGGACGGCGACGGCCATGATCCAGGGGCCGACCGTGGCGAGGGCGGCCGGCATCGGCCACAGGTACCACGCGATGGCCAGGGTCTGCAGCGCGGTCTTGATCTTGCCGCCGCGGCTGGCGGCGATCACGCCGTGCCGGATCACCCAGAACCGCACCCCGGTGATGCCCAGCTCACGGACGAGGATCAACACGGTCACCCACCAGGGCAGCCGGTCGTACCAGGAGAGCAGCAGCAGGGCCGCGCCGGTGAGCGCCTTGTCGGCGATCGGGTCGGCCACCTTGCCGACCGAGGTGACCAGAGCGAACCGGCGGGCGATCCACCCGTCCACCAGGTCCGTCGCCGAGGCCACCGCGAAGATCACGCAGGCCGCCATCCGCCAGCCGGCGTGAGTCATCCCGGAGACGACCACCGAGGCGGCGAAGACCGGCACCAGCACCAGTCGCAACGCGGTCAACGCGTTGGCGGCGTTGAGCACGGGCACCCGCGCGACCACCCGGGCCGGCGTCGACTCCGTCGCCCCGGTCACCGCCTCGCTCCGCTCGGACCGCCGTGGCGTTCCCGGGACCACACCACCTGGCTCCCCCGCTCCGTTCGGGCCCGCCGTCACCGTGCCGCGCCGGGCGCCGCCGAGATCATCTCATCCGGCACGGCGAGCAGGTCCACCCCTTCGGTGCCGGTCACCGTGGCACGCACCAGGTCACCCGGGCGCAGCGCGGCCAGGTCGACCCCGCCCTCGACCGGCGCGACCAGGGTGGTGGAACCGTCCACCTCCGGCGCCTGGTGCGCCGCCCGGCCCTCCACCACACCGTCGGCGATCGAGTCGACCAACACCTCGACGGTCGAGCCGAGCCGGTCCTCGGCCCGCTGCGAGCACAGCTCGTCGGCGAGCGCGCTGAGCCGGTCGTAGCGCCGCTTGATGGTCGCGGCGGAGACCTTGCCGGGCAGCCCGGCGGCCTCGGTGCCGTCCTCGTCGCTGTAGTCGAACATGCCGATCGCGTCCAGCCGGGCCTCGGTCAGGAACCGGACCAGCTCGTCGACGTCCGCGCGGGTCTCGCCGGGGAAGCCGACGATGAAGTTGCTCCGAGCACCCGCCTCCGGTGCCAACTCACGGGCACTGGCCAGCAGCTCCAGGAACCGGTCGGTGGAGCCGAAACGGCGCATCCGGCGCAGCACCGGCTCGCTGGAGTGCTGGAACGACAGGTCGAAGTACGGGGCCACGCCCGGCGTACCGGCGATCGCCGCGACCAGCCCGGGCCGGGTCTCGGCCGGCTGGAGGTAGCTCACCCGCACCCGGACGATGCCGGTCACCGCGGCGAGCTGCGGCAGCAGCTTCTCCAACGCCCGGGGGTCGCCCAGGTCCTTGCCGTACGAGGTGGAGTTCTCGCTGACCAGCACCAGCTCCCGTACGCCGGTCTTGGCCAGCCACTCCGCCTCGGCGAGCAGCTCGTCCGGCGTACGCGAGACGAACGCACCCCGGAACGCGGGGATCGCGCAGAAGGCGCAGCGACGGTCGCAGCCGCTGGCCAGCTTCAGCGAGGCCACCGGGCCGGTGTCCAGGCGGTGGCGCAGCACCTGGCGCAGGTGCGCCGGGGTGTGCTCGTCGGTGTCGACGGCGGCGCGGGTCACGGTGCCGTGCCCGGGCAGCGACACACCGGTGTCGCGCCGCTGCACCGGGGTCAGCGGCAGCAGCTCACGCCGGTCCCGAGGGGTGTGCGCGGTGACCTGCTCACCGGCGACGACCGCGTTCAACCGGGCGGCGATGTCCGGGTAGTCGTCGAAGCTCAGCACCGCCTGCGCCTCGGGCAGGCTGTCGGCCAGCTCCCGGCCGTACCGCTCGGCCATGCAGCCCGCCGCGACCACCTTGGCGCCGGTCCCGGCGGCGGCGAGCAGGGTCTGGATGGAGTCCTGCTTGGCCTTCTCCACGAAGCCGCAGGTGTTGACGACCACCACGTCGGCGCCCTCGCCGTCGGTGGTCACCTGCCAGCCGTCGGCGTGCAGCCGGGCGGCCAGCTCCTCCGAGTCGACCTCGTTGCGGGCACAGCCCAGGGTCAGCAGGGCGACGCGACGGCCCTCGGCGTTGTCATCAGGGGAGGTGGCAGACACCATCCGAGGGTACCGGGCCGGCCTGGGAGGCCCACGCACGCGTACCAGCGCACCCCGGGCGGCGGTCAGCGCGTCGCGGCGGCCACCTTCGTCAGCCGGTCGAGCAGGAAGACCTCGGTGCCGGCCAGGCCGGTGGAGCAGAAGAGGGAAATCTGGTCCGCCGTGGTCCGGCCGGGGACCGCGCCGGCCAGCACGCCGCCCAGGTCACGCAACCGGCCGGCGTACGGGGTGGTGGCCGCGAGCATCGCAGGTCGGTAGTCCGCCGCCTGGGCGGGCGAGTCGGTGACCAGCACCTCGGCGACGTCCAGCAGGTCGGTGCCGAACTCGCTGCGATCGCTCTGTTTGAAGCCGACCGCGTTGACGTGCGTGCCGGGGCGCAGGTCGGCGGCGCGGAGCACCGGGGTCGGGCTGGTGGTGGCGAGCACCACGATGTCCCGGCCCGCCACGGCCGCGCCCGGGTCGGCAACCGCGCGCGCCGGTACGCCCAGCTCGGCGCGGACGCGGGCGGCGAAGGCGTCCCGCCGGGCGGCGGAGCGGCTGTGCACCACCACCTCGCGCAGGGGGCGGACCGCGGCGGTCGCCCACACCTGGGTCCATGCCTGCCGGCCGGAGCCGATCACCGCGAGGGTCGCCGCGTCGGGCCGGGCCAGCGCGTCGACGGCGACAGCGCCCAGCCCTCCGGTACGCCGGGAGCCCAGCTCCTCGCCCACGGCGACCGCCCGGACCGCCCCGGTGCCGGCGTCGTGCAGCACGACCAGCTGCTCGGCCCGCGGGTGGCCGAAGGTGTCGTAGGAGCGGAAGCCGTACCACTCGCCGACCAGGTGCCCGGCGGTGAGCACCATCCGCCCGCCGGCCAGCGGGGCGGCGGCCCGGGGCGGGGCGACCAGCCGCCCGTCGTACGCGGCCAGCAGGGCGTCGCGCATGGCGTCGACCGTGGTGGCGGCGTCCAGCACGGCGGCGACCTCGGGGTCGGCGTAGAGCAGGGTCATGACGGTCATACTGCAAGTTGAAGCGAGGTGTAGGTCAATACGGGGGCGGCCCGGGTCACCGCGCGTCACGCACCCCCGGGGCCCGTGCCGCCCCGCCAGCGGTCAGACTCGAATCGTCCCTGCCGGCAGGCCGGGCAGCGCGCGGAGGTGGACGACGATGGCATGGCTCGTACTGGTGATCTCGGGACTGCTGGAGACGGCCTGGGCGATCGCCCTGGACCGCAGCGGCGGCTTCAGCCGGCTGGTCCCGTCCCTGGTGTTCGTGGTGACCCTGGTGCTGAGCATGGCCGGGCTGGCGTACGCGCTGCGGGAGATCCCGGTCGGCACCGGGTACGCGGTCTGGGTCGGCATCGGCGCGGTCGGCACCGCCGTCGTCGGGATGCTGGCGCTCGGCGAGTCGGCGAGCCTGCCCCGGATCCTCTGCCTGCTGCTCGTGGTCGCGGGCGTCGTCGGCCTGAAGATCTTCCACTAGGAGACATGCGTGACCAGCGCCCACAATGGGTAGTGATCGATTCGTCACGACAGGCTCTCACACCGGAGGCAGACATGGCCGACGTACCAACCACCGCCCGCCCGCGCAGCAACGCTGCCCGGATCCTCACCATCGTGGGCTTCGTCTTCGCGGTCCTCGCCCTGCTGCTCAACCCGATCATCTTCGGCGTGCTCGGCGTCATCGCGGGCATCGTCGGCGCGGTGCTGGGTGACAAGCCGCTGGGCTGGTACGCCGCCGCGGCCAGCGTGGTCGCCGCGATCATCAGCCTGGTGATCATCGGCGCGCTGATCAACAACTGACCACGTTCCGACAACGGGCCCGCCGGCTGCCGGCGGGCCCGTTGTCGCACTCCGGGTCCCGTTCGTACCCGTCCGGCTCAGTCCCCGTCGCCGCGCAGGCCGACCAGGACCTCCTCCAGCTCGTCCGGCTTGACCAGCACGTCGCGCGCCTTCGAACCCTCCGACGGGCCGACCACCCCGCGGGTCTCCATCAGGTCCATCAGACGACCCGCCTTGGCGAAACCGACCCGCAGCTTGCGCTGGAGCATCGAGGTGGAGCCGAACTGCGAGGTGACCACCAGCTCCACCGCCTGCACCAGCAGGTCGAGGTCGTCACCGATGTCCTCGTCGATCTTCTTCTTGCTCTCCTGCGCGGGGGCCAGCACGTCCGGGCGGAACTCCGGCTCGCGCTGGTCCTTGCAGAACTTCACCACGTCGGCGATCTCGCGCTCGGTGACCCAGGCACCCTGGATGCGCACCGGCTTCGACGCGCCCATCGGCAGGAAGAGCCCGTCACCGCGACCGAGCAGCTTCTCCGCGCCCGGCTGGTCCAGGATGACCCGCGAGTCGGCCAGCGACGAGGTCGCGAACGCCAACCGCGACGGCACGTTCGCCTTGATCAGGCCGGTCACCACGTCGACCGAGGGGCGCTGGGTGGCCAGCACCAGATGGATGCCGGCCGCCCGGGCCAGCTGCGTGATCCGGACGACCGAGTCCTCCACGTCGCGCGGCGCCACCATCATCAGGTCCGCCAGCTCGTCCACGATCACCAGCAGGTACGGGTACGGACGCATCTCCCGTTCGCTGCCCGGCGGGGCCTTGATCTCGCCGTTGCGCACCTTGCGGTTGAAGTCGTCGATGTGCCGGACGCCGTTGGCGGCGAGATCGTCGTAGCGCATGTCCATCTCGCGGACCACCCAGTCCAGCGAGTCGGCCGCCTTCTTGGCGTTCGTCACGATCGGGGTGACCAGGTGCGGGATGCCCTCGTAGCCGGTCATCTCGACCCGCTTCGGGTCGATCAGCAGCAGCCGCACCTCGTCCGGGGTGGCCCGGGTGAGGATGGACACCAGCAGCGTGTTGAGGCACGACGACTTGCCCGCGCCGGTGGCGCCGGCGATCAGGATGTGCGGCATCTTGGCGAGGTTGGCCACCACGTAGCCACCCTCGATGTCCTTGCCGAGCGCCACCACCATCGGATGGTGGTCGCTGGTCGCCGCCCGCGAGCGCAGCACGTCGCCGAGCGCGACATTTTCCGGGTCGGCGTTGGGGATCTCCACGCCGACCGCGCTCTTGCCCGGGATCGGGCTGAGAATGCGCACGTCCGGCGACTTCACCGCGTACGCGATGTTGCGGGACAGCTGCGTGATCCGTTCGACCTTGACGCCGTGCCCCAGCTCCACCTCGTAGCGGGTGACCGTCGGGCCACGGGTGAAGCCGGTGACCGCGGCGTCCACGTCGAACTGGTCGAACACGCCGGTGAGCGCGGCGATCACCTCGTCGTTGGCCTTGCTGCGGGTCTTCGCGGCGGCCCCGGCGCTGAGCATGTTGGCCGGCGGCAGCGTGTAGTCGCCGGCAAGCCCGGTCAGCGCGAGCTGCTCGGCACGGGTCGGCGCGGGCGAATGCTCCGGCGGCTCGGCGGGCTTGCGGCTGGCCGGCACCTTCGCCGGCGCCTTGCGCGGCAGGACCATGGTCTCCTGGAGGTCGGCGCCCTCCAGGTCGTCGAAGTCGTCCGGGTCCAACGGGGGCGGCATCCGCTTGGCCGGTCGCTTGCGCGCCGGCCGGGCCGCCGGCTCGTCCGACTCCTCGGCGGCATCCGGCGGCGCGACCAGCCCACCGGCGAGCAGGCCCAGCCGCTCGGGGATCTTGTTGATGGGTGTCGCGGTGACCACGAGCAGGCCGAAAAGGAGCAGCAGGATCAGCAACGGCACGGCGACCCAGGCGGTGACCGCCCGCTCCAGCAGCCCGCCGACACCCGCGCCGACCAGACCGCCGGCGTAGTCACGCTGCACCGTGGTCGTCGGATCCTGGCCGATCTGGAGCAGCGCGGCGGTCGACACCAGCAGCGAGCCCCAGCCGATCAACCCGCGGCCCCGGTGCTCCGGATCGGCCGGCTCGCGCATCAGCCGCCACGCCCCGATCATCAGCAGCACCGGTACGACCACCGAGATCGCGCCCAGGAACAGCCGGATCGTGTCGGCCAGCCGCGCGCCCACCGGGCCCGCACCGGAGAACCACAGCGCCACGGCGCTGAGCAGGGCCAACCCGAACAGCAGCAGCCCGGCGCCGTCGCGGCGGTGCTCGGGGTCGAGGTCACGGGCCGAGGCGGCCTGCCGGCCGGCGGCCCGCACCGCCCAGCCCATGCCGTGCGCCAGCCCCATCCACAGTGCACCGACCGCGCGGCCGACGTAGACCGCCGGTCCCGGCCCGGCGGGCGTGGTGCGCCGCCGGACCGGTGCCCGGGTCTTCTTCGCCGGTTGACGGGCACGGCTGTTGGTGCCACCGCGCGGCGACGCGCCGCGTCGCCGGCTCGCCTGAGAGGTACGGCCCGCCATAGAGTCACGGTAACGGCGGGACCCGGCAGATCGCCGCTTTTCCGGGTCGTGTCCGCGCGTCGCAGCACGGACCGCGCCGCCGGTCGTGATATCCGCCTCAGAAGGGATGCCCGATGGCGTCGCCGGGATACGAGGACGGTCCGGACGATCCGCTGGCCGGGCACCCCGACGTGTTGCGTCCGCTGACCGGCGAACTGGTCGCCGCGGTGCTCGCCGCCCGCGGCCGGCCGGTCGGTCGGGCGGTGAACGGTGAGCTGGTGGGCCGCTTCGACGACAACCTGATTTGGTTCCTGCGCCTCGGCGGGGACGGCGAACTGCTCCAGGTCCGCACGATGGTCACGCCCACCTTCGGCATCGAACGGGTACCGGACCTGTACGCGTTCTGCAACTCGTGGAACCACGACCGGCTCTGGCCCAAGGCGTTCGTGCACGTCGACGACGGGGGCCGGGCGCGGGTCTACGGCGAGGTGATCACCGACCTGGAGCGTGGGGTGACCCCGCACCAGCTCGACCAGCTACTCGACTGTGGCATCTCGGCCGGCTGCCAACTCGCCGTGGCCGTCGGTCGGTTGCCCGGCGCGGTGCCGGCGTGACCGGCCGGGACGACTTCACCGGCCACCGCACCTTCCGGGCGGACGAGCCCGGCACGCCGGACCCGACCCGACGACTGGTCGTGCACCGCGATCCGGCGCTGGTGAGCGCGCTCGCCGACGCACGGGACCTGCCCGACGGGCCGGACCGGCTGTTGGCCCTCGAACGGCTCGCCGAGCGGGCCGACGCGGCCGGTGACCTCCGGTCCGCTCTGGACGCCCGGTTCGCGCTGATCGAGGCGTACCTGCTGCACGGCGAGCGGTGGCGGCTGGTCGAGCCGGTGCGCCGGTGCCGGGCCGCCGCCGACTACCGGCCCGAGTTGCTCACCGACGACGAGGCCCCGCTGCTGCTGCGCCTGCAGCGCTACGCCGTGGAGGCGCTGCTCGGTACCCCCCGGGTGGGGCTGGACCAGACCCGGTCCCTCCTGGACGACCTGGCCCACCGCGTCGGGGCGGACGGGCCCGACGCGCCGACCGTCGCGGAGCTGCGCTGTCGGATCGCCGACCACCTCGGCGACGAGCCGACCGCCCGGCACTGGTACCAGCGGTGGGCGGGCACGGACGGGGGCCGTCGGGGGCATGCCCCGGCTGCGCCCCGGCCGCCGCGCGGAGCTGCTCGCCGGCTGGGGAGAGTGGCGGGCCGCGGCTGACCGAACTGCGGGAGCCACCGGCGACGTGGCGGACTGCACCGACCAGCCCGAGCGGGCGCTGGTGGCCGGGCTGCTCCACCGACGGCCGCCGATCCTCCCGCGTTTTCCGGCGCCGTCGACGGGTAGTACGCCGTGCGCGCAGGTCATGGGGTGACCTGGACCTCCCGATCCGACCCAGGTGAGGCTTCCCTTAGACCGGCGGACGTGGTTAGGCTAGCCTTAGCTCAGGACGGCACTGGTCGTCCGCCGGGGCACACTCCTCGGTCGCTCGGACGGGGGACGACTCAGGTGACAGCGGTGATGCCGAGGCGGGACGCGACCGCCACGCCACTCGCCCCCGTCACTGCGGCTCTGCGCTCCATGTTCGGCACCGATGATCTTCCCGGGCTCGCCCGGGGCCTGCTGGTCGACGACGAGTTCGGCTGGTCGCCCGCCACCACCCTCATCGACGGCAGTCGCCTGCCGGAGCTTCTGCGCGCCGCCGCCGTCCGCTGGGGCGGCACCCCGCACGCCTGCGCGGCGCTGGCCTGGAAGTCGTACAGCTACTGGACGGCGCTTCCGGTCGTGCTCGGCTGGGCCTCGGCCCGCCGGGTGCCACTGCTCGACCCGTCCGATGTGCTGATCCACTTCGAGGACCACCGTCCGCTGCTCACCCTGGGTCTGCGTCGCAGCACCGCCGTGGCGGTCCTGCCGAGCGACCCGCTGGCGCTCGCCGGCCTGCCCGAGGTCCGTGTCGTGGCCGACGAGGCGGAGCTGCTGGCCGCGTTGCGGGCCTCCCTGCTCGACGCCCACCTGGCCCCGCTGATCACGGCGATCCAGGCGGAGGTCCGGGTGGGCACCCGGACGCTGCTCGGATCGGTGGCCTCCGGCATCGCGCACGGCATCCTGCGTGCCGCGGACGGGCTGCCCGGCTCGACGGTGCAGAGCATCGACACCCTGCTCGGCGCTCTCGACCTGGCCGACCTCGTCGAGTTGGTGCCGGGGCCGACCGGCGAACCGAGCGTGCAACGACGCACCTGCTGTCTCGCGTTCACGCTGCCCAGCCCGAAGGTGTGCCAGGGCTGCTGCGTCCGCCAGGGCTGAGCCCCGATCAGTCGGTCAACGGCCGCGCGTCCCACACCCACACACCGCCGGTGAAGACCGGCTGGATCCCGGTCAGCTCGGTCATCCCCCGACGTAGCGCCGCCTCGTGCTCGTGCGGCCCGAGGATGACCACCCCGGCCCGCCAGTAGCGCAGGTCGTCGACCGCCTTGACCCGGCTCTGCGGGGTGATCGGCGGCACCGCCCCGGTGCGCCGAATGGTGGCGAAGAAGCTGCTGGTGGGGCGGGGAGTCGCACCGAACAGCGCGACCTTCGGCGGCTTCGCGTTCGGCCGGGTGTCCGGACCGAGGAAGTAGCCCCGGGCCAGTGGCATGTCCAGCCGGGTCACCGCGGACCAGCGCAGCGGCTCCGCGTAGGTGGTGTCCGGCAGCGGCAGGCTCACCACGCTGCGCCCACCGGTCACGTAGGGCCGCCACGCCCCGCTGGTCACGAAGGTGGGGACCGGGTCGAGGTCGACCACGGGCAGCGGGGTGGGCAGGATCGGCAGCAGGGCCATCGTGAGGACGGTGGCGGTGGCGAAGCGGACCTGCGGCCGGGCGGCCGGGTACGAGCGGGCCAGCTCACGGGCGCGCTCGGCGCCGTACGCGAGCAGCACTCCGATGATCGGAGTGATCGCCAACGCCCACCGGGTCGGCACCACCGAGTGCAGGATCGGCAGGTTCTCCAGGGCCGCCCAGGGCCCCGGCACCCCGGTGCCCCGATCGTCGAAGCGGACCTCTCGGCCCAGGGACAGCACCGTGAAGAGCAGCCCGAGCGCGCCCAACGCGAGCACCACGATCGATCGGCGCATCCACCAGACCAGGGCGATCACCAGCACCAGCAGCGCCCAGCCGAAGAAGCTGTTCTCCTCGGTCGGGTTCTTGGCCAGGCCCGCCGCGGTGCGCGGGCTGCCGGCGAGCGACTCCCGGGAGTACGCGACGAACGAGGCCAGGTCGCTGGAGTAGCCGCGGATCAGGCTGGAGAGCCCGGAGTACGCGCCCGGGCCGAAGAACTGCACGTACAGCGGGTACGCCAGCAGCACGCCCGACAGCCCAGCGGCGACGGCCAGGCCGGCGAGGAACGGCCGGGACCGGGACCGCAGGGCCGGGCGGCCGAGGGCGAGGACGCCCACGACCACACCGAGACCGATCGCGGTCATCAGCAGGATCTCCAGGTTGAGGAACGCCTGCCAGACGATCACGAGTGCGAGCAGGATGCCGTTGACGAGCCAGCGGCCCGGTTCGCCGAGACGCAGCGTGCGCCAAATGATCAAGGGGACGACGAACTGCGACACGATGTTCGGGTGCCCATTGGCGTGCGACACCATGGCCGGCGCGAACGCGCAGAAGCCGGCGCCCAGCCAGGCCGGCCCGCGGGCACCGATCAGGACCCGGGACAGCAGGAAGTACCAGGCGGTGGCGGTGGCAATCATTCCGAGGGTGAGAAAGGCCAGGAAACTCGCGCGTGGCCCCAGAAGCAGGGTGATCGGCGTCATTGGCAGTGAAATGGATAATACGGACGTATTAGCCATGAGATTCACGCCGTCCGGGACGTTCATCCGGTCCGAATGGAACGGGTAGGCAAAATGCGTCACGACCCGAGCACCGTGCGCCATCATCCATTCGAACTGCGACTGGTCGGAGCGGTTGTCTCGCAATCCGCCGCCCGGGTCCAACCAGAGTCGCCCGGTGACCCAGAAGCCCAGCGCCACGAAGCTCAGCACCGCCACCAGGTCGGTCCGCTTCCCGTTGCGGCGCAACGGACCGCCACCGTCAGCCCCCTCCACCGCCGCCCCCGAGCGCGGGCGGTCGCCGGGCACGGCCGAGCGGTCACCGGGCACTGCCGGGCCGTCTCCGGGCGCAGCCGGACCGTCGCCGGGCGCGTCCGGTTCAGGAGTAGTCATGACAATTCGTAGGGTAGCCAGCGTGTGGCACGGCCGTGACATGTTTCGGGGTACTGCCGTACTATGTGTCGGGTTCGCCGCCCGCCGATCACGTGCCCACCCCCCCGACCACAATTCGGCAACCCCGATGCCCCGATTCTTCTGCCGTCCCAGTGGATGATTCACTCTGTCGGTCCAGGCACGGGTCGGGTTCATATCGTGAGGAATCGACGCATGGCAGAAATCACTGGGGATCAGCGCGTCCAGTCCGAGGTGCTGGAGGGCCTGGCGACAGCTGTCAACCACCGTCGCTGGTTCGTCGAACTGGCAGTGCCGTACCTCGGCGACGACCCGATCGAGATCGGCAGCGGTCTCGGTGACTACGCGCTGGAATGGTCACAGCGGCTGCCCCGGTTCACCGCGACGGAGGCCGACCCGGACCGGCTGGTGCAGCTCAAGGAACGCCTCGCCGACCAGCCGAGCATCGATGTCCGGCAGATGCTGCTGCCGCACGACGACCGGGGTCACTACAGCGCCGCGGTCTCGTACAACGTGCTGGAGCACATCGAGGACCACGTCGGCGCGCTGCGCAGCATGCGCGACCTGGTCCGCCCCGGCGGCGCCGTCATCATCATCGTGCCGGCGTTCGAGTTCGCGATGAGCCCGGCCGACATCGCCACCGGGCACGTCCGCCGCTACACGAAGAAGACGCTCCAGGCGGCGATGACCGAGGCCGGCCTGACGGTCGAGAAGATCCACTACGCGAACGCGCTGGGGCTGATCGGCTACTTCATGGCCACCAAGGTCTTCCGCCTGATGCCGAAGGAGGGCCCGATGGTCAAGGTGTACGACACCCTCGTCCTCCCCGCCACCAAGGCCGCCGAACAGCGCATCCGCCCCCCGTTCGGCCAGTCCGTCTTCGCCGTGGCCCGAGTTCCCGCCTGACCGCACACCCCCGCGATCTTGCACTCGCCCTTCTCGAGCGGAGGTGCAAGATCGCGGGGTACGGGTCATTCCTTGATCTGGTACGTCGGGCGGATCACCGCTCGGGCCAGGGTGTGGAAGGTCAGGTTGAAGCCGACGTAGGCAGGGCTGGCGTCCGGGGTCAGGTCCAGGCGGTCCACGTCCAGGGCGTGCACCGCGAAGACGTACCGGTGCGGGCGGTCACCGGGCGGCGGCGCCGCACCGCCGTATCCCTGCTCGCCGTAGTCGTTGCGGACCGAGAACGCCCCACCAAGGTCGGTGCCCGCCGCGCCGCCCGCACCACTGGGCAACTGGGTGACACCGACCGGCACGTTCACCAGCACCCAGTGCCAGAAACCGCTGCCGGTCGGCGCGTCGGGGTCGTAACAGGTCACCGTGAAGCTCTTGGTCTCGGCGGGAAAGTCCGACCAGGTCAGCTGCGGGGAGACGTTCTCACCACCGGTGCTGCCGTGCGCGTGCCGGGCGTCCATCGGCTCGCCGTTCTGCACGTCGTCGCTGGTCAGCGCGAACGAAGGCACCGTCGGCAGCAGCTCGTACGGGTCGGGGGCAATCGGTCGTTCCAGGGTCATCGGTACGCGTCCTTCCGGTGTGCGGAGATACCTGCCCCTTCATACCCCCTTCAGGACCGTGAGAAGACCGGAAGCCTCGGTGTCCGCAGTCAGCCGAGGAGCGTTATCGTGGTCAGCCTGCAACGTTCCACAGGGGGAAATCTTGGCACGGGTCTGGCGGGATTTCCTGGTCGCTGCCTTCAGTGCGCTCCGCAAGCCGGACGAGCAGGCGCTTGCCGAGGAGCGTCGGCGCGCGATCGAACGCCTCGCCGACGAGGTGATCCGCGAGGACAGGCGGGACGCAGACCCGCCGCGTTGACCCGGCGCGGCTCGGTGCGGGATGTTGACCCTCGGCCTGGCGGCGAGCTAGCCGCTTGCCGCGTTGTGCTTCGCGACCAGGCTCGGGAGTTCGTCCAGCGAGTCGATGCGGAACAGGCACCGCTCGGACACCGCGGGGATGTCGAGGATGTGACCCCACGGACCGCGCCGGATGAGGCACGTCTTCATGCCGGCCTCCATGGCCGGGCCGGCGTCGTTGTCGGGGCGATCGCCGACGTACAGGATCGACGACGCGTCGCCGCCGCCTTCGCGGATGACCTGCTCGAAGAAGCCCCGTGACGGCTTCGCCACGCCCCAACCGTCCGACGTGCCGATCACGTCCACGGAGAGGTCGAGAGCCCGCAGGATCGCCTCCGCACGAGCTGGCTGGTTGCCGGCCAGGCCCACGAACAGGCCCTGCTCCTTCAAGGAGGTCAGGCACGCCCGCGCGTCCGGATAGAGATCCTCTTCGCCGAACAGCTCCGGCTTGCCGGCGACTGCCCGGCGCTCAAGCTCGGCGGTGAGGTCGAAGTCGGGTCGGAAGGCCCGGAACGTCTCCCGGTAGTCCAGACCCCGGGCGATCACGGCCCCGAAGACCGCCGAGAACGTGTGGCGTGGAACGCCGAGCCAGTCCGCCCAGGCCGCGAACTCGCGGGACTCGTCGAGGATCGTCCCGCCGACATCGAAGAAGATCGCCCTGATCACGTACGTTCCTCCGTCCCGGTCATGTTGTCAGCGGATCATAGACGCGATGATCGAGACCCGCTCATGAGCGCGAACGCGGCAACGCCGGAGCGGAGGGAACCGGGGAACCTCAGTTCAGCACGTTGCCGGACCCGCCCGCCGGCTGGCTGTATGCAAGATCGCGATAGGTTGAGGAGATGGATGTCGTCGCCGCATGCCGGGCTTTCGTAGCGGTCAGTGGTCACGGCAGCTTCACCGCGGGGGCTGTTGCCGCAGGCATCCCTCAGTCGGTCGCCAGCCGCCGCGTCGCCGCCCTGGAGGAGCACTTCGGCGCCCAACTGTTCGACCGATCGTCCCGGGCGGTCAGGCTGACTCCGTTCGGGCGGGACATGCTGCCCACAGCACGGCGTCTCATCGACCTCGCCGATGCCCTGGCGCACGACGCCGAGCGGGCACGGCGAAGCCCGTTCCGGCTCGCCGTGCCCGACACCTGCGCCGCACGCCATCTCGCGGCCGTCGTGGCCGAAGGGCATCGACGCCAGATCCACCTGGAAGTACTGCCAGCCGGCCCGGAGGAACGTGCCAGGCTCTGCCGGACCTTGGAGGTCCGCGCGGGCATCGTCCCGGTGCCCCCGGGGGACGCGGCCTGGCGGGTGCCGCTCGGCCTGGCCGGCCGGGTCCCCTTCCCCGCACCGACCCTGTTCCTGGAAACCCTCCGCCCCGGCCGGACCACACGCACACGACGCCGCATCCTGATCCAACCCGAGGACGACGTACCCCACGTGCGCGACCCGTTGACCCGGCTCGGTCAGTCGGTCGGGCTACAACCGGCCCAGGTGGTGACCACCCGGTCGCTCATCGACGCCGCCGCCGAGGCTCTCAGCTCTCCCGACCTGCTGCTGTGCTCCCTGAGACAGGCCGAGGAGTTCGGGCTGCACTGGGGCCCGCTGGCCGGAGAACCGTTGGCTCGGGGTTACGACCTTTCGGCCGGAGCACGCGACGACGCCCACCGACTGCGCGCGATCCTCGGCCCGGCCATCGCCCGATGTCTGGGCGTGCCCAGCAACGGCCGGACGTCCGACGAAGACCCGACAACCGGGACGGAACAGCAGGAAGGGGCGTCATGAGCGTGTCCGTCGTGGTGCGCGCTGCCCGCAAGATGCTCGACGAGGCAGGACTGCACGGCTCGTTCCTCGTCCGCAACCTCGACTCGGGGGAGGAGATCGGCTTCGACGCCGACCTCGAGCATCCCGTCGCCTCGCTGGTCAAGGTGCCGTTGGCGGTGGCCACTCTCGAACGGGTGGCTCGCGGCGAACTCGACCCGGCGATGCCGGTCGATGTCGCACCCGGCGGCATCACCACACCCGGGCCGACCGGACTGAGCCGCTTCCGCCACCCCGCGCGGATCGCCCTGGGCGATCTGCTCTACCTGAGCACGTCGATCAGCGACGGCGTCGCAGCCGACGCTCTGTTCGACCTGACGCCGCCTGCCGCCGTCGCTGCCGAGCTGCGGCGCCTCGGCATCGAGGGCATCGCCGTACGGCACCGGATCAGCGACCTGACCGACACGCCGGCGGAACGCCTCGGCCCCGACGACGCGCATCTGGCTCATTCCCTGGCCATCGGCGCGGCGAC
The DNA here is from genome assembly GCF_016802865.1 of Micromonospora parastrephiae. Classification (GTDB taxonomy): domain Bacteria; phylum Actinomycetota; class Actinomycetes; order Mycobacteriales; family Micromonosporaceae; genus Micromonospora; species Micromonospora parastrephiae. The sequence goes on along the minus strand of NZ_JAEVHM010000089.1, from coordinate 6,108 downwards.
GCCAGGAAGGGGCCATTCGGTCACCCAACTCGACGTCACCCGCGCCAACGCAGGGTCGGCGCGGGCCTTCGTCGACCTGTTGCACGCCATCTGGCGACCGTCGGCGATCCAGCCGACCAGCGCAGCGCGGGTACGCGAGCTCATGGCTGACAATGTGCTCCGCCAGCGGCTCGCGCCCGACTTCACCTCCGACGCCTCGCGCTGGTCGTCGAAGACCGGCACGTTGCTGCACCTGCGCCACGAGGTGGGCGTCGTGGACCACACCGACGGGCAGTCGTATGCGATCGCAGCTCTCACTGAGTCCCGCGTACCCGCCGTGCAGCAACCCGGCAGTGAGGCGACGATGGCGCAGGTCGCGCGCACCCTGCACGACCACCTGCGGGCTGGCGCCCCACCCTGGTGGGGGTAGTCCCGTCGACCCGGACAGCGCGGGCAGCGCCGGCGGCGCCCATGCCGGATCGGCATGAAGGTGCCCGCTTCTGTCTTCGACAGATACGCCGGGCCCCTGTCAGGGTCGACTCCTGCCCGGCCGGTGCGCTGTCGGTGGTCGGGCCAACGACACAGAGAAGGAGTGAATGATGGCATTTTCGCCCCTACGTCTGGCGACGGCCGTGACCGCGGCGTCGACCCTCATTCCCTTGGCCGCATGCGGCACCGCTGACGCGGCTGAGGTGAGCATGGAGGAGCGCGCGGTGACGTTCACGGCTTCGCCCGCCGCCAACCGGGAGTTCCAACGGCTGGAGGAGACGTTCGACGCCCGGCTGGGCGTCTACGCGATCGACACCGGTACGGGTCGGACGGTGCGGTACCGGGCCGACGAGCGGTTCGCGTACGCCTCGACCTACAAGGCGCTGGCCGCCGCCGAGGTCCTCGACGAGACCACCGACGCCGAGCTGGACCGGGTGGTGCGGTACTCGGCGAGCGACCTGGTGACCTACTCGCCGATCACCGAGCAGCACGTCGCCGAGGGCATGACGCTGCGCGCCCTCGCCGACGCCGCCGTCCGGTACAGCGACAACACCGCCGGCAACCTGCTGTTGCGCCACCTCGGCGGACCGCAGCGGTTCGAGAAGGAACTGCAGGAGGTCGGTGACAAGATCACCGACGCGGCCCGCTACGAGACCGACCTCAACGAGGCGACGCCCGGTGACAAGCGGGACACCAGCACTGCTCAGTCCCTGGCCGACGACCTGCGGGCGTACGCCGTCGGCGACGCCCTCGTGCCGGCGGACCGCGACATCCTCAACGGCTGGCTGCGGGGCAACACCACCGGCGGCGCGCTCATTCGCGCCGGTGTCCCGGACGGCTGGGTCGTCGGGGACAAGACCGGTGCCGGCGGGTACGGCACCCGCAACGACATCGCGGTGATCTGGCCGCCGGACCGCGCGCCGATCGTCCTCGCGGTGCTGTCCAGCCGCGACGAGAAGGACGCCAGCTACGACGACGCCCTCATCGCTCAAGCGGCGGAGGTGGTGATCGCCCGACTGTGAGCGGGGTGGGTGGCTGCGGGGTCCTGACCAACGGTCAGGACGAGGCGGCACGGAAGCGGATCGAGGCCGCGCATTTACAGGAGCGCCCCCGCCCAGCGTTCGCGCTGGTCAGGGGCGCTTCTGCTGTTGTCCAGAAGGGCGGAGGGTGTGGGATTCGAACCCACGAAGACATCGCTGCCTTACCGGTTTTCAAGACCAGCGCCATCGGCCACTAGGCGAACCCTCCCGGACCGTCACCCTCGGGTGCACGGCCGTGCCTAGTCTGCCACGGCTCCGCGCGGCAGGCCCGGCGTCCCTCCCCGAAAACGCGCTGCGGCCGTGGGCCCGGACGGGTCCACAGTGGCCTGGAGGGTGCGCCTGCGGCCGGCGGCGGCATCGGGTATGACTGAGGCCATGCGAGCCATCACGATTCCGCAGCCCGGTGGTCCCGACGCGTTGGTCTGGGCCGAGGTGCCCGATCCGGAGCCCGGCACCGGTGAGGTGGTGGTGGACGTGCGGGCCGCCGGGGTCAACCGCGCGGACCTGCTGCAACGGCAGGGGCACTACCCGCCGCCGCCGGGCGCGCCGGAGTATCCCGGGATGGAGTGCTCCGGGGTGATCAGCGCGGTCGGGCCGGAGGTGACCGGGTGGGCCGTCGGGCAGGAGGTGTGCGCGCTGCTGGCCGGTGGCGGGTACGCCGAGAGGGTCGCCGTCCCCGCCGGGCAGTTGCTGCCGGTGCCGGCGGGCGTCGACCTGGTCGACGCCGCGGCGCTGCCGGAGGTGGCCTGCACGGTCTGGTCGAACGTGGTCGGCGTGGGCCGGCTCGGCTCGGGTGACACGCTGCTGGTGCATGGCGGGGGCAGCGGGATCGGCACGTTCGCGGTTCAGTTCGGGGCGGCGCTCGGGGCGACGGTCCTGGCCACCGCCCGGGCGGCCAAGCACCCGCGGCTGCGCGACCTGGGCGCGGCGGTGACGATCGACTACCGGGAGCAGGACTTCGTCGAGGAGGTCCGGCGGGCCACCGACGGCCACGGCGCGGACGTGATCCTCGACATCATGGGTGCCTCCTACCTGGGCCGCAACGTCACCTCACTGGCCACCAACGGCCGGCTCGTGGTGATCGGGATGCAGGGCGGGCGCAAGGCCGAGCTGGATCTCGGCGCGTTGCTGACCAAGCGGGCGAGTGTCGCGGCGACCGCGTTGCGTTCCCGACCGCTGGCCGAGAAGGCGGAGATCGTCCGGGGCGTACGCGACGAGGTGTGGCCGTTGGTCGAGGCCGGCACGGTCCGCCCGGTGGTGGACCGGCGACTACCGATGACCGAGGCGGCGGACGCCCACCGGCTGGTGGAGTCGAACGATCACTTCGGCAAGGTGCTACTCATCCTCGGGTGACGCCGGCCGGGGAAGCATCAGGCGCGCTCCCGGCCCCTCGCCGGCGAGGGCGTCCTCGGGGTTGTTGAGCGTGCAACGTTGCAGGGACAGGCAGCCGCAGCCGATACAGCCGTCCAGGTCGTCCCGGAGCTTGGTGAGCAGCCGGATCCTCTCGTCCAGCCGGCCCCGCCAGCTGGCGGAGAGCCGCTCCCAGTCCTGCGGGCTGGGCGTGCGGCCCCCGGGCAGTGACTCCAGCGCGGCACGGATCTCGTCCAGCGAGACGCCGACCTGCTGGGAGATCCGGATGAAGGCGACCCGCCGCAGCTCGGCGCGGGCGTAGCGGCGCTGGTTTCCGCCGGTACGGTCGGCGCGGATCAGTCCGAGCCGCTCGTAGTAGCGCAGCGCGGATGGCGCCACGCCCGAGCGGACGGACAGCTCGCCGATCGTCAACAGATCCGTCATCACCCGGTCCTTGAGTTCAAGTGCACTTCAAGTCACAGGGTAGTGGCATGACCACCACAGTCACCACCGACAGCAGGGCAGTGCTCGCCGGGCTGATCCGCCGGCTGAGCGGCGACGAGAAGCACGCGCCCAGCGCCCACTCCACCATCGACGTACTCCAGGTGCTCTACGACCGGGTGCTCCGGATCACCCCGGACACCGCCGACGATCCGGAGCGCGACCGGTTCCTGCTCTCCAAGGGGCACGGGCCGGCCGCCTACTACGCGGTGCTCGCCGCGCACGGTTTCATCCCGGACGACTGGCTCGACGACCTCGCCGGGCCGGAGAGCCGACTCGGCCACCACCCGGACCGGCTGCTGGTGCCGGGAGTCGAGATCGGTTCCGGCTCACTCGGCCACGGGCTCGGTTTGGGCGTCGGCACCGCGCTCGGGCTGCGGGCCCAGGGCCTGCTCAAACCCCGGGTGTACGTGCTGCTCGGCGACGCCGAGCTGGACGAGGGATCCAACCACGAGGCGATCGCGTACGCCGGCGCGACCGGCCTGGCGAACCTCACCGCGATCGTGGTCGACAACGCGTCGGCCACCCACGGCTGGGCGGGCGGCATCGCCGGCCGGTTCACCGTGAACGGCTGGACCGCCGACACCGTCGACGGCCGGGACCACGCCGACCTGTACGCGGCGCTGACCGGGCACCGGCCGGGACGGCCACACCTCGTCGTCGCCCACGTCAAGAACAAGGGATGACCGCCATGCGTGCCGCTTTCATCGACGCCACCACCGCCCTGCTCGACGACGACCCCCGCACCGCCCTCGTGCTGGCCGACATCTCGGCCAGCCAGTTCGCACCGGCCAACACCCGGCACCCGGAGCGGGTGCTCAACGTCGGTATCCGGGAACAACTGATGATCGGCGTGGCCGGCGGGCTCGCCCTGACCGGGTTGCGCCCGATCGCGCACTCGTACGCGACGTTCCTGGTGGACCGGACGTACGAACAGATCAAGCTGGATCTGGACCACCAGGGTGTGGGCGCGGTGCTGGTCAGCATCGGCGCGTCGTACGACGGGTCGCGGGAGGGCCGGACCCACCAGTCGCCCGGGGACGTGGCGCTCTTCGACACCCTCGTCGGCGGTTGGACGGTGCGGGTGCCCGGCCACCCGGACGAGGTGGCACCGCTGCTCCGTGCCGCCGCGACCACCGACGACCCGGTCTACCTACGGCTCGGCGAGCAGCGCAACGCCCAGGCGTACCCGGACGCCGACCGGCTGCGGGTGCTGCGGCGGGGCGGGGCGGGCGCGCCCCTCGTGGTGGCCGTCGGACCGATGCTCGATCCCACCCTGGCGGCGGTCGAAGGGCTGGACGTGACGGTCGCGTACACCCACACGCCCCGACCGTTCGACGCGGCCGGGCTGCGCGCGCTCGCCGGGACGGACGTGGTGCTGGTCGAGCCGTACCTCGCGGGAACGTCGAGCGCGGTCGTCGGCCGCGCCCTCGCGGATGTGCCGCACCGGCTGCTCACCCTCGGCGTGGGCCGGGCCGACCTTCGACGGTACGGCGATCCGGCCGACCACGCCCGGTGGCACGGCCTGGACGCCGAGGGTCTGCGACGCTCGCTGGACGCGTTCCTCGGATCAGTTCGACGATGACACGGCGGGACGGCGGCGGGCGCGTTCGCGACCGAGGATCCAGATCGCCTCGACGCCGTCCTTCCAGGTGATCTTCTTGCCCTCTTCCCGGCCGCGTGCCCGGTAGCTGATCGGCACCTCGTACGGGCGGATCCGGCGGCGCAGCAGCTTGCCGGTCACCTCGGCCTCCATGCCGAAGCCGCGCGAGCGCACCCCCAGCGACCGGTACAGCGCCACCGGCATCAGCTTGAAACAGGTCTCCAGATCACCGATGTACGAGTTGAACAGCACATTGGCCGCCATCGTGACGCCCTTGTTGCCCATCACGTACCAGAAACTGTAGGCGCTGTGGCTGCCGAAGGTGCGATTGCCGTAGACCACCGTGGCCCGCCCGTCGAGCACCGGGTCGAGCAGCTTGGGGATGTCCTGCGGGTCGTACTCCAGGTCGGCGTCGAGGATGACCATGTAGTCGCCCTCGGCGCTGTCCACCGCGGTCTTGATGGCCGCGCCCTTGCCGGCGTTGCGCTGGTGGGTGATGACCCGCAGACGAGCGTCGTCGGCGCGACCGAGGATCTCACCGGTGCCGTCCCGGCTGCCGTCGTCGACCACGACAAGCTCGATCTCGCAGGGATAGTCCACCGCCAATGCCTGCTTGAGGGCATCCGCGATGCGTTCTTCCTCGTTGTAGACCGGCATGAGGATCGAGAGCTTCACGGGAATCTCCACGGTGGCGACAACACGTCGGGCATAGCCTAGCCTGGCTGGTCAGCTCGACGCTGGCCGCCATCGTCGGGCGGTCGGCGTGGCGGGCTCAGGCGGATGGTGTTTACTTCCGGCCATGTCGGCTGCCGGCTCCCTGCTCGCGGCGGTTCCCGCCGCCTCGGTGCTCCTGCTCACCGTCGCGACGAGGCCGCGCGGGGTCGGCGCGATGGCCCCGCTGCGACTCGCCGCGGTACGCGCCGTCCTGCTCACGGGAGCGTACGCGGTGCTCGTCGTCGAGGTGCTCGGCGCGCTGCACGCGCTGAACCGACCGGCGTTCACCACCGCCTGGGTGCTCTTCCTCGCCGTCGCCGCCACCGCCGCCGGGTTGCGTAGCTCGATGAAGTCGTCCAAGCGCTTCGACATGTCGTCGTAATGCTCGACGGCGCTCAGCTCAACAGGGGATCCGAGCCGCTTTCCAGCAGC
>NZ_JAEVHM010000088.1 GCF_016802865.1 Micromonospora parastrephiae | reverse complement strand
GAGGGCCAGCCGGCGGCGGGCCAGCAGCGGCCCGAGCTGCGGCCGGGCGCGGCGGCGGGTGCGGGGTCATCGGTCCTCCCGGCGGTGCGTCGGTGCGGTGACGACCCACCCGCCCGACCGGACGGGACCGGAGCGTCACCACGCGGCTGCTGACCCCCGCGCGAGACCCCGGGCCGCCCCCGCCGCCCCTTCCGCGCCTCCCAGTACTACCCCGGGGGTACGACGCCTTTCCGCCCGCCGGACCGCCCCGCGCGGCGTCGTCGTCCCCCGGCGTGGGAAGCACCTGGGTCGCGGTGGCGTCGCCCGCTAGAGTCGGTTCGTGGCGCTCGGTCTTCCCTCGGTACTCCCCAACCCGCAGCCGGCGATCGGGGAGCTCATCCGTGACCGCCAGCCGACCTTCTCGTTCGAGTTCTTCCCACCCAAGACCGAGGCGGGGGAGCGGCTGCTCTGGCAGGCGATCCGCGAGCTGGAGTCGCTGCGCCCGTCGTTCGTGTCGATCACCTACGGCGCGGGCGGTTCGACCCGGGACACCACGGTGGCGGTGACCGAGCGGATCGCCACCGACACCACCCTGCTGCCGATGGCCCACCTGACCGCGGTCAACCACTCCGTCGCCGAGCTGCGGCACGTGATCGGGCGGCTCGCCGGGGTGGGGGTGCGCAACGTCCTCGCGGTGCGCGGCGACCCGCCGGGCAACCCGGGCGGCGAGTGGGTCCGCCACCCCGAAGGCGTGGACTACGCCGAGGACCTGGTCCGCCTGGTCCGCGACTCCGGTGACTTCAGCGTGGGCGTCGCGGCCTTCCCGTACAAGCACCCCCGCTCGCCCGACGTGGCCAGCGACACCGCGCACTTCGTCCGCAAGTGCCGTGCCGGCGCCGAGTTCGCGATCACGCAGATGTTCTTCGAGGCCGACGACTACCTGCGCCTGCGCGACCGGGTGGCCGCCGCCGGCTGTGCCACCCCGATCCTGGCCGGGGTGATGCCGGTGACCCAGATCGGCACCATCGAACGGTCGGTGCAGTTGTCCGGTGCGCCCTTCCCTCCGGCGCTGGCCGCTCGCTTCGAGCGCGTCGCCGACGACCCGGAGGCGGTCCGTCAGCTCGGCGTCGAGCAGGCCAGCGAGATGAGCCGCCGGTTGCTGGACGAGGGCGTGCCGGGAATCCACTTCATCACCCTCAACCGGTCCACCGCCACCCGCGAGGTCTGGCAGAACCTGAAGGCCGGCGCGCGGGTGTGAACGCGCGGCCCGCGACACCTGATGCCCGGCACGACGGTTGATCCGTGGTGGGCACACAGCTGAACTGGGACCAGTACGCCACGGCGTGGGCACGCTTGCACGGCGGGTTCGACCCCCGGACCGCCGCGCCGGTGGTACGCGCGTGGCTGCGGTTCGCGTACCACGTCGGGTATGTGCTGGGCCGGCTGCGGGTCGGCCCCACCGCGGTCACCGTGGTCGGGGTGCTGCTCTGCTTCTGCGTACCGCTGCTGGCGACCCGGCCCGACGACGGGCCGTTCCTCGGCGCGCTGTTCGTGCTGCTCGCCGCCGTGGCCGACAGCGTGGACGGTGCGGTGGCGGTCGCCACCGGCCGCACCACGCGGCTCGGCTACGTCTACGACTCGCTCGCCGACCGGCTCGGTGAGGTGGCGTGGCTGTTGGCGTTCTGGCTGGTCGGCGCCCCGGGCGCGCTGGTCGTCGCGGGCGGCGCGCTGTCCTGGCTGCACGAGTACGTGCGTGCCCGCGCGGTCTCGGCCGGTATGCGCGAGATCGGCGCGGTGACCGTGGGCGAGCGTCCCACCCGGGTCTCGGTCGCGCTGGTCGGACTGCTGGTCGCCGGGCTGACCGGGCTGATCGAGCCGGATCTGGCCGCCGGCACCATCACCATGGCCACCGCCGTGTGGGTGCTGCTGGCCGCCTTCGGGCTGGGGCAGCTGCTGTCCACCGTCCGCCGCGCGCTGCTCGACGCCGGCTGAGCGGCCCAGCCGGCCGGGCCTACCAGGCGGGGCCGATCGCGTCGGCGACGATCTGCGCGGAGAGGGTCACCATCGGCAGCCCGCCGCCGGGGTGGCTGGAGCCGCCCACCAGCCACAGCCCGTGCGCCGGGCCCCGGTTGGCCGGGCGGAGCAGACCGCCGGCGGTGCCGTAGATCGAGCCGCCCGGCGCCCCGGTCGCCGCGTCCAGGTCGGCCGGGGTGCGCACCTCGCGGAACAACAACCGGTCGCGTACGTCGACGCCGCGTTGGGCCAGCACCTCCAGGATCCGGTCGGCGTACGCGTCGGCGAGCCCGGGGCGGCGCCAGTCGACCGCGCCCGCGGCGGTGCCCTGCCGCGCGGCGTTGACCAGCACGAACCACGCCTCGTGCCCGGCCGGTCGGACCATCGGATCGTCGGCCACGGTGACGAACACCGTCGGGTCGGCGGCCGGCCGGGCCCGTACGCCCCGCCCGGGGTCGCCGAAGACGGCGTCGAACTCCGCGTCGTAGTCGCGCGGGAAGAAGACGTTGTGGTGGGCCAGTCCGGTGCTGCCGGAGACGCCGAGCAGCAGCACGAAGCCGGCGAGGCTGCGGTCGGTCAGCGTGGCCAGCCGGCGCGGATGCGGCAGCAGGTCGCGGTAGACGGTGAGCGCGTCCACGTTGGCCACCACCACGTCGGCGGGCACCGGCGCGGTGACGCCGGCGAGGCGTACCCCGTGCACCCGGCCGCCCGCGGCGTCGATCCGGGTCACCGTGGCGCCGGTCCGCACGACCACGCCGAGGTCCAGGCAGCGGGTCAGCAGCGCGTCGGCGAGCGTGCCCAGCCCACCGCGCAGGTACCAGCCACCGAAGGTCAGCTCGGCGTAGGGGACCGCGACAAGCGCCGCCGGTGCCCGGCGCGGGTCGGCGCCGGTGTAGGTGGCGTACCGGTCCAGCAGCATCCGCAGCCGAGGGTCGGACAGGTGCCGACGGCCAGCCCGCGCAGGGTGCGGCCCGGGGCGATGGCGGCCAGGTCACCGACCCGCCAGGCCAGCGAGGCGAGATCGCGGGGCGAGTCGACGGCACGGCGCAGGATGTCCCGCGAGGACGCCTGCCACACCCGCGCGGCCCGACGCCACAGCCGCTGCCAGTCGGCCGCCGCCCGGTCACCGAGGGCGGCCCCGATCCGGCCGGCGAACTCCACCGGGTCGGCGCACGAGTCGAGTGTCGGGCCGCCGCCGGGGAAGACGTGCCGGACGATCGGGTCGAGCGGGACCAGGTCCAGGTATTCGTCGAGCTTCGCCCCGGTCGCCTCGAACAGGTCGTGGAAGACCTCGGGCATCGTGAGCAGGCTCGGCCCGGTGTCGAAGTGGAACGACCCGGCCGGGGTGTCGTGCGCGTACCGGCCGAGTTTGCCGCCGACCGTGTCGGCCCGCTCGAGGACCGTCACCTGGTGCCCGGTGGCGGCCAGCCGGGCGGCGGTGGCGAGGCCACCCACCCCGGCGCCGACGACCACGATCCGCGCCATGCCGTGCCCTCCTAGCTGACCGGGCGGCCCCGCCAGGTCAGGCGGCGTCGCTTTCGCAGATGGTACGACCGCAGGGTCAACCAACCGAGGACCACGACCGACACGGGGTGTGCGAGCGCGTCGGGCCACCACCGGCCCCCGGTCGCCCGCGCGGTGAGCACCCGTCCGACCACCCCGAGCAGGTACGCGGCGAACGCCACCATCGACACCCGGGGCGCCCTCGCGGCGAGCCCCGCCAGCGCGACCAGCGGCGGGGCGGTGTAGAGCAGCAGCAACGCCGCCACCACGGCCGCCGCCGCGCCCGGATGCCCGAACGACGCCCAGAGCGACTTCGAGTACCCGTCGCGCAGCTGCGGCCAGTCGTCGTACATCCGGCAGCTGGCCAGCCGGGAACCGTCGGCCAGGGCGATCCGCCGACCGGCCCGCTTGACCGCCCGGGCCAGCTCGACGTCCTCCAGGATCTTGTCGGCGACCGCCGCGTGCCCGCCGGCGGCGGTGTAGCCGGCCCGGTCCACCACCAGGAACTGCCCGCCCGCCGCGGCCAGCGACGGCCGCGGCGAGCGTTCCATCGCGCGCAGCGGCAGGAAGGTCAGCCAGAGCCACTGCAGCAGCGGCTGGACCAGCCGGTCGGCCGCCGTCGCCACCACGATCCGGGGGTACGGCGACAGCAGGGTCGCGCGGGCGGCGCGCAGCTCGGTGACGGCCGCCGCCACGGCGTGCGGGGCGAGCACCACGTCGGCGTCGACGAAGACCAGCGCGGTGGCCGTCGGGTCGGCCCGGGTGGCCAACTGCCAGCAGGCGTGCGGCTTGCCCAGCCAGCCCGGCGGCGGGGCGACCCCGCTGAGCAGGGTGACCCGCGGGTCGTCGCCGACCACCGCGCGGACCACGTCGGCGGTGCCGTCGGTGGACCCGTCGTCGAGGACGACGACGCGCAGCCCGGGCACGCCGCGCTGGGCGAGCAGGGCGCGCAGGCATCCGGTGACCCGGGCGGCCTCGTCGCGCAGCGGCAGCAGCACGGCCACCGGCTCGTCGACCTCGTCGGGTCGGTCGGTGGGCCGGCGCAGCCAGCGGGCGGCGTTGAGCCAGGTGTGCCCGGTCAACGCGGCGACGGCGAGCAGCAGGGCGAGCAGGACGGTCATCGGATCGCGTCGACGCCGGTGCGGTGCGGCTCGTGGTCCTCCCGGTCCGTGTCGCGGCCCCGGCGGGCGCGCAGCAGGGTCACCGCCAGCGGTACGGCGGTCACCGACATGCCGGCGGCGCCCCACAGCGCCGAGGCGGGCAGGTCGAGGAAGACCGCGTGGGCCAGGATGCTGGAGAAGTACGTCCACAGGTAGAGCGCGACCATCGGGTGGTCCCGCCGACCGGTGCGCTCGGCGGACGGGCCGGCCAGCGGGCGCAGCGCGCTCATCAGCAGCACGGCGAAGAGCAGCCAGCCCAGGTAGTTGCTGACCGGGACGCCGGGCAGGCCGGGCAGCGCCGGGGTGGCGTCGCGCCAGACCCAGTAGCCCTCGGCGACCATCTGCGGGTCGAGGAAGAGGTCCCAGGCGGCCAGTCCCACCGTGGCCAGCGCGATCCTTCCCGCCCACCGACCGGCCGTCGGGCCGTTGCCGCCGGTCAGCCGGACCGCCGCCAGCCAGGCCGGCCAGGCCATCCAGGTCCAGGCCAGCGGGATGATCAGCGGTACCCCGGCGAGCTTCGGACCGAGCTCCCCGGAGTAGTCGTAGCTGCCGAACGGCACACCGGTGGCCACCCCGACCGCCTCGATCGCGAACCCGCCGCCGGTGGCCACCGCGACCAGCGCCGCCGCGACCCGGGGACCCCTGCTGAGCAGCGCGTGGCCCACCGATAGCAGCCAACCGAGCACGACGGTGGCCACGGTCAGCCCGGCCCGGGTGGCGCCGGTGGTCAGCGGGTAGCAGATCTGGGCGAACACCAGGACGGCCAGCAGCGCCCAGGAGATCCGCCGGGTCATGACACGGGAGGCTCGAGTGGCAGGTCCCGGCCGAGTACGCCGAACGGCCGCTCGTCGCCGGGGAAGTGGAAGTCGCGCAGCACGTCGACGAAGCCGAACCGCCGGTACAGCCGCCAGGCCCGCGAGGTCTGCTCCACGGCCTCCGGGGTGGACAGCAGCGTCGTGTCGCCCTCGGCCATGCCGAGCAGCGCCCGCAGCTGGCCGGCGCCCAGGCCGTGCCCCTGCGCCGGCGGTCGGACGTGCAGCTCGACCACCTCGAAGCAGTGGGTGAGCCAACGCTTGCGGGTCGGTGCGTCCAACGCCCGGTACACCTGGTCGTGCCACCACTGGCCGGCGGCGCCCAGGTAGCCGTAGCCGAAGCCGGCGAGGTGACCCTCGCTGGTCAGGCTCGCCACGGCCCGGAAGCCGGGCCGGCGGACGTGGGTGGCGATGTAGCCGCGCCGGGCCTCCAGCAGGTCGGTGCGGTATCCCATCGCCTCGCCGTAGACGGCCACCACGTCGTCCAGCCGCCGGACCAGATCGTCCGGCGTCCAGCGCACCAACCTCATGCCCGTCCACCCTTCACCGTTCCCGGGTCGCCGTCGGCGACCCATCCGAGCACCGTCCGGTCGCCGACCACGTCGCGTACCTCGAACCGGGCGAACAGCTCCTCGGCGTACCAGCCCGCGGTGGGTGTACGCATGATCGCCGCCCGGTGCTCCGGGTGACGGTACGCGAACGTCACCAGGTCCGTCGGGTCGCGCCACACGCTCACCGTGCCCTGCCACCCCAGCGGCGCCTCGCCGACGCCGAACCGGGCCAGCAGTCCGGGTGCCTCGCGCAGAGCGGCGGCCACCGGCGGGACCGCCCGCCAGAAGGTGGCCGCCCGGCGGGCCCGCAGTCGAGCCCGGGTCAGCGCCAGCACCGGCCCGGTGACCCGTCCTCCCGGTGGGTCGCCGAACGGCCGCTGACCGGACCACTCGCCCCGGCTGCTCAGTGGACGCAGGTCCACCCGGACGGAGGCGCGGGCGATCCGCGCCCAGGCACGTCCGACCGGCGAGTCGTCGAAGCCGGCCGCCGCGGCGGGGGAGTCCCAGACGGTCAGTGCCGCCCAACGGGTGAGGTCGGCGTCACCCGGCCCGAAGCCGGTGCCGGTCCCGGTGCCCAGCAGCTTGCCGAACCGGACGCCCGGCAGGGCGCGCAGCCGGCGCGGGTCCACCGCCATCCGGGTCAGCGCCCGGGGCAACGCGCCGCGGGGGATCCGCCACACGTGCAGGGTGACCGGCGGCGATGCGCTCACGCCACCTCGGCCGGGGTGCCGGCGGTGACCCGCAGCAGCTCGGTGTAGGTGGTCGGGAAGACCGCCTGCGGTACGCCGCCCGCGGCCCAGATCTCCGGGTACGCCGCCAGGGCCGTGTCCACCAGGGTCCGCAGTGCTCGCGGGTGCCCGAGCGGGGCGACCCCGCCGATCGGCTGCCCGGTGTGTGTCCGGACGAAATCCGGGGTGGCCCGGCGCAGCCGGGTGACCCCGATCGACGCGGCCAGGCCGGCGGTGTCCACCCGGTGCGCGCCGGAGGTGAGTACGAGCAGGGGGGCGTCGTCCGCGTCGAAGATCAGCGAGTTGGCGATCTGGCCGACCTCGACGCCGAGCGCCTCGGCGGCGGCCGCCGCGGTGTGCACCGCGTCCGGCAGCAGGCGGACGGTGCTGGGCTCACCGGCGCCGTCGAGCGTGCCGGCGGCGGTGAGCGCGTCCTGCACCGCCCGTACGTTCGGGTGTGGCTGCATGGGGACATTCTTCCCGGTCCGTCGGTGCCGGTTCACTCCGGTGCGCCCGGACGGCGAGCCTCGGCGCGTCACACGTTGCATTTTCGTCGGAGGGGAGGTGTACTGTCAGCAGCAGTTAGAACGAGTGTTCGATTGCCTCGAACGCCCGTTCCAACCAGCCGGAGCGAGGTGTTTCGCGGCGCCAGCTCCGGGCGGTGCGGCTCCGCGGGCCGCACCTGGGTTTCCGGGCAGTCGCGAGCCCGGTCCCATCAGGCAGGAGCGTCGCCCGCCGCCCACGACCCCCGGGCGGCGGGCGACGAACCCGCCGGTACGCCGGCCGGGTGTGGTGTGGGGAAGCATCCACACCCGGCCGGCCACACTCGGTGCGTCTTCCTCCGCACCACTCGACTCGGCGTCTCATCGGCGGCTCCACCGCGCCGAGGCGACGCCCGGCCACGTGGAGGAGACAGTCCATGCCGACCAACCCGGCTCAGGCACCGACGGTGCCGGCGCACGTGCTGCCGCACCGCACCCCCGCCCAGCTCCTCACGTTGGCCCGGCGTGGGCTGGTCGAGGCTGGCCAGACCCGGCCCGACGGCCTGCGCTACGCGGCCGCCCACCTGGCGGCGCTGCGCGCGGCTGCCGCCCTGCTCGCCGCCCGGGCCCGGCCCGCACCGAGCCGCCGCAACCGGATCACCAGCGTCTGGGTCCTGCTCTGCGCCGTCGCCCCCGAGCTCGACGAGTGGGCCCGGTTCTTCGCCGCCGGGGCCAGCAAACGGGCCGCCGCCGAGGCCGGCATCCCCCGGGTGGTCAGCGCCCGGGAGGCCGACGACCTGCTCCGCGCTGCCGAGCAGTTCGTCACGGTGGTGGAGACCGCGCTCGGCGTGGCCCACCAACCCACCCTGGACGGCCTCGCCGCATGATCCCGCCGTGCTGCCGGTCGCCCGGCGGAGAGCCGGGCGGCCGGCGGTACAGCGTGCCGGTCCTGATCTGATCCACAGCAACGACGGGGGGTTGGTCCGATGGCGGGCCGCATGGTGGTGGGCTCCGCCGCACTGGCCGATCTGGTACGCCCGGCGAGCGCACCCGATCCGGTCGGCGGCCACCGGGTGCTGCCGGTGACGCCCGAGCTGACCGGCCTGCTGCCCAACCGGGGTCTACGCCGGGGCAGCACCATCGCGGTCACCACCGGTCAACCCCGGCGCAGCGGCGGCACCTCGCTGGTGCTGGCCCTGCTCGCCGAGGCGTCCCGGGCCGGCTCGTGGTGTGCCGTGGTGGGGGTGCCGACCTTCGGTGCGGGGGCGGCCGCCGAGCTGGGCATCGCCCTGGATCGGCTGGCCCTGGTGCCGAATCCCGGCCCCGAGTGGGCCACCGTGGTCGCCGCACTGATCGACGGGGTGGATGTCGTGGTCACCGCCGTGCCGGCCACGGTCTCCGCCTCGGTCGCCACCCGGCTGGCCGCCCGGGCCCGGCAGCGCGGCAGCGTGCTCGTCCCGTACGGCCGGTGGGACGGCGCGGACGTGACGCTGCAGGTGGTCCGTGGGGTCTGGGAAGGGCTCGGGCAGGGCCGGGGGCGGTTGCGCCGCCGGGAGGTCACCGTCTCGGCGCGCGGGCGCGGGGCGGCCGCCCGACCCAAGGAGATCAAGGTCTGGCTCCCGGGCGACGAACTCACCCGGGTGATCCCCCGGACGGTGCGTTCGACCGTGGGTCGACCGACCGTGCCGCTCGCCCTGGTCGGGCGGGGATGACCGGCTCACCGGCACGGACCCTGTTGCTGTGGTGCCCGGACTGGCCGGTGCTCGCCGCCGAGATCGTCGAGGGGGTGCCGGCCACCGGCCCGGTCGCCGTGCTGCACGCCAACCGGGTGGTCGCCTGCTCCGAGCGGGCCCGCGCCGAGGGGGTACGTCGAGGGCTGCGCAAGCGGGAGGCGCAGGGCCGCTGCCCACAGTTGACCGTCGTGGAGTACGACCCTGGCCGGGACGCCCGGGCGTTCGAGCCGGTGGTCGCCGCGGTGGAGGAGCTGGTCGCCGGTGTCGAGGTGGTCCGCCCGGGGGCCTGCGCGGTGGCGGCCCGGGGCCCGAGCCGGTACCTCGGTGGTGAGGAGGCGGCCGCCGAACGGATCATCGAGCACGTCGCCCAGTCGTGCCTGGTGGAGAGCCAGGTCGGCATCGCCGACGGGGTGTTCGCCGCGGGGCTGGCCGCCCGTGCCGGTCGGGTGGTGGCGCCGGGCGGGACGCCGGAGTTCCTGGCCGGGCTGCCGGTCGAGGCGCTCGGCCGCTCGGCGCTGGCCGACCTGCTGCGCCGGCTGGGAGTACGAACCCTCGGCGACTTCGCCGCGCTGCCGGCCGGCGACGTGCTGGCCCGGTTCGGGTTCGACGGCGCGCTGGCCCACCGGCTCGCCGCCGGGCGCGACCACCGCCCGCTCGCCGTCCGACAGCCACCGGCCGACCTGACGGTGACCGCCGAGTACGACGAGCCGATCGACCGGGTCGACGCGGCGGCGTTCGCCGCCCGCGCGCTGGCCGAACAACTGCACGACCGGCTGGCCGGGCACGGGCTGGCCTGCACCCGGCTCGGCATCGAGGCGGTCACCGCGCACGGTCAGGAGCTGCACCGGGTGTGGCGGCACGACGGCCTGCTCACCGCCGCCGCCATCGCCGACCGGGTGCGCTGGCAGCTCGACGGCTGGCTTTCCGGCAGCAACGGTCGCGCCGGCGCCCGAACGGCCCGGCCGACGGCCGGCATCCTCCGGTTGCGGCTGGTCCCGGACGGGGTGATCGCCCAGGCCGGTCTGCAGACGGGCCTCTGGGGGGAGACCGGCGAGGAGCGGGAGCGGGCGCACCGGGCGTTGAGCCGGGTGCAGGGCATCCTCGGTCCGGAGGCGGTGGTCACGGCGGTGCTCGGTGGTGGACGTTCCCCGGCCGACCAGGTGCGACTCGTGCCGTGGGGCGACGAACGCCTTCCCGCCCGCCCCGACGCTCCGCCGTGGCCCGGTCGGCTCCTGGCGCCCGCGCCGGCGGTGGTGCTGCCCAGTCCGCTCGCGGCGACGGTGCACGACGCCGCCGGCGAGCCGGTGGTGATCAGCGCTCGGTTGGCGGTGAGCGCTCCGCCTGCCCGGCTGGTGGTCGGTGCCGGCCAGCCGGCGGAGATCGTGGGTTGGGCCGGGCCGTGGCCGGTGGACGAGCGCTGGTGGGTGCCGGTTGAGGCCCGCCGCCGGGCCCGGTTCCAGGTCAGCCTCGCCGACGGCACCGCCCTGCTGGTCGCCGTGGAGGCAGGGCAGTGGCTGGTGGAGGCGATCTATGACTGAGTTGGTCCGCTCCGCGCCGGAGGCGGATGTTCCGGTGAGCGATATGCCTGTCAGGCATATTTATGACTCTCAGGTATACCGCTCACCGGCCCTCCCGCCGGCGGCGCCGGCCGTCGGTATCCGGCCACCCGTGGAGGCGGCCCGATGAGCTTTCACAACCCGAAGATGCCCTGGTCGGACCTGGAGCGGGTGCTCTCCGGGCGGGCCGGTGGTGGGTCGGGTGGCGGGCGGCCGCGCGAGGAGCGGCACCTGCACGTGGTGGACCCGCTCGCCGTGGACGCCGACGGGGGAGACTCCCCGGCCTGGAGTCGCCGACGCGAGCAGTACCAACAGCCGGAGCTGACCCGCCCCGACGGGGTGGTGCCCTACGCGGAGCTGCACGCGCACACCAACTTCAGCTTCCTCGACGGCGCCAGCCATCCCGAGGAGTTGGCCGAGGAGGCGGCCCGGCTGGGGCTCACCGCGCTCGCCGTCACCGACCACGACGGTTTCTACGGAGTGGTCCGTTTCGCCGAGGCGGCCCGCACGCTTGACCTGCCGACCATCTTCGGCGCGGAGCTGTCCCTCGGGCTGCCCGGCCCGCAGAACGGCGAACCCGACCCGCACGGCGCGCACCTGCTGGTGCTCGCGCACGGCCACGAGGGGTACGCCCGGCTGGCCACCACCATCGCCCGCGCCCAACTGCGCGGCGGGGAGAAGGGCCGTCCGGTCTACGGCGACCTGGAGGAGGTCGCCGCCGAGCTGCGCGACCACGTGCTGGTGCTGACCGGCTGCCGCAAGGGGCACGTGCCGGGTGCGCTGCTCACCGAGGGCGTGGACGCGGCGGCCCGCGAACTGGACCGGCTGACCGCGCTCTTCGGCGCGGAGACGGTGGCGGTGGAGCTGACCGACCACGGGCATCCCGTCGACGCCGACCGCAACGACGCTCTCGCCGAACTGGCCGCATCGGCCGGGCTGCCGACGGTGGCCAGCAACAACGTGCACTACGCCAGCCCCGGCCGACGTCGGCTGGCCACCACGGTCGCCGCGGTCCGGGCCCGGCGCAGCCTGGACGAGATCGACGGCTGGTTACCCGCGGCGGCCACCGCCCACCTGCGCAGCGGCGCGGAGATGGCGGCCCGGTTCGCCGCGTACCCGGGTGCGGTGGCCCGCGCCGCCGAGTTCGGCGCCGAGCTGGCCTTCGACCTCCAGCTCGTCGCGCCGCAACTGCCGGCGTACCCGGTGCCGCCGGGGCACACCGAGATGAGCTGGCTGCGCAAGCTGACCGCCGACGGGGCACGGGAGCGCTACGGCCCGCCGCAGGCGCATCCGACGGCGTACGCGCAGCTCGACCACGAACTGAACATGATCGAGGAGCTGGGTTTCCCCGGCTACTTCCTGGTGGTCTACGACATCGTCACGTTCTGCCGGGAGCAGGACATCTACTGCCAGGGCCGGGGTTCGGCGGCCAACTCGGCGGTCTGCTACGCGCTGCGGATCACCAATGTGGACGCCGTCCGGCACCGGCTGCTCTTCGAGCGCTTCCTCGCCCCGGAGCGGGACGGCCCACCGGACATCGACGTGGACATCGAGTCCGACCGCCGGGAGGAGGTGATCCAGCACGTCTACACCCGCTACGGCCGGGAGCATGCCGCCCAGGTCGCCAACGTCATCTCCTACCGACCCCGGTCGGCGGTACGGGATGTGGCCAAGGCGTTCGGCTTCTCACCCGGGCAGCAGGACGCCTGGAGCAAGCAGATCGACCGGTGGGGTTCGGTCGCCACCGTCGACGTCGAGGACATTCCGGAGCAGGTGGTGGAGTACGCCAACGAGTTGCAGACGTTCCCCCGGCACCTGGGCATCCACTCCGGCGGCATGGTGATCTGCGACCGGCCGGTGATCGAGGTCTGTCCGGTGGAGTGGGGGCGGATGCCCGGGCGCAGCGTCCTGCAGTGGGACAAGGACGACTGCGCCGCGGTCGGTCTGGTCAAGTTCGACCTGCTCGGCCTGGGCATGCTCTCCGCGCTGCACTACGGCTACGACATGATCGGGTCGCGGCTCGACCTCGGTGACATGACGCTGGACGACCCGGAGGTCTACGACATGCTCTGCCGGGCCGACTCGGTGGGGGTGTTCCAGGTGGAGAGCCGCGCCCAGATGGCCACCCTGCCCCGGCTCAAGCCCCGCGAGTTCTACGACCTGGTGGTCGAGGTGGCGCTGATCCGCCCCGGCCCGATCCAGGGCGGCTCGGTGCACCCGTTCATCCGGCGTAAGAACGGCCAGGAGCCGGTGACCTTCGCGCATCCGCTGATGCGCAACGCGCTGGAGAAGACCCTGGGCGTGCCGCTGTTCCAGGAGCAGTTGATGCAGCTCGCCATCGACCTGGCCGGCTTCGACGCGGCCGAGGCCGACCAGCTGCGCCGGGCGATGGGCGCCAAACGTTCGGTCGAGCGGATGACCCGCATCGCCGACCGGCTGTACGCGGGGATGGCCGAGCGGGGCATCACCGGTGAGCTGGCCGACGACGTCTATCGCAAGCTCACCGCGTTCGCCAGCTACGGCTTCCCGGAGAGCCACGCGATGAGCTTCGCGTACCTGGTCTACGCCAGCTCCTGGCTCAAGCGCTACCACCCGGCGCCGTTCCTGGCCGCGCTGCTCAACGCCCAGCCGATGGGCTTCTACTCTCCGCAGACCCTGGTCGACGACGCCCGCCGGCACGGGGTGGAGGTCCGTCGTCCGGACATCAACGCCAGCGGCGCGAAGGCGGTGCTGGAGTCCACCCCGGACACCCGGTGGGGCAGCGGGCCGGGGGAGCCGCCGCACGCCTGGGGGTTGGGTGGGCCGGCCGTCCGGCTCGGGCTGTCCAGCGTGCGTACCCTCGGCGCCGAGGTGGCCGAGCGGATCGAGGCCGAACGGGCGGCCGGCGGGCCGTACCGTGACATGCCGGACCTGGCCCGACGGGTCGGTCTCAGCGCCGCGCAGCTGGAGGCGCTGGCCACCGCGGATGCCTTCGCCTGTTTCGGGCTGACCCGGCGGGAGGCGCTCTGGGCCGCCGGCGCGGCGGCCCAGGACCGGCCGGGCCGGCTGCCCGGCACGGTGAGCGGAGCGGCGGCGCCCACGCTGCCCGGGATGGAGGCGGTGGACCGGCTGGTCGCCGACGTGTGGGCCACCGGTTTGTCCCCGGAGAGCCATCCGGCCCGGTTCATCCGGGGGCAGCTCGACGTGCTCGGCGCGGTGCCGATCGCCCGGCTCGGCCGGGTGGAGCCCGGGCAGCGGATCCGGGTCGGCGGCATCGTCACCCACCGGCAGCGCCCGGCGACCGCAGGTGGGGTCACCTTCCTCAACCTGGAGGACGAGACCGGAATGCTCAACGTCACCTGTTCGCCGGGGCTGTGGCAGCGCTACCGGCGGGTGGCCCGCAGCAGCGCCGCGCTGGTGGTCCGGGGGCGGCTGGAGCGGCACGAGGGGGTGACCAATCTGGTCGCCGACCGGCTGGACGCGCGCGGCGGTTGACCGCCGCGTAGGCCGCGCCGGTTCTGCCGTCGGCGGATCTGCCGGCGGCAGAATCGCTGGGCCAGCCACGGCCGTCGCACGCACGCTGGTGGGGCCGGTCCACCGGGCGGTCCCGCCGCCCGCCGGCACGGCGAAAGGCGGCGACACATGATCGGGTACGGCGCACAGATGCTGGACGGTGGGCAGCCGTCCTTCGGCGATCAGGTGTTCGAGCGGCTGCTGCGGGAGCGGATCATCTTCCTCGGCACCGAGGTGACCGAGGAGTCGGCCAACCAGATCTGCGCGCAGATCCTGCTGCTCGCGGCGGAGGACGCCGACCGGGACATCTACCTCTACATCAACTCGCCGGGCGGCTCGGTGAGCGCCGGGATGGCCGTCTACGACACGATGCGCTACGTCCGCAACGACGTGGCCACGCTGGCGGTCGGGTTCGCGGGCTCGATGGGGCAGTTCCTGCTCTGCGCGGGCGCGGCCGGCAAGCGGTACGCGCTGCCGCACTCGCGGATCATGATGCACCAGCCGTCCGGCGGGATCGGCGGCACCGCCTCGGACATCACCATCCAGGCCGAGAACATGCTGCACGTCAAGCGGACCATGCAGGAACTGATTGCCCAACACAGTGGACGGACGCTCGACGAGATCCAACGCGACTGGGACCGCGACCGCTGGTTCACGGCCGAGCAGGCCCGGGAGTACGGGCTCATCGACCAGGTGCTCGCCCGGGCCGAACAGCTACCGGGGCTCTGACCCGCGCCGTCTGCCGGACGCGGCCCCCTCGATCCGCGTCCGGCCAGGCACGGGAGGCCGGAGCGATGCCGGCCCTCGATGCGTCGGAGCCTATTCCCATCGGCGGGAAGGCGGCGTGCAGCGTGTTTCCGCGGATTCTCGTTACGGGCACAGGCGCGTGCCGGACAGCCTCCGGCGGTCAAAATAAGTGGCGGCCGCCCGTTAGGGTCACGTCCATGCGTCGACTGATCCCTGTCCTTTCGATCGCCCTCGCCGCTCTCGTAGCCGGCTGTGGCACCAACTCCGGCGACCCGGCCGCGACCGCACCGACCCCCACACCGACCAAGCTCGACCCGGTCGCCACCATCCAGCAGGCCATGGAGCGCAGCCTCTCCGGCACGCTCACGATGGACGCCTCGGTCAAGGCCGGCCCCAACGCGATCACCATGACCGGCAAGATCGACCCCGTCGCCAAGGCGCTCGAGGTCACCGGCAAGATGCCCGAGCCGGTCGAGGCCCGACTGATCGCCGACACCGCCTACCTCAAGATGGACTCGCTCGGCGGCGACAAGCCGTGGACGAAGCTCGACCTCACCAAGCTCAAGCCGGGCAGCTCCCTGCGCCAGTCCTTCGACCTGAAGTCGCAGACCGGCATCGTCGGCGGCATCGTGTCCGCCGAGGAGACCGGCGGCGGCCGCTACACCGGCACCGCCGACCTGGACAAGGCGGCCGCGGCCGCCGGCACCGACGGCGGGATGCGCGAGGGCATCGAGTCGTCCGCGAAGCTCGCGAAGGACCCGAAGGCCATCCCGTTCGAGGCCACGGTCGACGCCGACGGCCGCCTCACCGCGCTCTCCTACACCATTGCCACGAAGACCCTCGGTGACCTCGTCAGCGACATCCGGATGAGCGGCTTCGGCGAGCCGGTCAGCGTCACCGCCCCGCCGGCCAAGGACATCGAGGCGGCCCCGGAGGAGATGTACAAGTACTTCTGACGTACGAGCTGCCGCTCGCCACGTCGCCAAGATCCGCGCAGTTTCGGGGAAAGTGCTGCCTCTCGGCATACTGAGGCGGCATCTTCCCTGAAGTTGCGCGGATCCTGGCTTCCCTGACTCGACCGCGCCGGTCAGGGACGGCCGTTGATGCTGGCCCGCGCGCTCGGGGCCAGCGGGTTGGTCGCGGTCAGATCGCGGGGCAGCAGGTCGAAGCCCTGCCAGTGCACGCGCATCGGGCTCTGGTCCTCGTCGCGTGGCAGGTGGTGGAAGCCGATCCGAACCCAGAGCACCGGCTCGGTGAGCGTCTCGCCGTTCACGTAGTCCACCACGGACCGGGCCGCGCACTCCGGGTCCAGGTTGAACGAGGCGAACTTCTCGCACGCGCGGGCCTCGGTGACGGTCAGGTCGGGCGCCATTTCGGGCCGGCTCTCGTAGTCGTCGTTCGCGCCGGTCACGAGTTGGTAGGAGCGCGGGTGCCCGTCGTCGTTCGGCGCGGCGTCGCTGACCACCCGCCACCACCGGCGGTTCGCGCCGGTCAGCGCCCGTTCGGCGGGGATGGCGGTGCGGGTGGTGGCGAGGATCGCCGAGCGGCGGCCCTGCTGCCCGGTGGGCGCGGTGTCGAACTGCTCGATCCGTTCACTGCCCAGGCCGGGATCGACCCGCCAGACCGCGTTGTGGTGGTGCGCGGCGGCGTGGTCGGTGGCACCCGGGCCGATCGGCCGGCCGTACCGCTCGGAGGTGTAGTCGGACGGGGACAGGTCGCCGGTCGCGCCGAGCCGGGCGGTGAACCGGCCATCGTCGCCGAAACGGTATTCGGTGACGTACTCGTACCAGCCGACCTTCGACACGGTCCGCAGCACCAGGTCGACGCCCTGGCGGGAGTAGAGGTTACCGCCGTCGGCGACACGCTGGGCCGGGCCGGTGGGCTCGCGACGACGCAAAGGACCTTGCCGCCGTCGTACCCGGCGCGCCGCGACCCGCCGGGGCACTCGCGCTCGGGCAGCCGCTGCATCGCGTCGCCGCCGAAGCCGAACGAGGTGATGTCGTTCCACTCGGTGGTCCCGGTGTCGTACGGCACGTTGAGCTGGCCGAGCGTCACCGAATCCAGCACGGTGGTGACCGCGCCGCCGCGGAAGCTCAACCGGACGTCCTCCAGCACCAGGCCGGTCTGCGGGTCGACGTGCCAGCACATCTGCCAGCGGGTGCCGCCGGGCAGCGTCTCACGGACGGTGGCCGCCGGGCCGCAGGCCGACGTGGCGGGCTCCTCGGCGTGGCCGGCGCTGGCACCGGCCAGCCCGGAGGCCAGGGCCAGGGACAGGGCGACGGACAGGGCGAGGGCCAGGGTGCGCTTGGTCATCGCGGGCTCCTCAGGGCAGGCGGACGACAGTGCCGGCGGACAGGTCGACGACGAGGTCGGTGAGATCCACGTAGGGCTCGCCCGGCCGGTGCAGGAGCAGCAGCACGCAGCGGTGCACCGCGCACGGCTCGCCGGTGTAGGTCTGCGCGCCCGGCTGAAGCTCGGCGGCCGTGGCCGGCGCGACGCCGGTGGCCTGCCGGAACCGCTCGCGCATCAGGTCGCCGAGGTCGTGCCGCCAGAGCAGGTCCACGGCCGTCGCCACCTCCCGCGGTGTGGCCGGCGGCTGCATGCCGGTGGCGGCGAAGGTGCCGGTGACCCGACCGGCGGTGAGGTCGACGGCGACCTTGACCAGCTTGTCGGCGCGGTAGTCGTAGGCGAGCACTTCGGCTCGGCGCGCAATTCCGTCGCCGTCCGCGCGGCGGACGGTCAGCAGCTCCGGCCCGGCCGCTCCGGTAACATCGATGGGTCCGCCCGCGCCGGCGACCGTCAGCCCGGCCAACGCCAGCTCGCGGGCCCGGGTGGTCTCGGCCGGGGTGAGCGGATCCCGCCCGCTGCCGGTGGCCGGCACCGGCACCTCGGGCGGGTCGGTGATCCGCTGGACGGCGGGCGCGGCGCCGGGATCCTCCGCGCCGGCCGACGACCCGAGCGTCCAGCCCAATGTCCACATCGCGACCACCGCGGCGACCATGGCCGCGGCTGCTCTCTTCTGCATGTGCCGGTCCCCCATGGGTGTGCCGGGCCGGCCGGTGGTGACCGCCGGCCCGGATCGAGCGGTGCTACTTGTTGCGTGAGCGCAGGAACAGGATCACGACGATGGCGACCGCGACGAGGACGAAGAAGCCGATCAGCACAGGTGTGGAAACCGGCGTCTTCGGTCCGCCGACCACGGCGAGGTTTTCCAGCATGTCCATCTCCGTCCGATGAGGAGGGTGCGGGTCAGAACGTCTCTGTTCCCGAAATGCCGAGCGAACAACCCGCTCCGGTGCTGCCCGGGCTGACCGAGGCGCTGTACTCGTCCTCGCCGGTCTCCGCGGACTCCTCGACGTTGGCGTTGAACGGCCCGGCGCTGCACTGCCCGTACCCGTTGACGCCCTCCTCGACGGTGCCACCACCGATCTCGCTGTTGAAGCCACCACCGGCGCCGACACCGACGGTGCCGGTGATGCCCTGGTTGCCCTGGTCGTCGATCTCGTAGTTGAGACCGGCGCAGATGACGTAGCAGACCTCGAAGCCGATGCTGGCCACCACCAGGCCCGTCGGGTCGGTGTTGTTGATCGGATCGGCGCCGGCGTACGCGTACCGGTTGCCCACGGTCGGGTCGCCGATCGTGTTGAGGCTGTCCTGCTGGGTGAACCGACCAATCTCCGGGTCGTACCACCGCTTGCCGAACTTGATCAGGCCGGTGCTGGCGTGCCTGAGCCCGCCGGCGTAGCCGATCGCGAACGAGTTCACCACCGGCTGGTTGGCCGTGGTGTTGGTGGTGCGGCCGAACGGGTCGTAGGTCCAGTGGCCGGCGTAGGTGCCGTTCTGGTTGGTCAACCCGACCACCGAGCCGTTGCCGTCCAGCGTCGGGAAGTAGTGCACCCACTTGCCGGTCTTCTTCTCGTGGACCCGGACGCCGATCAGCGCGCCGGTGCCGTCCCGCTCCAGGAAGTGGGTGTCATCGTCGACGGCCTGGTAGTCCTCCAGCGCGGTGCCGCCCTGCGTGCCGCGGCCCCAGGCGAAGTACATCTGGTCGCCCTCGTCCACCCAGGCCGAGTCCAGCTCGGACTGGTCACCGGTCAGGTAGTCGAAGTAGGCGTCCTTGTTGTCGCTGGTCTTGTTGCCGGTCGTCTGCCCGGCCGCGTTGTACTCGGCGCCGCGCGTGGCCGAGCCGGTGAGCTGGTTGCCCGCGCCGTCGTACGTGTACCCACTGGTGGTGATCTGGTTGCCGGAGTTGAACGTCAGCCGCTGCGTCTCGGTGCCGTTGACCTTGACGGTGGTGCGGTTGCCGTTCGCGTCGTAGGTGTAGTCGAACGACCCGGGCGCCAGGTTGGTGGCCTTGGTCAGCCGGTTCGCCTTGTCGTACGTGTAGACCTGCACGGCGCCGCCGCGGTGGTGCTCGATCTGCCACTGGCGCAGCGCGGTGTCCTGCAACGGATCGGTGGTGTTGCACGCGCTGGTGCCCACCCGCTTGCTGTAGCAGTACGACACGTCGTACGCGACGAACTCCTGGTCGGCGTTGTTCACCCGCTCCCAACGCTTGGTCGTGGTCCGGGTGACGCGGCCGGACTTGTCGTAGGTCAGCGTGGTGCGCGCGGTGGTGGTCGGCCCGGCATCCTCGACGCTGAGCTTCGTGTCGGTGCGCCGGCCCTCCTTGTCGTACTCGAAGGTGTAGGTCGCGCCGTCGACCTCCATCTTCGTGAGCAGGTTGCGCTTGTCGTACGAGTAGACGGTGTCGCCCCGGTAGTCGCCGTGCAGCTTGGTGAGGTTGCCGGCCGGGTCGTACGTGTACTGGGTCAGGTAGTAGTCCGGCCCGCGCTGGACGAGCCGGTTGAGCCGGTCGAAGACGAACTTCTCGCTCTTGCCGTTGGTGCGCTCGATCAGGTTGCCGGAGCCGTCGTACTCGTACTCCACCGACTGCGTGCTGTCGGAGTAGGAGGTGCGCACCAGGCGGTCGTCGGTGTCGTACTCGTTGGTGGTGGTCCGCCCGGCGCCGTCGGTGGCGGTGCGCACCCGGCCGAACGCGTCGTAGGTGAACTCCCGCTTGACCAGGCTGTTGCCGGTCGGCGGGGTGATCGTGATGAGCTGCTTGTCGCTGTTGTACGCGTAGTTCGTGGGGTTGCCGGTGTTCGCCGGGTCGGTGGCGGTCTTCACCGTGCCGTCACTGTTGTAGTCGACCTTGGCCTCGGCCGCCTCGGCGTTCTTGGCCGACATCTTGTTGCCGGCGCCGTTGTACGTGTACGCGCTCTGGTTCTTCTGCGCGTCCCCGCCGCCCGAGGGCTGATAGCCGGCCGTCGGGTTGGACGGCGTGGCCGCGTTGTTGTACGCCGCCGTGCTCGACGCGCCGGTCGGCGTCGTGGTCGAGGTCAGCGACTGGCCGTTGTTGGCGTCGTACTTGTTGCCGACGCTCTGCCCCATCGCGTCGGTCGAGGTCGCCACGTCGTGGTACGGGGTGTAGGAGCGGCTGCGCTCGTTGCCGTCCGGGTCGACCGCCTTGGTGATCCGCTTGTCGGAGTCGGCGGTGTAGGTGGTGTGCGCGACGTCCGACACCCGCTTGGTGATGTCGGTGTTCGGGTCGGCCACCTGGACCTCGCTGGACGACGTGTACGCCCACCGGGTGATCGCGAGCCGGCCGTCCGGGTTGTCCACCGACTCGTTCTCCAGCACGCGGACGACCGCGGCGACGCGGTGCAGGCTGTCGTACTCGATCCGGGTCTCGGTGCCCGGCTCGGAGGCCAGCCCGGTGGTGATCTGCTTGATCCGCTGCGACGCGTCGTAGGTGAACTTCACCGCGTGCCCGGAGGTGGGCATGATCTGCGTCAGGTTGCCCGCGCTGTTGTACGAGTAGATGACCTGGCGTGCGTTGGAGGCGTCCACCGCCTGCTGGAGGCGCTGGATCCGGCCGTTCTTGTACGTCACCACGGCGGTGCGCGCCCCGGTGGCGCCCCGGTCGGTGACCACCTTGGTCAGCTCACCCGCGCTGTTGTACTGGTAGTCGATGACGTTGTCGTTGCGGTCCTCGACCTTGTCGAGCTGCCCGGACGAGGTGAAGTACAGGTCGCGCCCGCCGTTGTTCTCGGTGAACTTCCAGCCCGAGCCGTCCTGCTTCAGCGTGCCCTTGAACTCCTTGGGCGTGTCGTAGCCGCCGGTGATCGGCGTGAAGGTGCCGACGAGCCCGTCCGCGCCCGCGTACGTCACCGAGTTGTCGTCGTTCTTGATGAGCTTGATGTCCGGGCCGGTGCGTGCCCGCCAGCCGCGCCCGTACGCGCCGTTCTCGATCTCGCTGCCAACCAGCAGGCTGTTGAACGCCGCGCCCAGCACCACGTTGCTGCTGATGCCCGGCAGCACCAGGTCGGTGGTGCGCAGCAGCAGGTTGCCGGAGCCGGCGTGGACCTGGAGCACCACCCGGTCGGACAGGTCGAAGGTGGTGAACGTCGCGTTGGTGCCGGCGCCCGTCCCCTTGGGCACCGACACCGGACCGGCGACCATCGCGAGCGTCCCCTTGCTGGGGCCGAGCGCGAGACGGCCGGAGCCGGGTGAGCCGGGCTGCACCGGAGCGGCCTTGGGGGCCTTCTCCGGCGCGGCGAGCGCCGGTCCGGTCACCGGCATGAGAACGGTCGCGGCGGAAACCGCCGCGACCGTGAGCACTCTGAAAACACGCACTGCCGAACCTCCCCGTAGTCATGGCAAAGCACGGGAAGGCTCCCATCGAGTTACTTGGATGATCTGCCCCGTCGCGTCGATTCCGCAGCATCCTCCAGTGAGGACACGTGTCGTTAGGCAAGTAACGGATCTAGTGGTATGGCATCACCCACAGTGACCGCATCAGCGTGGCCGGATGGACTCCGGCACCCCGTGGGCAGGCGCTTTTCCGTGTCCGGCGTAACCGACAGTGAACCGCCGTCTGCGCTATGAGTGGATCGGGTCGAGGGATCAGACTCGGCCCGTCCGGCCGTCGGGATGCACACTCATACCCTCGCTGGCGCTACCAAACTCCCGCCCAAAAACCGGCTTGGCTGATCTTCGAGGTGCCCCCCGGCAGGATTCGAACCTGCGACACACGGTTTAGCAACGAACTCGCAAGACAATGCCTACCAGGGGGCAAGCAAAACCGCAGGTCACAGGTTATTCATGTAGAGGCATGAAGTAGCGCGTAAGAGCCTCGAAGACGCCTCCCGTGAGGCCATGGCCTCACCGAGGATGACCGTCGCAACTTACGCGCCGGTCCGGGCGAGCCCAAGAGCCGGTCAACCAACAACCCGGGATGCGAACGACACCCAGAGGGCCGACGGTCGGCGGCAGGCAGATCCGTGACATCGGTGTCGGCTCGTGAAGCAGTTTCATCAGGCGTGAGTTGGGGTCCGCTTCCTTTGACGTGTGCGCTTAGCGAAGACGAAGAGGCGCTCATCGAACCGTGATCACGATCCTCGGCTGGAGTAGGAGCGGGCGAGCTCGTCCTCGACGAAGGCGGGCTTGGCCAGCGCGAACGCCGGGATGGCCGCCACGAGGGCGACGGCGAGCAGAAACAGCAGCGGCAGGGTCCATCCGCCGCTCACGTCGTGCAGCAGCCCGACGAGCAGAGGACCGAGCGCGCCGAGCGCGTACGCGATCCCCTGCGCGAAGCCGCTGAGCGCGACGGTGCCGCCCTGGGTTCGGGTGCGTAGGTTGATGAGTACGAGGCTGATGGGAAACAGGATCGAGCCCGAGCCGATGAGCAGCACCCAGAGCAGTGTGAGTGTCGCGGGCGCGAGCAGCAGGCCGAGGTAGCCGAGCACGAAGCTGGCGGTACCGGCGGCGATCAGCTGGCTGACAGCGCGCAGCCGCGCGACGAGCAGGGGTGCGATGAGCGCGATAGGGGCGCTGATGATGCCGGTGACGGCGAGCAGCACACCGGCTTCGGTCGGCGTCGAACCAGCGATGTCGCCGAGGATCTCGGGCAGCCACGCGAAACACGCGTAGGTAAGGATTGTGCTGGTCGAGAACACGACGGTGATCGACAGGGCCACGCGTGACCGCCACAGTCGCGTGACGAGGGTGGTGGGCGGGGACTCGACTGCCTCGGCGTCCGAGAGTCGTCGGCCGCGCTCCCGCGTGATGATGACGAGCCACGGAACGAGCGCGACTACCGAGGTCGCCGCCCATATGCCGAGCGAGAACCGCCATCCGACCTGCTCGGCGACCGGGGCGGCGACCGCGGCGGGCAGGGCCGTGCTCACGCCCAGGATGCATACGTAGATGGCGGTCAGCAGCGTTATCCGGTCGGGGAAGTAGCGCCGCACGATCGGCGGCAGCAGCACATTGCCGATGCCCGTGCCGGCGAGCGCGACGACACTGCCGACGAGCAGCACCGCGTAGCCCGGGGCGGCTGCGCGCACGAGATGGCCGAGGGTCATGAGCAGCAGCGCCAGCACGATGCCGCCGTCGAGGCCGATGCCGCGGGCGACGCGCGGCGCGACGAACCCCGATACCGCCAGCAGGATCGGTGGCAACGTGCCGAGCAGCCCGACGCCGATGTTCGATATCGGGATGTCCACCCGGATGTCGCCGAGGATCGGCGACATCACCGCAACCGTCTGGCGCAGGGTGAGCGCGACAAGCACGATGCCCAGCAGCGCGGCCACGCGTCCCGCCCACGAGGTAAGGGGTTTAACCGCAGACATCCCCTTACCATAGTGCTCCAGGCGGGATCGTGATCATCACGGTTCGATGATTCTCAGCGCTCGCGGCAGGTGGTTTCAAGCGGTTGTTGCAACTAGGTGTTTGTTGAGTACCTCGGCTGGATTGTGCCAGTCGAGGGTTTGGCGTGGTCGTCCGTTGAGTTCTCGGGCGA
>NZ_JAEVHM010000087.1 GCF_016802865.1 Micromonospora parastrephiae | reverse complement strand
AGCGCCGATGGTACTGCACTCGCGAGGGTGTGGGAGAGTAGGACACCGCCGGACAATCATTCCAGAACGTCACCCTCACGGGTGACCCGTTCTGCGTTTTCCCGCATGGTCCACTCCATATCCGCGACCTGGGGCGATCCGATTCTTCGGCAACCCCCACATCGGCGACATGAAGTCGATCAGACCGTCCGGTCGTGTCCGTACGGCGCGGCATCGGTGGCGAGGTCACGGGGTCCGTTCGAGGAGATGGGGTAGCCCGCCGGAAACCGGTTCCGGGCCGAGCCGGGTGCGGGAAGCACGAACGGTGCCGACGCCTCCGCAGGCAGGGTGGCAAGCGCGGTGGGCAGGACGTCGACGTTGGTGAGCCGGCCGCGGAGCGGCGGTTCAGACCTCAGGACGGCTTGGGACCGCAGACGTAGCGGGGTTCCGCGTCGTAGCGCCAGGTGAACTTCTCCCGCTTGACCACCGCGCCGCCCTTCTTCATGACCCGGAAGGCGTCCTGGGTGAAGCCGTTGATGCCGTTGCTCGGAATGCACGTGGGACCGGGTTCGAGGTGGATGAGCTTCGGCGTGGTGATGTTGCGGCGCGGGCCGTACTCCGTCTTCACGCTGTCGTAGATCTTCGTGCTCCAGATCGACACGGTCACCGAACTCGACGTGTACGACGTGTCGATGAGCAGGCCGTACTCGGTGTTGTTGCGGAACTTGAAGTCCAGGTCCGGCCAGAAGATGGTCGACTCGATGACCGCCGGGTACCTGTCGAACCAGTACGAGTGCGGCTTGTGCTCGACGTCCTCCAGGCCCGCGTAGTAGGTGGCGTTGAACAACGTCGTGGTGAACTGCGAGGTTCCGCCGCCGACGCCCGGCACCAGCTTGCCGTCCAGGATCACCGGGGCGTCCCGGTAGCCCTGCGCGTATCCACGCTCGCCGGTGTGGCCGTTCAGCGAGAACGTCCTGCCCGGCAGGACGACGGTGCCGTCCACCTCCTTGGCGATGGTGGCGATGTTCTGGCTACGCGACGACGCCATGCCCCCGGTGAACCGGGTGGTGAACGTGGACACCCGCTCCTTGATACCCAGGCCGGCCAGCTTCTCGGCGGTCAGCTCCGGCGGCGTGGGCTTCAGCTCGCCGGTCACCTCGCGTCCCTCCGACTTTGGCAGCACCGCCAGCAGGTCCCGGCCCAGAGCGGCCGTGTCGAGCTGCTGACCGGCCCGACCGTCGGTGACCGTCGGCCGACCACCGGAGATGGTCATCGTGGCGTCCTTCGGTGGCACCTCGATGGCGTTCAGGTCGTCGCCGAGCGCGATGCGCAGCCGCTTGACGTCCACGGTCGGGGTCAGCTTGCCGGCCTTGTCGGCGGTGAACCGGAGGCTCTTCGCGATGGCGGCGGGCGGGACCTTCACCGAGCCCTTGTCGGTGCGCAGCGTGACCGGCGCGGCGACCGCCGGCTTCGCCAGTTCGGTGACCAGACGGTCCAGCTCCTCCTGGGTGGTCGCCGGGTGGTTCTCCACCAGCGGCACGGTGATCGGGGCGCCGGTCAGCCAGCCGGCGCGGACCGCGTCGGCGGAGCGCTGCGGGTCGAGGGCCAGCCCCGGCTTGGGCTGGACGACCTTCGGAGTGGTGCCCTGGTACGTGATCGCCGGCATCGTCATCCCGCGGGCCTCGTTGCCGAGTGCCTTGCCCAGCGCGGAGTCCAGGCGCTCGACGTCGACGGTGACCACCGGGTCGACGGTGCGGGAGCCGACCAGTCGACTCACCGGGTGGGCGTCGGCCTCGGCCGCCGCCGCGACGGTCGCGGGTACGTCGATGGCCAGCCCGACCTCAGCCGGGTTGATCTCGGTGGTGCGCTGCCCGACGGTGACCCGCAGCGGCGCGGCGAGGGTCGCGGCGCGCCGCTCCAGTTCCGCGCGCAGCGCCCGATCGGCGTCGGTGCGGCTCCGGCCGCCCAGTTCGGCGCCGAGCACGGTGGTGCCCCGGGGGACGTCTCCGGCGTACGCCCACGCGCCGGCGCCCGCCACGGCGGCGAACACGCCACCGGTGACGCCGGCGGCGAGCAGTATGCGCATCCGGCGTCCACGCCGTGGGCCGTCCTCGGGCCCGCCGGCGGCGGATGGCGTCACCGTCGCCGGTTCGTCGTCCGGCCAGGTGACCGCGGTGACCTGCACGGTGGGCCGGTCGTCGGCGGGTGGACGGTTTTCGCCGTACAGCGTCACTGCAACCTCGATCGCCAGGGTGCCGCAGGAGGTCCGCCCTCCGGGAGGACACCTACGGTAACGAATGCCCGGCCATCCCTGCGGGCTGCGGCCATCCGCGCGGCTGCGGCGTGTCGTCCCGGCGTGTCGCACCGGCTCGGGGGTGGTGCCGGCGGCGTTCCGGTGACCTGGCACGGTGACGGGGTGGGTACTGCGGAGCGGGTGTTGGCGTACGGCGGTGGTCGGTTGGACCGGGCAGGTGCGCTGCGCACCGATCCGACCCGGTTGGGCGCGCTCCTCGGTGAGCCGACCACCGTCGTCCTGCCGCTGTGGCGGGACCGTTGTCTCGTCGACGGGGACGGGCCGGTCCGGTTGACCGCCGAGCGGGCGTCGCTCGTCCGGTCCGCCGCCGGTGAGACCGTCTTCCTGGGCCTCGACGGCGACACCGCCGTGTTCGCCGTGGACCTCTCCGCGCTCGACGAGCGGTCCGCCGTCGAGATGGCCGGTGCGGTGAAGTCCGTCGACGTGCGGGCGCTGGTCGGTCGGCTCGACGCGGACGACGCGGCCGTCCAGGCGTACGCGCGGGGGTTGCTGCACTGGCATCGGCAGCAGCGGTACTGCGGCACCTGCGGTGCGCCGGCCGTCGTCGGCGGCGGCGGACACGTCCGGACGTGCACCGGCGGGGAGTGCGGGCGGCTGCTGTTCCCCCGCATCGAACCGGCGATCATCGTGTTGGTCGAGGCACCCGGCTCGCCGGGGCGCTGCCTGCTGGCCCGGCACGCCGGTGCGGCGGAGGACGCGTACTCGACGTTGGCCGGTTTCGTCGAGGTCGGCGAGAACCTGGAGGACGCGGTCCGCCGTGAGATGGCCGAGGAGGCCGGAATCACCGTCACCGACGTGACCTACCAGGGGTCGCAGGCGTGGCCGTTCCCCGCCGGCCTGATGGTGGGCTTCCGGGCCAGCGCCACGTCCGAGGAGGTCCGCGTCGACGGTGAGGAGCTGCTGGAGGCGCGCTGGTTCACCCGGGCCGAGCTGCGGCAGCGGGAGGCCGCCGGTCGTACGCTCGGCCGGGTCGACGCGATCGACCATCGCCTCCTGCACGACTGGCTCGCGGCAGGCTGAGCACCATCACCAGGGCGGTCGCCGCAGCGGTGGCGAGAGCACACCACATGATCCCCTGGAACGTGCGTGGCGCGGCGGCCATCGTCAGGGCGGCCAGAACACCCAGGGCCACCCAGAGCGGCGCGGAGGGCCACCGCGCCGCCGCCGCGATCTTGGCGTTGACAACTGCGAAGACCAGCGCGTAAAGCGCGCCGGTGGCGGCGAAGAACGGGGCGTACTCGCCCAGGGCCGCGTAGTCCTCGCCACCCACCAGGCGGAAAGCGAACCCGCCGGCCAGGGCCGAGGCGGCGACGAGCACGGCACCGCAGGCGGCGACGATCGCGAGCACGACGGTGCGAACGCGGCTGTCCCCGACGGCCAGGCGGGGCAGGGCGAGTACCACGATCACCTGAGGCGCCCAGAGCGCACCCTTGGTGAGAACGGTTCCGACGGCGTACGCCCCGGAGTCCGCGGGCGACAGCAGTTGGCGGGCGAAGATCAGGTCGGCATACGACACCGCGAGCATCGCCAGCGCGGCCGTACCGGCGCTCGTGACCTGCCGGATCCGCAGCGCGGCACCGGCAGTCTGGCCTAGACCTTCGGTGGCTCGCCGCGTCGGCCGGGCGATCCACGCCAGCACGGGCAGTACGAGGTACGAGGTGACCATGCCGGCCACGAGTGTGTCGACGACACCGGCGCCGAGGACGAGCGCGACGATCATGCCGCCGTAGCGCCCGACGGCGACCGCTCCCATCGCCCACGCGAGGCGGAGGAAGCGCTGCTCGCCCTGCAACTCGCCGAGCCACCGGGAGGCCACGACGACCGCGACGGTCGTGGCCGCGACCAGCGCCACGACTGCCAGCGACAGCCGGAGGGCGGTCATCATCAGCGGCGCTGCCACGGCGACGGCACCACCGGCGACGGCCGTGGTGACGAGGGTGACCCGGTTGGTCGGTGCACCGCGGTGGCGGGCCCGGTGCACGGCGACCGCCATCTGCAGGCCGACGCCCGCGACGCCGGCGATGGCGACGAGAGCCAGCACCGTGGCCAGCACGCTCAACTCCTCCACGGCCAGGTGCCGGGCACCGAGCATCGGGAGCAGGTAGGCCAGTCCGTTCGTCACCATCGCGGCGCCCGCCACCGCCGCGCCTGCCGCCCCCAGGCGGCCCGGCCCCGGCCCCGCCGTCGTCTCTGTCATCGCGCCTCATGTCGGTTGCGTCGAGGGAAACGAATTCGCCCGAGCCTCGCTTGTCGTCGCGGGTCGCTCGTCGACGTCGTCAGGGAAGCTACCGCCCGTACTCTCCCTGTGCCTAGAGTGCTGTCCGGAGCCCCTTCGCGACGTCGGGCCCGCTTCCCGTAAAGGTCTGTGGGGGTTCCTGTGCGCCGACCGTCACCGGAGTTTGGTCCGGCGCTGCTCCGGGCTGCCGTCGTACTCCGTCGCTGGTGGCCGGAGGTGGTGCTCGGCGTCGGTGTGGTCCTCGCGATCCTGGGCCCGGTGCTGCGCCGGGGCTACGTCCTCCGGTACGACCTGGTGTTCGTGCCTGATCCCCCGTTCGGCGCGATGGTCTGGGGCAGCGGCTCCGAGTTGCCGCGTGCCGTGCCCAGCGAACTGCTCGCGGTGGGCCTGTCCCAACTGATTCCCGCCGACCTGGCGGAGAAGGCGGTCCTCGCCGGTTGCCTGGCGCTGGCCGCGGTGGGTGCCGCCCGGCTGGCCCCCGTCAGCCATCCGGTGGCCCGGGTCGCGGCCGGGCTCGCCTACGTCTGGAACCCCTGGGTGTACGGGCGACTGCACCTCGGGCAGTGGGCGGTGATCGTCGGGTACGCCGCGCTGCCGTGGGCGTACGGCTGGGTGCTCGGGGTGTTGCGGCCGCCCGCCGGCGGCATCGGCCCGGGTCGACGTTCCGCCGTCGGCGGTGGGCTCGCGGTGGTACTGGGCGGCCCGGCGATGGTGTTGGCGGCGGTGTTCACCTGCGCTCCGGCGTTGGCTCTGGCGCGGCGCTGGCGGGCGATGGTCGCGGGTGCGGCGACACTGGCCGGCCTCACCGCCCCGTGGCTGTTGGCACTCACCAACCGCGGTGGTGCGCTCGATCTCGACGAGCGGGGTGTCGCGGCCTTCGCCGTCCGGGCGGACACGCCACTGGGGGTGCTCGGCAGTGTCGCCACGCTCGGCGGCATCTGGAGTCGTCATGCCGTCCCGGTGGGCCGTGATCAGTGGCCGGTCGCCCTGGTCGCGTTGGTGCTCGCCGCGGCGGCGATCTGGGGGTACGCGCTGACCCGCCGCCGTTGGCCGTCGGCCGCCTGGTGGGGGCTGCTCACCGGCGCGGTCCTCGGAACCGTGGTCGTCGTGGTCCCGGCCTGGCCGGTGGGTGCGCAGTGGATGGTCGCGCTGGTCGAGCACGTTCCCCTGGCCGGCGCTGTCCGGGACGGCACCCGGCTGCTCGCCCCGCTGGCGCTGGTGCAGGCGGTGGGTCTCGGAATGCTGGTGGAGTCGCTCGCGACGTCGGGTGCCCGGGCGTTGGCGCCGGTGGTGATGGTCGCGCCGGTGTTGCTGCTGCCGGGCCTGGCGTGGGGTCTGACGGGTCAGCTCCACACGGTGCGGTATCCCGCCGAGTGGTCGGCGGTGCGCGCCGAGGTCAACCGTGATCGGGTCGGGGGCAGCCTGGTATCGCTGCCCTGGTCGTCGTTCCGGGCCTACCGGTGGGCGGGCAACGTGCCCGTGCTCGATCCGGCGTCGCGGGCGTTCCGTCGACCGGTGGTCGGGGACCAGGACGTACTGGTGGGCCGGGACCGGATTCGGGGGGAGAGCCGCGACGCCAACCGGGTGGCGGCGGCGCTGGCGGCGCCCGGCGATCCGGCGCCGGCCCTGCGTCGGCTCGGGGTCCGGTACGTGCTCATCCAGACCGATCAACCCGGTGGCGCCGAGGTCGAGGGTCGCTTCGTGGGCGCCGAGCTGGTTCGGCGGGACCCGACGCTGACGCTGTTACGCCTGCCTGGTGCCGGTTCTCCCGGATCGACGGGGAGTGTTGGCATTGTTCCCGTGCTGGGCTATTCGGTACTCGGGGCCACCCTGTTGATCACCCTTTTGCACCCAGCGATGCGGCGTCGACGCATGTTACTGTGCGGTCACTTTTGTCGAAGGGACCATCAATGAAGGCATCCTTCAATCCCCTCCTGATCGCGGTCGTCGCCGCGGCGGTGGGTGCCGTGCTGGGAATCGTGGCCGTCTCGATCGGAACGTCCACCATCACCAGCACCAACACCAAGCCCGCCAACGTGGAACAGCCCATCATCGTGTACGGCGAGCGCTGACGGCGCTTCATGGAGGTCCCACCTCCTGACGTGTCGTCAGATGCGGTCGTACTCGACGTCGTGGTGCCCGCGTTCAACGAGGCACTCCGGCTTCCTGACACTCTGATCCTGCTCCGGGCGGCGTTGGCCGACCTCGGTGTGCCCTGTCGGGTGACCGTGGTGGACAACGCCAGCACCGACCGGACCAGCGCGGTGGTGACGGGTGCGCCGTCCGGCCCGGTGCCCGTCCGACTGCTCTGGTGCGGCGAACCGGGCAAGGGTTTCGCGGTGCGAACCGGTGTGCTGGCGAGCGACGCGCGCTACGTCGGGTTCTGTGACGCGGACCTGGCCACCGCGCCGCACGCTCTCGGGCAGGTGCTCAATCTCCTGGTCGAGGGCGCCGACGCGGTGGTCGGTTCGCGGGCGCACCCCGAGTCGGTGGTCGAGGAGCGGCACAGCCTGCTGCGGCGGTGGGGTGCGGTGGCGTTCCGGGGCACGGTCCGGCAGGTGGTGCGCACCGTGGGTGAGACGCAGTGCGGGTTCAAGTTCTTCCGCATTGACGTCGCGCGGCGGGCGTTCGCCCCACTTCGGTGTGGCGGGTTCGCGTTCGATGTGGAGGTGCTGGGCCGCGCCGAGCGGTCCGGCGCCCGGTTGGTGGAGATCCCGGTCAGGTGGGTGGACGTGCCCGGCTCGCGCTTCTCTCCGGTCCGACACGGCTGGCAGAGTTTCGTGGACGTCGCGAAGATCCGTTGGCGGCTGCGTCGCGCCGATGTCGCCCCTGTGGCGCCGATGCCGGTCGTCACCCTGCCGGTCACCGCGGACGTCAGCGGCGGCGCCGCCACCATTGGTCTGCGGCCGTGAGCGTCCGATCGTCCCGGGCCGCCGCGGCTCCCACCATCGACGGCGTGGTCGCGGGCCGCCGGATCGCGGTGCTCAACTGGAAGGACCCCTGGCATCCGGACGCCGGGGGTGCTGAGGTCTACGCCTGGCAGATCGCCCGTGACATGGTGGCCGACGGCGCTGCGGTCACTTTCGTCACCGCCCGCCCGGACGGTCAGCGTGGCGACGAGACCCGGGACGGCATCCGCATCGTCCGGCTCGGTGGCCGGTGGAGCGTCTACCCCCGGGTGCTGGGTTGGCTGGCGCGACGTCGGCGTCAGTTCGACGTTGTCGTGGACTGCCAGAACGGCATCCCCTTCTTCAGCCCGGCGGTCCTGCCGGCGGCCGTACCGGTGATCTGCGTGATCCACCACGTGCACGACCGCCAGTTCCGGCTGTACTTCGGCCCGCTCGTTGGTCGCTTCGGTGCGTGGTTGGAGGGGCCTGTCGCCCGCCGGGTCTACCGCCGTGGCGTGACCCTCGCCGTCTCACCCTCGACGGCTGTGGCCGTGCGGGACCGGCTCCGCTGGGCCGGTCCGGTGGTCGTGGTGCCCAACGGCGCTGACGCGTCGGTGCCGCCGGCCGTCGACGTCGGTGCCCGCGACGCGCGGCCCCGCATCGTCTGTGTCGGCCGGGTGACCCGCCACAAACGGGTCGACCTGGTGCTCGACGCCGTCGACCAGCTCCGCGCGGAACGGCCCGACCTGCGCCTGGACATCGTCGGTGGTGGGCCGGACGTGGCGACCATCCGCCGGCAGGTCGACGAACGTGGGCTGACCGACGTGGTCACGGTGCACGGCCACCTGCCCTCCGGCGCACGGGACGCGCTGCTGGAATCCGCGTGGTTGCACGTCTCCGGCTCTTGGGGTGAGGGCTGGGGTCTCGTGGTGGTCGAGGCCGCTGCCGCCGGGCTGCCCACGGTCGCCTTCGACGTGGACGGGCTTCGCGACGCCGTGCGACCGGGCCGGACCGGATGGCTGGTCAGCGAGGGCGCCAGCCCCGCGCGTGGTCTGGCCGAGGGTCTCGGCCGCGCGTT
This sequence comes from Micromonospora parastrephiae, assembly GCF_016802865.1. Lineage (GTDB taxonomy): Bacteria > Actinomycetota > Actinomycetes > Mycobacteriales > Micromonosporaceae > Micromonospora > Micromonospora parastrephiae. Next base: position 15,136 of record NZ_JAEVHM010000087.1, on the reverse strand, counting down.
GGACGTCCTCGCGGTGCCGGCCGAGGCCGATCGGATGGCGAGCGAGTGTCGACAATGGAGCGCCGCGTTCCGTTGGGCTGACACCGGCCGGCGGGTCCGCGCGGTCCTCGGGGACCTGCTCACGTCGCGCGCGGTGCCGTGGGCGGCGGGCAACGCGTCCTTCCTGGTCCGGACGGACCAGCCGGAGAGCCTCCTCGCCCGGGTGTCCCCGCTCCTCCCGCACACTCGACACGTCGCGATCGACCAGCACGGTCTGTGGATCCTGGTGCCTGGCGCCGATCCGTCGGCGGTCCGGCAGGTGCTGGTGGGGGCAGGCGTCGAAGCTGACGACATCGGCGAGCGCGATGCCAGCCCCGACGAACTGCTCACCGGAGCTCCGGTACGGCAGTGTTGACCGACTGGTCCACCGCTCGCCGCATCCCCGGCGTACCGTCCGCCACGGTGACCCTGGCGGTGTGGCGCCTGCGTGAGCTGCTGGTCTGCCTCGCGCTGATCGGGCTCTGCGTCACCCAGGAACCCGGGCTCATCGTGCCCGACACCAAACTGGACATGGCCCTGGACCCGGGCGGGTTCCTCGCCCGGGCGGCCCACCTGTGGACCTCGGACTGGCAGTTCGGCACCCTCCAGAACCAGGCCGTCGGCTATTTCTTCCCAATGGGGCCGTTCTTCCTGCTCGGTGAGGCGGTGGGGCTGCCGGCCTGGCTCGTCCAACGGCTCTGGATGGCGGCCCTGCTCTGTGTGGCCCTCACCGGGGTGGTGCGCCTTGCCCGCGCCCTCGACCTGGGTGGCCCGGCGTCGCGCCTGGTGGCCGGCGCGGTGTTCGCGCTCTCGCCGCGAGCCCTCTCCCTGGTCGGCACCGTCTCGCTGGAGCTGCTGCCGTACTGCGTCGCCCCGTGGGTGCTGCTGCCCCTGGTCAAGGGGGCGGCAGGTGGCTCGTTGCGGCGGGCGGCCGCGCTCAGCGGACTGGCGGTGGTCTGCATGGGCGGAGCGAACGGAGCGGCCGCCGCGTGCGCCGTACTACCGGCGTTCCTCTTCATCGTGACGCGCGCGCCCGGCAGGCGACGGATCCGCCTGCTGGCCTGGTGGACTGTGGCGATGGTCGCGGCCACCTTCTGGTGGCTGGTGCCGCTGCTGCTCCTACAGCGTTACGGGTTCCCGTTCCTGCCGTACACCGAGAGCGCGGCGGTCACGACGAGCGTGACGTCGCTCCCGTCGGCTGTGCGCGGCGCCACCCAATGGGTGGGTTACCTGGCCGTCGACGGGGTGCCCTGGTGGCGTTCCGGATGGGCGCTGGTCACGACGCCCTGGATGATCGTCCTCACCGGCCTGATCGCCTGCGTCGGCCTGGCCGGGCTGGCCCGTCGGGATCTGCCGGAGCGGCGGTTCCTGGCCATCGGCGCCCTGGTCGGGTTGCTGACCCTGACGGCGGGAAACCTGTCGGACGGGGGCGCCGCCTTCGCCTCGACCGTGCGGGAGGCATTGGACGGCCCACTCGCGGCGCTGCGTAACCTGCACAAGTTCGACGTCGTACTTCGGCTGCCGCTGGCTCTGGCGACCGCACACATGCTGGACACCGCCGGCCGGATCGCCGTCATCCGTCGATACACGCGACCTACCAACATGGCGCCCCGGCGGGTGGCGCTCGGTGTCACCGCCGTCGCGCTCCTCGCGGTCAGCGGCGGTGCGGCGAACGCCGGCCTCCCGGCGGGCGGTGGATTCTGGGCAGTGCCCCAGCACTGGCGGCAGGCGACCGAGTGGCTCGACCAGCGTGCCGGCCCGGGCACCACGCTGCTGGTTCCCGGCTCCAACTTCGCCGAGTACAACTGGGGTCGCTCGTTGGACGAGCCAGTCCAGCCCCTGCTGGACGCGCCGTGGGCGGTACGGTCGCTGGTGCCGGCCGGATCGGCGGGCAACGCCCGGCTGCTCACCGCGATCGACGAACGGCTCGCCTCCGGCACCGTCTCTCCCGGGCTGACGGATGTGCTCGGGCGGCTTGGCGTGCGGTACCTCCTCGTCCGAAATGATCTTCGCCAGCCCGTCGGAGGCATCGCCTGGCCGGTGCTCGTGCACCGGACGCTGGACAGCGCCCCCGGGTTGTTCAGGGTCGCCGCGTTCGGCCCGAGCAGCGGCGTGAAGCCGGATCTCGATGGGGCCTGGGACTACGGGCTGCACGAGCCGTACCCGGCGGTGGAGATCTATCAGGTGGACCGGCCAACTCCCCGGGCCACGCTGGCCGACGCGGCGCAGCCACTCAGCCTGGTCGGCGCGCCGGAGACGCTGCTGGACCTCAGCGATGCCGGTGTGCTCGGCAACCAGCCGGTGATCCTCGACGGCGACGCGCCCGCGGCGGCCGGCGGGGGCACGGTGCTCGCCGACAGCCTCCGCAACCGGGAGGTCGACTTCGGCCTGGTCCGTGGCAACGTCTCACGGACGTTGACTCCGGAGGATCGACCCCGGACGGCGCGCGCGGTTCACGACATCCTCGACCCGGCGTGGCAGGCGTCCGTCACCTCGTCGGGATACAACGGGGTGGCCGACATCCGGGCGTCCTCCAGCGCGGCCGACGTCACCGGCCCGGCCGGGTTGCGCGACCCCTCCGCCACGCCGTTCGCGGCGATGGACGGCGACAGCGGCACATCGTGGCTGTCGGACGGTGCGCGCAAACCCGTGGGCCAGTGGGTGGAGGTCCGGTTCACCGACAGGATCCAGGCCGGGTCGGTGGAGTTGCAGGTGGCTGATTACGAGGTCGTGGGTGCGGCGGTCACCCGCGTGCGGATCAGCACCGCGGGCGGGTCGTACGTGCACCCGGTGGTGGATGCCGGGCGGGTGCCGGTGCGACTGGCGCTGCCCTCGGGGCGTACCAGCTGGCTGCGCGTGACCATCGACGGCGTCGCGGGCCACGACGTCGCGGGGCGCCGAGCGGGCATCCGGGAGCTACGCGTTCCCGGGGTGACCCCGCAGCGATACCTGCGGCTGCCGGCACTGCCCGACGCCACCTCCGCGCCGGCGGTTGTCGCGCTCGCCCGCAAGGCCGTGGACCGGTCGGCCTGCGCCGCGGCCGGCGACCACTACCTGTGTGCGCCCGACCTGATCCGGCAGGGTGAGGAGACGGGGCTGGTGCCCCGCCGCTTCGACCTGCCGGCCGCCGCCACCCCGCACCTCACCGGCCTGGCTCGCGCCACGCCGGCCACCGCGCTCGCCGTCTACGACGAGATGGTGGGCGGCCAGACCTTCACCACGTCGAGCTCCTGGTTCACCGACCCGGTCGCCTCGTCGAGATCGCTGGCTGACGGGGACGACGGCACGGCCTGGTGGGCGGATCCGGACGACCCGCAGCCGACGGTGAAGCTGCGGTTGTCCAAGGCCCGGAAGGTCAGCTCGGTCCGGCTGCGGTTCGCGTCGAGTCTCGTCGCCGCGCCGCCGAGGACGGTCCGAATCACCGGCGACAACGGTATTCGGGAGGTGACGGTCGACCCCGACGGCGTCGCCCGCTTCCCGGCCCTACGTACGCGCAGTCTCTTCGTGGCGGTGACCTCGACGGTGCCGCGGGTCAGCCGGTCGACGGCGTTGTTCGAGCCGCAGCCGCTCCCCGTCGGCCTGACCGGGGTGGACGTGGAGGGCGCGCCCGAGGTCAACCAGGCGCGCGACCTCGTCCGTACGGTGACGCTGCCCTGCGGCGCGGGGCCGACGATCGTGGTCAACGGGGCGACGGTGCCGACGACGGTCTCGGGCACGCTGCGGGACCTGCGGGATCTGCGGCCACTTCGGTATCGCGCATGCGTTCCCGACGCCAAACCGGCGGGCCGGGCCAAGACCTCCACGGCGGCGAACGATGACCGGGTTTCGCTGCGGGTCGGCCCGAACGAGGTCTCCGCTCCGCCGGACCGGTTCGTCGTCGACAGCGTGATCCTGACCGGTGAGGCACCGCAGCGACCCGTTGCGGTGGCGGGCGCCGAGCCGCCTCGCCAGGCCCTGACGGTGCTCGGCTGGGACGACCAGCACCGGTCGGTTGAGGTTGGCCCTGGCGGCAGTAGCTACCTGGTCGTCCCGGAGAACGCCAGCCCCGGCTGGCGGGCCACCCTCGACGGCGTCCCCCTCGTACCGACCCGCCTCGACGGGTGGAAACAGGCATGGTTCGTGCCGGCCGGTGCGGCCGGCCGCATCGAGTTGGTCTTCACGCCCGGAGAGCAGTACGGCCTCGTCCTGCGCATCGCCGGCGGTCTGCTGCTGCTGTTGATCGTCGCGGCGGTGCTCCCCGCGCGTCGCCACCGACCGGCGTACCCCGTGGTTCCGGCCACGATGCCGACCGCGCCGTTGCTCGCGGTGGGTGTGCCGGCGCTGCTCGGGGGCCTGCTCGGGCTCGGCTGCGCCGCCGTGGTCGTGGTGCTGCACCGGCGTCGGGTGCCGAACCCCACGTGGATCTGGGTGCCGGCGGCCGTGGGTCTCTTGGTCCACGGGACCGAGCGGTGGTGGCTGCCCCGCGTCGGCTCGGAACGGATCGGCGAGCTACTGGTCGCGCTTCCCGCCGGGCTTCTCCTCGTCGCGATCGCCGCTCTGGTGCTGCGTTTCCGCCGGGTCCGCGGAAGGTACGAGTCGCGCCGGGAGGCTCGGGTGTTCGGCCGGGCCCGACGACGCGGGCTGGAGCGCGGACACCGGCCTGGACGTCTCGACCAGGGCGCCGGGCGCGACGATCTCGGGCCGGGGTCGGTTGCCCCGCATCTCCAGAACCCGTCGCAGGTGCCGGGTCGGCCGCTCGATGACGTAGTAGCTGACCGTCGCGATCGGGATGGTGAGAGCCAGGGTGAGCGCGAGGAGCACCCAGAACGAGCTGTGCATCCGGGTGAACCCGAGCAGGCGGAAGCAGACCTCGAGGGCGAGGAGGTGCCAGAGGAAGATGCCGTAGGAGATTCGACCGAGGAACCTGACCACCGGCAGGCCGAGGAACGCACGTGGCACCCCGCCCGAACCCGGGCCGACGAGGGGGGCGATCACGCACCAGGCGACCAGCAGGAACACCAGGTGTTCGATGATCGCTTCGATCGGCTTGGCCGGCTCGACCCCGCGCGGCCGGCGATCGGGGTGCTGGCGATCCACAGCAGCGCGCCGGCGATGAGCCACGACGTTCCCGGGGCGAACGTGAAGACGCGAAGCCCGCGCGGCGTGGCGGACCACAGGTCCTCGTCGCCTCGCCCGGTTCCGTTCTCGGCCAGGCTCGGCAGGAACGGGGACGAGGCCGTGCTGGGGGGCCACGAGGCGAGCACGGCCAGCATGATTCCGATGCCGAACCAGTCCAGAAGGGCGGGCAGCCAGAGCACCGCGAGCCCCGGTAGTGGCGAGTCGGGGCCGTGCGCGTACGTATTCCAGGCAAGGCCGGCGAGGACGAGTACGGCGCCGAGTGCCAGTTGGCGTCGGCTCGCCCGAGCGGGGTACGGCCGCCCATCCGGCGACCGAGCATCGCTATCACCGGCAGCGCCAGGTAGAAGGTCGCCTCCGTAGCCAGGCTCCAGGTCTGCTCCATACCGACCGGCAGTCGCAATGGCTCATAAATCTGTGCCAACAGGAAGGGGATTGCCCAGTCCCAAAGTGACTTGAGGTAATCGGCGTTGAGCCACGTCAGTGCGACAATCGCCATTGCCCAGTACCCGGGCAAAATGCGCAGCGCACGATGCCAGAGGTATCTCCGAACTGGCGGTCGTGGCTGCATATGAATGGCGGCCAGCGCGAAAGGCCGGTAGAGGAGGAAGCCGGAGAGGGCGAAGAAAAGTGCGACGCCCACATCCAGCCTGGCCAGCAGACCTCCAAGGCGGGCGAACGAGTTGGTCAGTCCGCTCAGAAAGGAGACGTGGTGGACGACCACCCCGAGCACCGCGAGGGCGCGGAGCCCTTCCAATGCGGGAAACCAGCCATCCGAGCGGACGTTATTAGGCGCGGACGGGCCCGCCTGTCCGCTGATCGACTCGGGCCTGACGGGTCGGCTCACAGTTCCTCAACATCCCATTTGATGTGGCAGCCGGACGGCTGCGGCCCACCGGAGTTGGTACGTCTCTCAGAGGTCGCGTCGGACCATATCCGAAATCGGTCGCGTCATGTACTGTCAGCCGACTAGTCGAGTCTTTACAAGGGGAGGAGTTACATGCGACCTACGTCGGGTGCCATCTTGGTGGCGGCGGGTGCGTTCCTGATCGTCGGGGCCGTGGCGACGCCGCTGACCGTCGCGCCCGCTCTCGTCAAGGTGCCCCTGGATCAGAGTTCGGTGACGGTTTCGAAGGCCCAGAACGCGACCGTCTTCGACTTCAGCACCCTCTCGGAGCGAAGTGGCGTCAACCTCACAGCCCACCGCGCGGTCCGGGGCGATGTCGAGGCTGGCAACAGCGACCGGGCGGTCTTCAACGTCGGCGTCCGGGTGATCGACGACGCGGCCAAGAAGGAGATCACGGTCAACACGGACCGGGTTGCCCTCGACCGGCGGACCGCGGAGGCGGTGGCCTGCTGCGCCGAGGACATCAACGGCGCGCCCTCCAAGCACGAGGGTCTGACCTACACCTTCCCGTTCGGCACGGAGAAGAAGACCTACCAGTACTTCGACAACACCGCTCGGAAGGCGTACCCCGCCAAGTACGTGAGCACCGAGAAGCTGCAGGGGCTGACCGTCTACAAGTTCGAGATGACAGCCGAGCCGGTCAAGATCAAGGAGATCGAGGTCCCGGGTAAGTTGGTCGGCTCGACGGAGCCCACGGTGAGCGCCGGCCTCTTCTACACCAACATCCGTACCTTGTGGGTGGAGCCGGACAGCGGCGTCATCGTCCAGGGCCAGGAGAAGCAGGCGCAGACCCTCCGTGACGCGACCGGCGCGGACAAGGTCAAGATGATCGACGCCACCCTCGCCTTCACCGAGGACACCCAGAAGCAGCAGGCCAAGGCTGCCAAGGACGCGCGCAACCAGATCAACCTGCTCACCAAGGTGGTGCCGATCGCGCTCGGTCTCCTCGGCCTCGCCCTGGTGCTGCTCGGTCTGTTCATCATCATCCGCGCCACTCGCCGCAGGCCCGACGCGACGCCGGTGGACACCGGCGAGCGCCCGACGACCGACCTGCCGTCACAGGCGTCTACGGAGCCGGCCGAGGAGTCCACCGTTCCGGCCGCCGGGCGTCATGCTGCGGAGCGCAGCGAACCGTAACGACCCCGCCACCGCACCACAACGCACCGACCTGAGCGGGCCGGCCGATCCACGGATCGCGGCCGCTCAGGTGTCAGCTCACCCGGGATGGTCCTGCGGGTCGGCTACCCCCGCCGCACCGCGTATCGGGTGCACACCCAGTCCTCGGTGTACGGCAGATCGGGCCGCTGCCCGACGATGGTTCCGCCGTGCGCGGTCACCAAACGCACCATGTCGGAGTGCGGGACGGCGGTCATGCTCATCGGTGCCGGGTAGTTGAGCAACCGGCGCTGCGCCCAGCTGATCAGGCGAAACGGCGCGACCTGCCAGATGAGGCCCTTCGCCGTACGTGCCGGCTCGGTCGGCAGCCCCACGACGGCGATGCCGCCGGGCCGCAGGACGCGCAGGAACTCGGCCAGGTAGCGGTCGATGGCGGAACGGGGCAGGTGCTGCAACACCAGGGCGCTGTAGACCAGGTCGAAGTGGCCGTCGGGGAACTGGCTCAGGTCCGGTGCGTCGTTGAGGACGAAGCGGATGTTCCCGGCGCTCCGGTCCAGGTGTCGCGCGGTCTCGAGCATGGAAGGGGCGATGTCCACACCGACGACCTGGTCGGCGTGCGGGGCGAGCGCCTGCGACAGCCGCCCGGCACCGCAGCCGAAGTCCAGCACCCGCTCCCACCGCGTGGGTAGCCCGAGTTGGCCCAGCCAGCCGGCCGTCTCCTCGACGTCGGCGCGGCCGGTGGCCAGGAACTCGTCGACGTCCCACCGCCCGCCGCGTTTGCCGGGTTGAACGAGTACGGCCCAGAGCGGATCTTCGGTGCCCAGCTTGGTCCAGTCGCGCCGCACGTCGTTCAGATTCACGCCGAAACCCTAGGGCATCCGGGCGTCGACCGGGATCGACCGGTTCCGCGCTCGCACGGATGATCGGACGGGGACGGCGATCCGAACGGGTCGCTGTGATCTGCGTACTTTACATTCGTTACTTGATTGTAATTGGTCAATGCCTCGTCACCCTCCGTTGCGCGCCTCGCGGTTTACGCGAGACCTGCCCCGTTATTTCGCGTATGTCCGTACGGGAGGGTTGAGCGTTCCGTGACGGCACCCTGCCCCTCGGTCAGCCTTGTGTTACCGCGCGGTACGCCAGGGGTTGTGGGCTGCGCCGCAACGGGTGCACCATCAAGCTCGGTCGTTACCCGCCGGTAACAGATGGCGGGCCCGGTGCGGGGCCGCCAGTGCGGGACCGGCAACCCGCCCGCATCCACTGAGGAGGAAGCCGTGCAGGAGCCGTTGGACAATCAGGGCCGTACCCGGTGGCGGCGGTTCGCCGCCATGATGGTGCCCGCCACGGCGGCCGCCGGCGCCATCCTGTTCGGTATGTCGACCGGCGCGATCGCGTCCGACATCACGGTCTCCGGACAGACCTTCAAGATCGGCGCCGACCGCCTGGAGGGCGACGGCTTCAAGCAGTACGGCGGCATCGTCCGGGAGAAAGGCAAGGACGGCAAGGCCGGTCAGGTCCACCCGGTCGCCCTCTCCGAGATCAGCAGCGCCGAGCTGTACAGCCTCTGCCAGTCCGTCCGCGCGGACCTGCCGGGCATGCCGGTGGTGCTGACCATCAACGCCGGTGAGGGCAAGGAGCCCGCCCGGGCCAAGGATCTGCTGATCGCGATGGATTCGCTGAACGGCAACGCGACCTTCACCAACATCAGGATCGGTCGGGACGCGACGGATCTGAACCCGACGGCGAAGGCGGGCTCGTTCGGTCAGAACTCCGACCACGTCACCATCACCAACCTCCAGCAGGTGTCCCGTTACACCACGGCGGCCACCTTCAACCTGGTCGGGCTGCGCCTGAAGGTCAACGTGGGGGACGACGCCAAGGGCAAGGAATGCTTCTGAGGTGAGTCGCGGCCCGCGGTGGTCGACCACCGCGGGCGGTCCGTGTCCCCGTCCCCGCTCCGCCAGGAGGAGTACGTGACAACCGCGAACCCGTCCCACGCCCGGCCCGGCGGTCCGGCCCAGGCGTGGCGGAGCTTCCGCCGCTGGCAGCGGAGTCGCCCGTTCTGGGGTGGCCTTCTCACCGCCCTGGCCGGGGTGGAGATGTTCGCCTCCACCCGGATGACGCTCAACGGCCTGAGCTTCCACAGCGGAGCGACCGGCCTGCTCTCACTGCTGATTCCGGTCATCCTGGTGACCTGCGGCGTGCTGCTCTGGTTCACCCCGGCGCAGCGACTGTTCTATTCGATCGTCGCGGCGGTCACCACGGTGTACTCGCTGATCGGGCTCAACCTCGGTGGCTTCTTCATCGGCCTGCTGCTCGGCATGGTCGGCAGCGCGCTCGCCTTCGCCTGGACGCCGACCCGCCCGGCCCCGCCCGCCCCGGTCCAGGCCGACGCGTCGACCCAGGAACAGCCGCTCCCCGAGGAGGCCGTCCCCGAGCAGGCCGTCCCCGAGCAGTCCGTTCCCGAGCAGTCCGTTCCCGAGAAGGAGTTGGCCGACGCCAGCCCGCCGCCCGAGCGGCCGGGGCGTACGGCTGATCCGCGGACGTTCGGCATCACCCTGGTGGTGCTCGGCCTCGCCGCCGCCGGCCTGGCCACCCAGCCCGCGGCGGTGCAGGCCGCGCCGAACCGCCCCACCACGACCACCTGCCCCACCCCGTCCCGGACCGTCACCCCGTCGCCCAGCCGCAGCGCGGCCGCGCCGACCCCGACGCCGAGCCCGGGGCGGGGCGGCAACGTGATCACCGACATCCTGGACGGGATCGGTGACCTGCTCACCGGTGGAGGTCGTAAGCAGAGCGCGACGCCGTCGGCGAGCCCGACCGTCCAGCCGAGCGGCACGCCGACGGCCCGCCCCGGACCCGTCACCTGCCCGTCGTCACCCCCGGGTAAGCCGGGCAAACCGGGTGAGCCGGGTGAGCCAGGTGAGCCGGGGGCACCCGACAAGCCGGGCACGGTGGAGCCCGGCAAACCGCTGCCGCGCATCGCCGCCGACCCGAGCCTGCCGAGGGTGGCGCAGAGGCCGTCCAAGCTCACCGGGTCCTCGGTCAAGATGACCGCTCTGCGGTTCGACGGGATCACCGACCTGCACACCGCGAAGGGCGACCTCAAGGTGCTGAAGTTCAGCATGCGCGAGGCGGTGACCGAGGACTTCCTCCTGGTCGCCGACGGCCCCGAGGGCCGCACCCAGCGGTACGCGACGGACCGGCTGACCGTCAGCGGTGACGTGGCCTTCTACGCCACCCGCTTCGTCGGCAAGCTGCTCGGCATCAAGATCACTCTGACTCCGGACCTGCCGTTGCCGGACGGGATCCCGGTCGCCTCACCCATCCCGATCACGTTCACCGACCCGGTCATCGACCTGGCGTACGTCACCAGCAACACGCTGACCGCCCGGCCGGCGCTGGCGCTGACCCTCGGCTGAGCAGCGCAGCGGCATCGACGGCCCCGGCGCCGACAGATGAACCGCCGGCGCCGAGGACCATCGGTGGCTCAGAGTCGGGCCAGCGCCCGGCGCAGCGGGTCGAGGCCCAACGCTCCCAGGTCCAACGCCTGCCGGTGGAACTCCCGCAGGTCGAAGTCCGCGCCCTTGCGAGCCTTGGCGTCCTCGCGGGCCTGGAGCCAGATCCGCTCTCCGACCTTGTACGACGGCGCCTGCCCCGGCCAGCCCAGGTAGCGGTTCAGCTCGAAGCGCAGGTTCTCGTCCGGCACCCGGCAGTGCGCGCGCATGAACTCCCAGCCCAGCTCCGGCGTCCACCGCTCACCCGGGTGGAAGCCGAACGGGTTGTCCTTCGGGATCTCCAGCTCCAGGTGCATGCCGATGTCGACGATCACCCGGGCGGCGCGCATCGCCTGGCCGTCGAGCATGCCCAGCTTGTCGCCCGGGTCCTCCAGGTAACCCAGCTCGTCCATCAACCGCTCCGAGTAGAGCGCCCAGCCCTCGCCGTGCCCGGACACCCAGCAGAGCAGCCGCTGCCAGCGGTTGAGCAGGTCGGCCCGGACGGCGGTCTGCGCCACCTGAAGGTGGTGACCCGGCACGCCCTCGTGGTAGACGGTGGTCACCTCCCGCCAGGTGGAGAAGTCGGAGATGCCCTGCGGCACCGCCCACCACATCCGGCCCGGGCGGGAGAAGTCCTCGCTCGGCCCCGTGTAGTAGATGGCACCGTCGCTGGTCGGGGCGAGGCAGCACTCGATGCGGCGTACCTGCTCCGGAATGTCGAAGTGGGTGCCGTGCAGCTCGGCGATCGCCTTGTCGGCGAGGGCCTGCATCCAGTCGCGGAACGCCTCCTTGCCCTGGATTGTCCGCGCCGGGTCGGCGTCCAGCTTGGCCACCGCCTCGTCGACGCTGGCGCCCGAGCCGGCGATGCGCCCGGCGACGACCCGCATCTCCGCCTCGAGGCGGGCCAGCTCAGCGAAGCCCCAGGCGTACGTCTCGTCCAGGTCGACCTTGGCGCCGAGGAAGTACTGCGACGCGAGTTCGTAGCGTTCCCGGCCGGCGGCCTGCTTGTCCCGGCCGTGCGGGGCCAGTTCGGTACGCAGGAACTGGCCGAACTCGGCGGTCGCCGCGGTCGCCGCCGCCGCGCCCCGACGCAGGTCCGCGCCGAGCGTGCCGTCCGCGCCCAGCCGTTCGACCAGCCCGTGGAAGAAGTTGTCCCCGGTCGGGTCGGTCCAGATGTCGCACTGCTTGGCGACCTCGATCAGCTGCACCTTCGAGGTGACCTTGCCGGCGGCGAGCGCCTCGCGCAGGGTGGTCTTGTAGCCCTCCAGCGCGCCGGCGAGGCCGTTGAGCCGGGCGGCGATGTTGGCCTGCGCGTCGGCCGTGGCGGTCGGCATCAGGTCGAACACCATGCGGACCTCGTGCAGCCCGCTCTCGATCACGCTGATCTCGCTCGTCGTCTCACCGGCGTCGTACCGGGCCAGGTCGAGGCCGAGCCGTTCCTGCATGGCCTCCTTGGCAGTGCGTTCCGCCTCGGTGTCCGGCTCGGTCACCTCCAGCTCGGCGAGGGTCCGGCGGGTCAGGTCGGCGCGTGCCCGGTAGCCCTCGGGCGAGAGGTCGTCGAGCTGGTCGTCATGGCCGGCGATGCCGACATAGGTCGCGCCGGTGGGGCTCAACGGCGCCCACTCGGCCACGTAGCGGTTGGCGAGTTCATCAATTCGTCCCACGGTGCGACACTACGTGACCAGCCCGCCCTGGTGTCGACGACGTTTGTCGTGTTCAAGCAGCGGATGTCACGCAGAAAGTCACGGGACTTTGTCGCACCCCTGGGGCAGAGTGTCAGGGGTGACGACCGATACCGCTCCTGACAAGGCACCGCTGCGCGCCTGGCTGCCGGGCTTCCTCGCCCTCGCCGCGATCTGGGGTTCCAGCTTCCTCTTCATCAAGATCGGGGTGGCCGAGCTGCACCCGGTCCAGCTCACCCTCTACCGCGTCGTCGCCGGCGCGCTGACGCTGCTGGTCGTCCTCGCGGTGCTGCGCGACCGGCTGCCCCGCGAGCCCCGCGTGTGGGCGCACCTGGCCGTCGTGGCCGCGTTCGGCGTGGCCGTGCCGTTCACCCTCTTCGGTTACGGCGAGCAGCGGGTCGAGTCGATGCTGGCCGGCATCTGGAACGCGACCACTCCGCTGATCGTGCTGCCGCTGGCGGTGCTGGTCTTCCGCACCGAGCGGTTGACCGCGCGCCGCGCGGTCGGCCTCGGGCTGGGCTTCCTCGGGGTGCTCGTGGTGCTCGGGGTCTGGGAGGGCATCGGCGGAGCGCACTTCGTCGGGCAGTTGATGTGTTTCGGCGCGGCCGCCTGCTACGGCGTCGCCATCCCGTACCAGAAGCGGTTCGTCGCCGGCAGCGCGCACTCGGGCCTGTCGCTCTCCGCCGCGCAGCTGCTGCTCGCCGCCGGGCAACTGGCCATCGTCACCCCGTTCGTCGCGGGCGCGCCGCCGCTGCCCACCGAGCTGTCGCCGAAGGTGGTGGCCAGCGTCCTGACCCTCGGGGCGCTCGGCACCGGGCTCGCCTTCGTCATCAACATGCGCAACATCCGGGTGGCCGGTGCGAGCACCGCCTCCACCGTCACGTACCTGATTCCGATCTTCGCGGTGCTGATCGGGGCCGTGGTGCTCGACGAGCGGCTCAACTGGCACCAACCGGTCGGCGCGCTCATCGTGCTGCTGGGTGTCGCGGTCGCGCAGGGTGTGTTCGGCCGTCGGAAGCCCCGCCCGGTGGTCGGCGTCGGCGCGCCCGCCGCGCCCGCAGCCGAGCCCGCCCGCCGCTGAGACCCGCCGCGTTGCCGGTCAGGCCCGGTCGCGCGTCCACTCCACCAGCTGCTCCGCCGACCAGGTGTTGACCACCCGGTCGGCGGGGACGCCGCAGAGGGCGGCCCGCTCGCAGCCGAACCGCTGCCAGTCGAGCTGGCCGGGCGCGTGCGCGTCCGTGTTGATCGCGAACCGGCAGCCGGCCTCCAGGGCGCGGCGGATCAGCCGCTTCGGCGGGTCCTGCCGCTCCGGCCGAGAGTTGATCTCGACGGCGGTGTCGTGCTCCGCGCAGGCGGCGAAGACCGCGTCCGCGTCGAAGTCGCTCTCCGCGCGGGTCCGAGCACGGTGTCCCCGGTCGCCGGGACCGGTCACCCCCGCCGGGCGGGACGACACCATCCGGCCAGTGCAGTGCCCGAGGATGTCCAGGTGCGGGTTGGCGACCGCGGTCACCATCCGGCGGGTCATCCTCGCCCGCTTGTCCTTCAGGCCGCTGTGCACCGAGCCGACCACCACATCCAGCCGGGCCAGCAACTCCTCGTCCTGGTCGAGCGAACCGTCAGCGAGGATGTCCACCTCGATCCCGGTGAGGATCCGGAAACCCTCCGGCAGAGCCGCGTTGACCTGCGCCACGTGGTCGAGCTGTCGGCGCAGCCGGGCGGCCGTCAACCCCCGCGCCACCGTCAGCCGGGGCGAGTGGTCGGTCAACACCAGGTACTCGTGGCCCAACTCCACCGCGGCCAGCGCCATCTCCTCGATGGGCGAGCCGCCGTCGGACCAGTCCGAGTGGGTGTGACAGTCGCCGCGCAGGGCGGTGCGCAGGGCCGTCGCCTCGGCGCCCAGGTCGCTGCCCTCGGTCGCCACCAACCGGCGCAGGTAGACCGGTTCCTCACCGGCCAGCGACTCCGCCACGCACCGGGCCGTCACGTCACCCACACCGGTCAGCTCGGTGAGCGTGCCGTTGCCGGCCCGCTCGGCCACCTCGGCCGCCGGCAGGCCCGCCAACGCCGTCGCCGCCGAGCGGAACGCCCGGACCCGGTACGTGGCTTCGTTCGCCCGTTCCAGCAGGAACGCGATTCGGCGCAGGTCGGCGATGGGGTCCCGGGCCTTCATCTCACCGAACCTAGTCGCTGCGGGACCGGTCAGGGAGCCTTCGGGCAGCCGTGTTTGCGCTGCCACGCGCTGACCTCGGCGGCCGGTTCCCGATTGCCGCCGCGCCGCCACGAATCCAGGTAACGCGCCGGCCAGAGCACCCCGCGCCGGATCCACCAGCCGTCCTTGCCCGTACACGGCGGCGAGATGCCGAAGTGCACGTGGCAGACGTTGTTGGCGTTGCCGGTGCGGCCCACCTTGCCGAGCTGCTGTCCGGCGCGGACCCGCACCCCGGCGTCGATGCCGCTGGACACGACGCTGAGGTGCGAACCGTAGTAGCGCACCCCGTCGTCACCGAGCAGGGAGACCGACAGGCCGCCGTTCTCCGGGCCCTGCGGCCCCCGCTTGGAGTACCTGTCGACACGACTCACCTCCAGCACCGTCCCGTCGGTCACCGCGACGAACGGCTCACCACAGTCGGCGAAGAGGTCCGTGGCCGGATACGCCCCGTGCGTCGGGTGGTAGTCGACGTTGTCGGCGCGTACCGGGAAGACATGCCGCAGCCAGGCGCGGGGTGCGCTGGCCGACGGCGCGCCGGACGACGGCGCCGGGCGCGCCGGGCCGCTGGCCGTCGGTGTCGGCCGACGGCGCC
>NZ_JAEVHM010000086.1 GCF_016802865.1 Micromonospora parastrephiae | reverse complement strand
TGGGTGTCCAGTTCGGGACCGGGTTCGTTCACCTTGGTGACGGTGCCGTCGGGCTCGACCAGGCTGATGTTGCTGCGGATCTCGCCCCGGACCGGCACCGGCAGCAGCGGCGGCACGACGACCGGCGTGTGCCCACCCGACGGCAGCAGGGGCAACGCGACCGGCGCGGGGACCAGCGGCGCGACGACCCTCGTGGTGACCGGCGCGGGAACCGGCGCCGGGCGGGGCTGCCGCGGCACCGGGCGGTGACGCCACAGCCAGGCCACGTCACGGCCGAACGACTCGACCAGCAGCGCCAACGCCGCCACCAGCACCAGCGTGGTCCACGGCTCCGGCAGCACCCGGGCCGCGGCCACGGCCAGCAGGACGCCCTGCGTGGCGGCCACCACCTTGCGCCAGAAGCGCGGCGGCAACGCTCCGTCCAGCCACGGCAGCACCGGCATCGCCGCGACGAACGCGTACCGCATCGCGCCGATGGCCAGCACCCACGCGCCGGCCGACGGAGCGACGTACACGCTGAGCACCAGGATGAGGAACGCGTCGACCTCCATGTCGAAGCGGGCGCCGAGCGCGCTGACCGTGCCCGTGCGTCTCGCCACCTGGCCGTCGACCGCGTCCAGCAGCAACGCCACCGCGCTCACCGCCACCAGCAGCGCCACCGGTGTGGGCCGAGTGAACGAATCCGCCACCAGCGCGGTGACCGCGCCGACCAGGACGGCCCGGGTCAGCGTGACCCGATCGGCGGGGCCGAGGCGCGACGCGCCAGCGCGGCGCAGACCCCGACTCAACGCGAGGCAGGTGACCACCGCGTAGCCGGACCCGACCAGCCAGCCGGCACCACCCAGCCCCACCGTGGCGGCCAGCCCCGCCAGCACGGCCAGTTGCGCGCTCAGCCCGATCACCGGACCACTTCGAACTGTGGGCACCGTACCTCCGTGTTTATGATCGACGACCCCGACAGGGAACACGGAAAACGTGGCCGTTCGGTTCGGCCGGGAGCAAAGGTGAGGTGCGCGACGGTGATCCGCGAGGCGTACGCCTGCTGGGTGCGCGAGCCCGGCGCGGCCGAGATCCGGCCGGTGTCGCTGCCCACGCCGGGCCCCGACGAGGTGCTGGTGAGGGCGCGCTACTCCGGGGTCAGCAGGGGCACCGAGACGCTGGTCTTCGCCGGTCGGGTGCCCACCGACCAGTACGCCGCGATGCGCGCGCCCTTCCAGGAGGGCGACTTCCCCGGGCCGGTGAAGTACGGCTACCTCAGCGTCGGCGTGGTCGAGCAGGGTCCGGCGGATCTGCTCGGGCGCACGGTGTTCTGCCTGCACCCGCACCAGAGCGCGTACGTCGTGCCGGCCAGCGCCGTGGTGCCGGTGCCGGATGACGTGCCGCCGGCCCGCGCGGTCCTCGCCGGCACCGTGGAGACCGCCGTGAACGCGCTGTGGGACGCGGCACCGCTGGTCGGCGACCGGGTCAGCGTCGTCGGCGCCGGCATGGTCGGCTGTTGCGTCGCCGCGCTGCTCGCCCGATTCCCCGGCGTGCAGGTCGAACTCGTCGACACCGACCCTCGCCGCGCCGGGGTCGCCGGGGCGCTCGGTGTCGGGTTCGCCCAGCCGGCCGACGCGACCGGTGACCGGGACCTGGTCGTGCACGCCAGCGCCACCGCCGCCGGGCTGCAACGGTCCCTGGACCTGCTGGCGCCCGAGGGCACCGTGATCGAGCTGAGCTGGTACGGCGACCGCCCGGTCCAGGTGTCGCTGGGCGGGGCGTTCCACTCCGGACGGCTGACCGTACGCAGCAGTCAGGTCGGCATGGTCGCGCCCGCACGACGGGGACGGCGCAGCTACACCGACCGGCTGGCACTCGCCCTGGACCTGCTCGACGACCCGGCCTTCGACGCGCTGATCACCGGCGCGTCGCGGTTCGCGGAGCTGCCTGACGTACTCGCCAACCTGAGCACGGGCAACCTGCCCGCGCTCTGCCACCTCATTACCTACGACGACGGGGAGTGACCGTGTTCAGCGTGACCGTTCGAGATCACATGATGATCGCCCACAGTTTCCGGGGGGAGGTGTTCGGCCCGGCCCAGCGCCTGCACGGCGCGACGTTCGTGGTGGACGCGACGTTCCGGCGACCCGACCTGGACGCCGACGGCATCGTGGTCGACATCGGCCTGGCCACCGAGCAGCTGCGGGCGGTGCTCGGCGAGCTGACGTACCGCAACCTCGACGACGAGGCGGCGTTCGCCGGGGTGAACACCACCACCGAGGTGCTGGCCCGCACGGTCGCCGACCGGCTGGCCGAGCGGGTGCACGCCGGCGAGTTGGGCGCGGGAGCGCGCGAGCTGACCGGCATCATGGTCACCCTGCACGAGTCACACGTCGCGTGGGCCAGCTACGAGCGGTCGCTGTGATCGTTGCGGGCATGGCGGCGCCCGCCGGCGGGCCGGATACGACCGGCCGTGGCGTGCACGTCGTCCTGCCCGGTGACATCGACGACCCGGGCGCGCCCAGCGGTGGCAACTCCTACGACCGGCGGATCTGCGCGGGGCTCGGCGAGCGGGGTTGGCCGGTGCGCGAGCATCCGGTGCCCGGCGCGTGGCCGCATCCCGATCCGGCCGACCGGGCGGAGCTGGCCGGGCTCCTCGCCGCCCTGCCGGACGACGCCGTGGTGCTGCTCGACGGCCTGATCGCCTCGACCGTGCCGGACCTGCTCGTCCCGCACGCCCGGCGGCTGCGTCTGGTCGTCCTCGTGCACCTGCCGCTCGACGACGAGGCCGAGGCCCGCGCGCTGGCCACCGCGCGGGCGTCGTCACCACCAGCGAGTGGACCCGCCGTGAGCTGGTGGCCCGCCATCCGCTGCTCGCCGACCGGATCCGGGCCGCGCCTCCGGGGGTGACGCCGGCACCGCCCACGCGCGCCTCCGCCGCCGGTGACCGGCTGCTCTGCGTCGCGGCGGTCACCCGGCACAAGGGGCACGACGTGCTGGTCGACGCACTGTCCACACTGGCCGGGCTGTCGTGGACGCTGGTGTGCGCGGGCACGCTCGACCGGGAGCCGGACCTCGTACACCGGCTGCGCGCGCGGATGGCCGGCGCCGGCCTCACCGAGCGGGTCCGGCTGGCCGGTCCGCTGACCGGTGCGGCCCTGGACGCCGCGTACGCCGCCGCCGACCTGCTGGTGCTGCCGTCGCGGGGCGAGACGTACGGCATGGTCGTCACCGAGGCGCTGGCCCGGGGCCTGCCGGTGCTGGGCACCGAGGTGGGCGGGCTGCCGGAGGCGCTCGGTCACGCGCCCGACGGTGACCTGCCGGGGCTGCTGGTCGCCCCGGGCGACCGGCCGCGCTGGCCGGCGCGCTGGCCCGCTGGCTGGGCGACGACGTGCTGCGCGCCCGGCTGCGGCGAGCCGCCCTCGCCCGTCGCGACACCCTGACCGACTGGTCGGTGACGACCGCGTCGCTGGCCGCCGTCCTGGAGGAGGTGGCGGCATGACCGTCGAGGAAGACATGCCGTTCGCCGACTGGCTGCGGTTGCGCGAGCCCGCCGACGCGGCGGCCCGCGCCGAGGACCTGCTGGATGTCGTCCGAACCCGGGTCACCGGCGAGCGCCCGACGGTCATCCACGACCTGGGCAGCGGCACCGGCTCGATGAGCCGCTGGCTGGCCGCCCGGCTGCCCGGCCCGCAGCACTGGATCCTGCACGACCGCGACGCCGACCTGCTGGCCCGCGCCGCCGGGGGCATGGCCGACGTGACCGCCGCCGACGGCGCCCCGGTCACCGTCAGCACCCGCCGCGGCGACCTCACCCGGTTGACCGGCGCGGACCTGGCCGACGGTTCGCTGATCACCGCGTCCGCGCTGTTGGACATGCTCACCGCCGAGGAGGTCGACCGGGTGGTGGCCGCCTGCGTCGGCCGACCCACCCTGTTCGCGATCTCGGTGACCGGGCGGGTCCGCCTCACCCCGGCCGAGCCGCTGGACGAGGCGGTGCAGGCCGCGTTCAACGACCACCAGCGTCGTACCGTCGACGGCCGGCGGCTGCTCGGCCCGGACGCCGTCGCCGCCACCGCCGCCGCGTTCGCGCGCCGGGGTGTCGACGTGCGGGAACGGCCCAGCCCGTGGCGGCTCGGCCCCGAGCACGCCGCCCTGGCCGCCGAATGGTTCCGCGGCTGGCTGGGCGCCGCCTGCGCACAGCGCCCGGACCTGACCGGCCCGACCCGGGCGTACGCCCAGCGCCGGCTGGCCGACGCGGCCGCCGGCCGGCTCGCCGTGCTGGTCGAACATTGCGACCTCCTCGCCGTCGGATGAACTGTTCGCGCCCCGGGTACGTGCACTAGGGCAAGTGGACGATCTTCATTGGAGGCCGGCGTCGATGGTCTGGGCCTGGGCACGAGTGGTCGGCGGGGTGGGTCTGCTCGCCGTCCTGCTGTGGCAGGTGGGCGGCGGCCCGTTCCTCGCCGGGGTACGGCTGATCGACGCGCCGGCGTTGGCCGCGGCGCTGGTCATCGGCGTGCTCACCACGGTCTGCGCGGCCTGGCGGTGGAGCCTCGTCGCCGGCGGTCTGGGCGTACGGCTGCCGCTGACGACCGCGGTGGCGCACTGTTACCGGGCCGTGTTCCTCAACGCCACGCTGCCCGGCGGGGTGCTCGGCGACGTGCACCGGGCGGTGCGCCACGGCCGCGACGCCGGTGACGTCGGTCGGGGCATCCGCGCGGTGATCTGGGAGCGGACCGCCGGTCAGGTCGTGCTCCTCGGTGTCGCGCTGGTGGTGCTCGCCGCGTTTCCGTCGCCGGTGCGGTCGTACCTGCCGGCCGCCTCCGCGCTGGTGGTCGCGGGAGGGCTGGTCGCCGTGCTGGCGGCACGGGCGCTGCCCGACGGCGGCCGGTCGCGGTGGGTGCGGGCACTGCGTACCGCTGTGGACGACGTGCGGGCCGGGCTGCTGGCGCGGCGCACCTGGTTCGGTGTGGTGGTCGCCTCCGCCGTGATGGTGGCCGGTCACCTGGCCACGTTCCTGGTGGCGGCGCGGACCGCCGGCTCGGACGCCCCGCTGTCCCGGCTGCTGCCGTTGACGCTGCTCGCCCTGCTCGCCATGGGGCTGCCGCTGAACATCGCCGGCTTCGGACCACGCGAGGGGGTGGCCGCGTGGGCGTTCGGGGCGGCGGGCCTCAGCGCGGCCCAGGGTGTCGCCACCGCCACCGTCTACGGTGCACTGGTGCTGGTCGCCAGTCTTCCCGGCGCCGCCGTGCTGCTGGCCCGCCGGAGCCGAATTCCGGTCGCCGCGGAAGGCACTTCCGGCGACGATTGTTGAGCCGCTTGTGAGACGGTAGCGTCGCCGCGTGACGGTGGCGCCGGACAAAGGAGTCCCATGCCCGAAGCATTGCCGGTCGCCACGATCCGTACGCAGGTCACGGTGCCACTGGCCTTTCCGGACGGCTACGCCACGACCGTACGGGTGTTCTCGTTCAAGGGCCTTGTGGACGGTCGGGAGCATCTCGCGCTCGGTCTCGGTGACTGGGCGGGCGCGCTGGACCGCCTCGCCGCCGGTGGCGAGGCCCCACTGGTCCGTCCGCACAGCGAATGCCTGACCGGCGACGTGTTCGGCAGCCAGCGCTGCGACTGCGGACCGCAGCTGCGTGAGGCGGTGCAGCGGATCGCCGAGACCGGTGGTTTCCTGCTCTACCTGCGCCAGGAGGGCCGCGGCATCGGCCTGTACGCCAAGCTCGACGCGTACGCGCTGCAGGACGCCGGGCTGGACACGTACCAGGCCAATGTCGCGCTCGGTCGGGGCGAGGACGAGCGGGACTACAGCGTCGCCGCGCAGATGCTGGCCACCCTGGGCGTGCCACGGATCCGGCTGCTCAGCAGCAACCCGGACAAGGCCGAGCAGCTGACCCGCCTCGGCGTGGACGTCGCCGAGCGGGTGCCCACCAGCGTCTTCCTCTCCCCGGCCAACGCCGACTACCTGGCGGCGAAGGCGGCCAAGGCGGCGGAGACCGAGGCGGCGGGGGCGCTCGCGGGCCTGACCCCCGACCGGCCCGACGCCCGGTGAGCCGCCGGTCGGCGCCGACGCGGCCGTACGTGCTGCTGAGTTGCGCCACCTCGATCGACGGGTACATCGACGACTCCTCCGAGCAGCGGCTTCTGCTGTCCAACGAGGACGACCTGGACCGGGTCGACGCGGTCCGGGCCAGCTGCGACGCGATCCTGGTCGTGCCGGCACCGTCCGCCGCGACGATCCCCGGCTGCTGGTGCGTTCCGCCGTCCGTAGGGCGGAGCGGGTGGCGCGTGGCCGTCCGGCGTCGCCCACCAAGGTCACGTTGACCGCGCGGGGTGACCTCGACCCGACCGCCCGGTTCTTCACCGCCGGTGACGCGGCCCGGCTCGTGTACTGCGCCACCGGCGCGTTGGAGAAAACCCGGGAACGGCTCGGCCGGGTGGCCACGATCGTCGACGCGGGCGAGCCGGTCGACCCCGGTTGGCTGCTGGCCGACCTGGCGACCCGGGACGTACGGCGGCTCATGGTGGAGGGCGGCGGGACGATGCACGCCCAGTTCCTCACCGCCGGTCTCGCCGACGAGCTGCACCTGGTGGTGGCCCCGTTCTTCGTCGGTGACGGCCGGGCACCCCGTTTCGTCGGCGACGGAAGCTTCCCCTGGCACCCGGGCCACCGCGCCCGGCTGGCCGAGGCCCGGCAGATCGGCGACGTGGTCCTGCTCTGCTACGCGCTCTCCGACCGCTTCGGTGAAGCCTGACGACGACGTCGGCAGCCGAGTGGAGGTGGGTGCGGGTCAGATGTGCTCATCCCGGCCCCGCCCGGTAGGGGGCAGCTCTCGGTCGACGTGCCCAAACAGGTGGCCCGATCGGCGCTGGGAACGAGTGTGGCAGGTCCGTAACGTCACCGTCATGAGCGTTGTGGTCAAGCCGAGCGCCCCCGATTCCGATCGAGGTCGTAACGTCATCGAGGACGATTCCGCCCACATCTTCCGCCCCTGGGTCATCCAGGGGGGCTTTCAACCACTGGCGATCGCCGGGGGCGAGGGTTCCTGGGTCTGGGACTACCAGGGCAACCGCTTCCTCGACTTCTCCTCCCAGCTGGTCGTCGCGAACCTCGGTCACGGCCATCCGAAGGTGGTCGCCGCGATCAAGGCGCAGGCCGACGAGCTGTGCCTGATCGCCCCCATGTTCACCACGGAGGCTCGCACCGAGGCGGCCCGGCTCATCGCGGAACTCGCACCCGAGACTCTCAACCGGGTCCTGTTCACCACCAGTGGCAGCGAGGCCATCGAGAACGCGATCCGGATGGCGCGGCTGCACACCGGCCGGCACAAGATTCTCTCCGCGTACAACTCGTTCCACGGCTCGACCAACACCGCCATCCAGATCACCGGCGATCCCCGGCGCTGGAGCACGGACACCGCCACCGCGGGCGTGGCCCGGTTCTTCGGGCCGTACCTGTACCGCTCGCCCTTCCACTCCGAGACTCCGGAGCAGGAGTGCGCCCGCGCGCTGGCGCACCTGGAGCAGGTCATCGTCCAGGAGGGGGCGAAGACGATCGCCGCCGTGGTGCTGGAGACGGTGCCCGGCACCTCCGGAGGGGTGCTCGTGCCACCCGACGGCTACCTGGCCGGGGTGCGGGACCTGTGCGACAGGTACGGGATCATGCTCATCTTCGACGAGATCATGGTCGGGTTCGGCCGCACCGGCCGCTGGTTCGCCTTCGACCACTGGGACGTCCGCCCCGATCTGGTGACCTTCGCCAAGGGCGTCAACTCCGGCTACGTGCCACTGGCCGGCGTGATCGTCGGTGATCACATCGTGGACACCTTCCGGCAGCGCCCGTACCCCGGCGGTGGGACCTATTCGGGGCACCCGCTGGCGTGCGCGAGCGCGGTCGCGGCGATCACCGCCATGAAGGAGGAGGGGGTGGTGGAGCACGCGGCCTGGCTCGGGGAGAACGTGTTCGGTCCCCGGCTGGCGGAGATCGCCGAGCGCCACCCGTCCGTGGGCGAGGTCCGCGGACTCGGCGCGATCTGGGCGATCGAGCTGGTCCGCAACCGGAGCACCCGTCGGATGTGGGTCGACTACGAGAACCCCGACCGGCTGGCCCCGCACGCCATGCAGCTCTTCGGCGCGTGCCTCTCCCGCGGGCTCTTGCCGAACCTCTATCTGAACCGGCTGCATGTCACCCCGCCCTGCAACATCAGCGCGGCCGACGCCGAGGAGGGGCTCGCCCGGATCGACCAGGCCCTCGCGGTGGCCGACCAGCAGTACGAGCAGGAGTGATCGCGGCGCGCTCCGGGCCGGGACGACAACGGAAGCAGGGGGAGCGCCGGACGGCGCTCCCCCTGCTTTGGTACGTGGTCTAGCGCGGCGGCGGGATGATGCCGAACTGCGCCACCGCCGAGTAGTCGAAGACGTCCCAGTGTTCGGCGATCCGTCCGTCCTCGATCCGCAGCAGGTCCGCGGTGTGCAGCTTCAGCTCACGGCCCGAGGTGGCCTCCCGGCCACGCCAGCGGGAGAAGAGCGCCACGAAGTCGTCCTGGACCAGGATGTGGTCGATCGTGCCGGTCAGGTCCGGGGCGGCGACGAAGAGCCCGGCGAAGAACTGCTTCATGCCCGCCAGCCCTCCGCCGGACTGGGCGGCGAACCGGTTGTGCTGGATGTAGTCGGCCCGGTAGTGCTCGTCCGCGTAGTCCAGGTTCTGCTTCTGCATCACCTCCTCCCACACCTTGAGCACCAGCCGCAGGTTCTCCTGCTCGGCCGGCGACGCGTGCCAGTCCGGCTCGCTGGCCGGCTGCTCCTGGTCGGGTGGGGTGATGCCGAACGGCACCAGGGCGGAGTAGTCGAAGACGCTCCAGTGCTCGGCGATCCGGCCGTCCCGGACCCGGTAGAGGTTGGCGGTCTGCGAGTTGAGTTCCTTGCCGGTACCCGCCATGTGGCCGTGCCAGGCCACGAAGACCATGGCCCGGTCGTTCTGCACCACCATGTGCTCGATGGTGCCGGTGAGGTCCGGGAACATCGTCAGCATGGTCGACGCCCACTGGCGCAGCCCCGAGATGCCAGGCGCGGCGCCGGGCTGGTGGTTCACGTAGTCGTCGGCGAAGAGCTGCTCGGCCAGGTCGAACGCCTGGCCGTTGTACACCTCACGAAACAGTCGCTCGACGAGGGCGGCGGTGGCCCCCGCGTCACCGCCGGGCAGCGGAGGGTCCTGTGTCGGGATCATGTCGTCCTCTCCATTCGTCGGGCCGCATCGGTACGGCCGGCGCGGCTCGGCGCCACGACGTCGGCGTCGGTGCGCTCGCCGCACCGCAGGCCGCCGCGATGGCGGTCCGTGCCATTGCGCAATGGTGCGGCGCGGCTGCCCAGGACCGGCAGCGCCCTTCGACCCGTGAACGTGAGGTGCCCGATCGGCCAGCACTCGCCGGTGGCCGCGGGTGAGGCGGCGGCGGGGCGGCCGCCGGGCGTTCAGCCCTGGGGGCGGCCGATCATCCCGATCGGCACCGCCCCGAGGCTCGCCTCGGCGAGATGACGAAACGCGGGGCACTGGGTGAAGTCGTCCGCCGAGCATTCGAGGGCGTGCTCGATCAGCTCCTTGGCCGCGGCCGTCTCGCGTATCCGCCGCTCCAGCTCGGCGTGATGTTCCGCCAGAAGTTTGCGTCGCATGGCGCCGTTGGGCGCGGCGAGCACCTCGCGGAGCTGATCGAGGCTGAGCCCCGCGGACTTGCCGCGGAGGATCAACGTCACCCGGGCGATGTGCTCCTGGTGGTAGAGCCGTCGACCGTTCACCCGGGCGGCCGGGGTGAGCAGGCCCACCGACTCCCAGTGCCGGAGCACGTGGGTGGCCAACCGGAACCTCTCGGCCAGTTGCCCGATGCTCATCGTCTTCGGCGTGCCACTTGACTTCATGTTGACATGAGATTCCAGAGTAGGAGAGCAGTCAAGCCGAAAACGGAGATCGACCTGCTGTACGAGGAGGACGCGCTGTGTTTGACGTGATCGTGATCGGTGGTGGGCCGGCGGGCCTGTCCGCTGCGTTGTGCCTCGGCAGAACACACCGGAGCACCCTCGTCCTCGACACCGACGAGGGTCGCAACGCCCCGGCGCAGAACGTCCACAACTTCTTCACCCAGGACGGCACGCCACCTACCGAGGTCCGGCGCATCGGCGCCGAGCAACTCGGCCACTATCCGAGCGTACGGCTACAGGTGGCCGAGGTCTCCGGAGTCGAGCGGGACGGCGCCGAGGCATTCGCCGTCACCCTGGCCGACGGGCAGGTCGAGCACGGACGTCGCCTGCTGCTGGCCACCGGGCTCGCCGACGACCTGCCCGCGATCGACGGCATCGCGCCCCTGTGGGGACGCTCCGCGTTCCACTGCCCGTACTGCCACGGGTACGAGGTCAGCGGTCATCCCATCGCCGTGCTCGGAGGCACCCCGGATCGGGTCCGGCTGGCGGTGCACCTGAGCCGTTTCACCGACGACATCGTTCTCTGCACCGACGGTCCGGTCGAGTGGCCGGCGCCGATCACCGGCGCTCTGGAGAAGGCGGGCGTCGAGGTGCGGACCGAACGGGTCACCGCGGTCCGCGCGGACGGTCCGGAGCTGCGCGCCATCCAGTTCGAGACCGGTCCGGAGCTGGAGCGGTCGGCCATGTTCATCAAGACCGTGCTGCGGCAGCGGTCCCCGATCGCCGCCCAGCTGGGCTGCGCCATCTTCCCCGACGACGCGGTCGAGGTGAACGAGTTCGGCCAGACGAGCGTGCCCGGGGTCTACGCGGCCGGCGACATGGCCCGGCGCCCCACCGTCCCGATGCCGGTCTCCGCCGTGGTGGTCGCCGCGGCCAGCGGCACGATCGCCGCCGGGATCATCGACCAGGACCTGCTCAGCGCCGACTTCGACCTGCCCAACCCGTTCGCCAACGCCCGGAGCTGATCACCGTGAACCGAGAAGAGACCGCGCCGGCTCCGGACGCCGCGGCAGAGAACCAGAACCAGGCCGCCGCGGGCGGCCGCAGCAACGTCCCGCTGGCCGTGATCGGCCTCGCGCTCGGCATCCTGGTCTCGGTACTGGACCAGACGGTGGTCTCGATCGCGTTGCCGAACATCGCCGGTGACCTTGGGGGCATCGACAACATCAGCTGGGTGGTCACCGCCTACGTGCTGGCGTCCACGGCGACCGGCACCCTGTACGGCCGACTCAGCGATCGGTTCGGCCGCCGGGGCACGTTCATGTTCGCGATGCTCGTCTTCACGGTGGCGTCGGCGCTCTGCGCGGTGGCCGACACCATGGGGCAGCTGATCCTGTACCGCACGGTGCAGGGGGTGGGCGCCGGGGCGCTGTTCGCGATCCCCACCATCGCGCTCTCCGAACTGGTGAAGCCGGAGAGCAGGGGTCGTATGCAGGGCGCCGTCGGTGCGCTGTTCGCCATCGCCAGCCTGGCTGGCCCGCTGGTCGGCGGCGCGCTGACGGACACGGCCGGATGGCGTTGGATCTTCTACATCAATCTGCCGCTGGGCGTGCTGTCGATGCTGTTGGTGGCCTTCGCTCTGCGTCTGCCCCGGGCGACCGGCCGGCCGAGCATCGACTTCCTGGGCTCCGCACTCCTGGTCGGCGCCGTCGTGGCGCTGCTGTTGACCACCGAGTGGGGCGGTCGTACCTACGACTGGCTGTCCGGCACGATCCTGAGCCTGGCGGTCGGCACGGTCGTGCTGTTCGTGCTGTTCGTCTTCTGGGAGCGGCGGGCGGCATCTCCGGTCGTGCCGATGCGCCTGTTCAGCAATCCGACGGTCCGGCTCATCCTGCCGGCCACGGCGGTGCTGGGCGCGCTGCTCTACGGGTCGATCGTCTTCCTGCCGACCTACCTGCAGAGCGCGTTCGACATCAGCGCCACCGTGGCCGGGCTCGGTATCAACCCGTACATGCTGACCTTCGTGGTGGCCTCGTTCCTCGCCGGGAGCCGGGTCAGCGCCAACGGCAACGCCCGTCCGTTCCTGATCGGCGGACCGATCGCCATCGCGGCCGGCTTCGGGTTGCTGAGCCTGCTCGACGCCGACAGCAGCTACGGCATGGTCGTCGTCGCGTTGCTCGTCATGGGCGTCGGCGTCGGCTTCATCATGCAGCTGCTCGTCACGGTCGCGCAGAACGCCGTGCAGCCCGCGGACCTGGCTGCCACGTCGGCGGCGATCCTCTCCATCCGGGGTCTCGGCATGTCCCTCGGCGTGGCGCTCTTCGGCAACCTGCTCAGCCGGCAGCTCGCCGCCGACGCCCAGCCCGGCCGGGAAGTGGCCAACGCGATCCCGGACGTGATGGTGTGGGGCATCCCGCTGGCTCTGTTGCTGCTCGCGCTGACCGTCGCGGTGCCGGGAAAGACACTCGGGAGCAAGTCCGCACCGGCCACGGGGCCCGCCGCGGCCGATGCGGACGTACCGGCGCGTAGCTGACCCGCACGGTCATCCGCTGCGCCGCCCAAAGCTGCCTCCACGCCGCGCGACCTCGTCGTCGCGCGTGGAGGCAGCTTTCGACCGTCCAGGGCCCGGCCCCGACCCGTTCGGTGGCCTCGGGCGGCGCGTCGATGTACCCGTTCTGGTCGCCCGATCGGCGCTGGGAACGACTCGGCCCGCTCCGTAGCGTCACTGACATGACCACACTGGACGCACCTCCTCTGCCCACCGAGACCGTCACCACCGCGGCGTTCGACCTCGTCGACCTGCCCGCCGGCGCGGGCCGGGTGGCGCTGGTCCGGCTGGACAACGGCGACCCGCCCGGCCCGGCGATGCGCCCCACCACCTTCGGTCCGCAGAGCCTGGCCAATCTCGATCAGACCCTGGACGCGCTGTCCACGATGGCCGCTGCGGGCGAGATAGCCGCGGTGGCGCTCACCGGGAAGGCGATGATGTTCGCCACCGGGGCGGATCTGGCCATGGTGCCGACCGTCACCGCGTACGAGCAGGCCCTGGAGACCATCCGGCAGGGCCAGACCGTCTTTCGGCGTCTCGCCGATCTCGGCGTACCGACTTTCGCCTTCATCAACGGTCTCGCGATCGGGGGCGGACTGGAGTTGGCCCTGCACTGCACCTACCGGACCGTCTCCGAGTCGGCGCCCGCGCTCGGGCTGCCCGAGTGCGCGCTCGGCCTGGTACCCGGCTGGGGCGGCACCCGGCTGCTTCCACACCTGATCGGGCCGGAGGGGGCCGTGCGGGTCATCGTGACGGACGCCCTGGAGGACCGCCGGCTCCTCGACCCGCGGACCGCGCACCAACTGGGTGTCGTCGACGCGCTGCTGCCCGCCGCCGACTTCGTGGGCGCCTCGCTCGACTGGGCGGCCGGGGTGTTGCAGGGACGAACGGCGGTGCCACGGCCCGCGCCAGCGCCGACGACAACCTGGGAGGCCGCCATCGCGCACGGCCACGAGTTCGTCGGCGCTCGTGCAGGGGCCACGGCGGCGGCGAACCGCGCGCTCGACCTCATCGCGCTGGCCGGGACTGCCCCCGCGGACGAGGCCTTCGCGGCCGCTGCCGAGACGACCGCGGAGCTGTTGATGACCGACGAGTTCCGGGCCTCCCTCTACGCCGTCGGTCTGGTTCGGGCGGCGACGGCACCGGCCCTCGGCGGTGGGCTGCCCACCCCGATCCGGCGCGTGGGGGTGCTGGGCAGCGGCGACGCGGCGGCCCGGCTCGCTGCTCTGTGCGCGCGGCGGCTGCAGGTTCCGGTGGTGATCTGCGGCGCCGACCGGGCCGCTGCCGACCGTGCCCTGCGGCAGGCCGGGGAGCTGGTCTCGGCGCACGTCGGGGCCGACCGAGCCGGCACCAGCTCCGCGGCCCGCCAGCGCGCGCTGCTCAGCAGCGGCGACGACGTACACGCTCTCGCCGGCGCGGACGTGGTGCTGGAGTGCGTGCAGGACCGGGCGGCCGTTCCCGGCCTGCTGGCGGCGGCGGAGGAGGCGCTCGGAGACACCGGCGTGTTGGTCAGCACGACCGGCACGGTCCGGGTGGCCGACCTCGCTCGGGGGCTGCGGCGTCCACAGCGTCTGCTGGCCATCCGGCTGGTGCCACCGATGGACACCTCCGGGCTGGTCGAGGTCGTCGCTGGGGACGAGACCGATGATGCCGCCGAAGCGGCGGTACGGACGCTGGCGCGTCGGCTGGGCAAGGTGCCGGTGCGGATCGGCGATGGGGCGGGCGGGGTTGTCGTCCGCCTGCTCACCCGCCTGGTGACGGCGTCTCTGGCGGCGGCTGGCGGCGCGGTGCGGGCCGACGCGGCGCTGGCTCCCCTTGGACTGCCCGCCCGGGTGGGTGTCCTGGCCGACCTCGTCGGAGTGGATCTGCCGGCCGAGGTGGCCGACGCCCCTGCGCCCTCCACGGACGAGGTGCGTCACCGCGTCGCGGTCGCGCTCGCCGAGGAGGTGCACGCGATGCTCGCCGAGGGAGTCGTCCGCACCCCGACGGACGTCGACCGGTGTCTGCTGCTCGGCGCGGGCTGGCCCACGCACCTCGGTGGCCTCACGCCGTACCTGGACCGCGTCGGCGCGTCCGCGCAGGCGCACGGTGCGCCGTTCCTTCCAACCGGTATGGCGAGCCGACCCCGGTCGGACGCGGACACCACGGCCGCACGGTGAGCCGTTTCCGTACGTCCGGCAGCCCGGTCCCCGGTGTGGGTGCGCGAAGCGGTGTGGAGGGAGACGATCCGATGCGGGAATCGCTCGCCGGCTCCCCGCCGTCGCGGGTACGCGCGGTCGGCACCTTCCTCCGCCACCTGCTGGAGATGCTGGTCGCGATGGTCGCCGGCATGGTGGCGCTGGGCGCCGTCTGGTCGCTCGTCTTCGCCAGGCTCGGCTGGACGTCGCTTGACCAGCGGCCGTTGCTGGGAGCGCTGGTGATGGTCACGGACATGACGCTCGCCATGTCCGTCGCGATGCGGTACCGGGGGCACGGCTGGCCGGCCACCGTCGAAATGGCCATCGCGATGTACCTGCCGTTCGCGGTGCTGGCCGGTCCGTACCTCATGGGTCTGGTGGCGGCCGACACGATGATGATGTTCGGGCACCTGCTGATGGTGGTGGCCATGGTCGCCGTCATGCTGCGGCGTCGCGCCGAGTTCACCGTCCGACACGGCGCTGCCCATGTCGGCGCGGACCGGCGCTAGGGTGGCCTTGTCGTCGCGCCGAAGCGCAACGGGGGCTCAGCGTGCCCGCGGTGGGTCGCTTCGGCGCGGGGTGGTCGTGGCACCGGCCCGGATCTGGCCGGGCCCGGTCACCCGATCCACGAACTCCCGCAGCGCCGCGCCGAGCTCCGCGGGGCGCTCGCACGGCGGCGTGTGGCCGGTGTCGGCCAGCACCAGGAGTTCCGCGCGGGGGATTTCGGCGGCGTACCGCTGGGCGACCGGTAGCCGGATGGGCACGTCGGCCGCGCCGTGCACCACAAGGACGGGCACGTCGATCTTCCGGAGCTGGTCGGAGATGTCGCCTCTGCGGTAGACCGAGTAGCAGGTCTGCGCGATGTCGTCGCCCACGAGAGTACGGAAATGCTCGGTCCAGTGCCGGGCCGTGTCGGTGCCGAGGAAGCCACGGGCGAAGTTGAGCCGGGCCATCAGCCGGGCCAGGTCGGGCGAGACACCGTCGGCGATGGCGACCTCCACCATCGCCTCGTAGGGGTCGGCGGTGCTTGCCGGTTCCCGGTACGGCTGCGTGGAAATCAACACCAGTCCGCTGGTCAGGTCCGGTCGGCTCAACGCGACCCGCATCGCCTTCATACCGCCCATGGAGTGTCCGACCCAGACGGCGGGCTGGCCGTCGGTGAGCCGCTCCACCACGTCCGCGAGTCGGGCGCACTCCTCCTCCAGCGAGTACGCGCCGGTGCGTGGGGGCGAGCTGCCGTGCCCGGGCGCGTCGATGGCGATCACCTGGTGGGTTGCTGGCAGGTCCTCGACGACCTGCTGCCATACGCGGCTGTCGGTGAGCAGTCCGTGCAGGAGGACGACGGGCGGTCCTTCACCGCGTCGGTGCACCCCGAGCGACCAGTCCTCGGTCGTCAGTACGGTGCTGTCAGGAGCGTGGTCGGTGGCTGTCACCCTGTCAGCCTCGACCCTGTGGGCATCGTCAGCGAGAGCCTGACGGGTGGTGAGGTTGACGACGGACATCGATGTGCCCTGTTGGGCACCTCGGGCGGCGCTGGGCGTGGCGGGGCGAGACCGTCATCATCGGCCAGCCAGGTCTACGGTCGGTCGGTCCGCTCGGTGAGCAGGCCCTCCTTGAGGGCGATGGCCACCGCGAGCGTCCTGTTGGGGCTGTTCAACTTCGCCAGTACGTTCGCCACGTGTCGCTTGGCGCCGTGCTCGGAGATGCCCAGTCGCCGGGCGATCTGCTTGTTGCTGAGCCCGTCGGCGAGCAGAAGCAGCGCCTGGTGTTCGCGTGGCGTGAGGAGCACCGCGCGGCCGGGCTTCTCGCTGCGTCGTCGACGGACGTTCGAGAGAAGTTCACGAGCGAGGGTGGAGGGGATGGACATTTCGCCGCTGGTTATCCGGTGCAGCGCCTCGTCCAGCCGCTCGCGGGTCAGTTCGGTCTGAATGAGAAAGCCGTCGGCGCGAAGGTTGGCTGCCTTTGACACATCCTGCTGGTCGCTGGTGTTAAGCAGAACGAGGACTTTTGTTCCCTGTGCGTTCGCTTCCTGGATGGCGAGACTGACGGAGCCGCAGTCCTCGGTGGGGCAGGGCAAAACCACCACGTCGATGTCGCGCTTGCTCAGGTTGCCAATCAGTTCGTCGACGGTGTCGAAGGTCAGGAGGTCGGATATGGACGGGAGTGCCAGGAGCATGCTGGTCAGGCCGAGCTGAACGACTTCGTTGGGTATTGCGACCGCAACGGTCAGGCCACCAGTCTCACTGAGGTGATGACGATGATCGATGTCGTGGATGAAACCTCGGGTCATGTCGTCCCCCGTAAGTCGGCTTCCGTGCTTGCAGTGGTCCGGCCAGGTCCGCGGGGAAACATGCACACCAGCCAGCGCCGCGCGTTCCGTGGCCAAACGCACGCTGAAACTGGTGGCCTGCCTCCCCAGGTGCGCCACAAAGCGCTGAACTACTAAGCTCGGCTAGTAGTACGTTACGAACGTAACGGGCTACTCCCCGTAGCACAACCGCGCAGAGGGATTCGCTGTCGGTCCAATCCCCGCGCTGACCGGCTGACTAGGGCGCACTTTCCGCAGATGCCGCACCGGGTGTCCGAACGGGCACTCCGTCCAGAGGCCGACGAGCGGGTTATACAGCTACGTCAATGGGACGACGGAAGTGGCTCTTGGCCGTGCCCACCCCGGCCTCTACCGTCGCAGCGGTGCCGCACGATCTGAACCACCCGGAGGCCCCATGCCCTATCAGTCGGCGATCTCCATTCCCCAGGCGATGCGCAGCGCGGCGGCGTACGGCGGCTCGCTGACCTTCCTCGACGCGAGACTGCGGCCCACCCGTCACACCCTTGACGGACTCAACGCCCTGGCCGAGGGCCTCGCGGGTGGTCTGGCGAAGGCCGGCGTCGCACCCGGCGACAGGGTGGGGGTGCTGGCCCCGACCTCCGACCGGATGATCGCCACGCTCTTCGCGCTGTGGCGTCTCGGCGCGGCCGTGGCGGTCCTGCCCCGGCCCCGGCACGCCGACGGCGACACCATCCGCCGCGAGGTGGCGGACCGGCTCGCCGCGATCGGCGCGGCCGCGCTCCTGACCGACACGGCCACCGCGGCCGAGCTGGACGGCCGTCTCCCGCTGACGGTGCAGGCCATCGACGCCATCCCGAACGCGCCCACGGCGGCACCGCCGCCGCCCGCGCCCGAGCAGCTCGGACTGCTCCAGTTCACCTCGGGTACGACCGGTCGGTCCAAGGTGGTGCCGGTGCGGCAGACGCAGCTCGTGGGCAACGTCGCCCGGTGCGCGGTGGCTCTGGGGATGCGGCCGGGAGACACGTACGTGAGCTGGCTGCCCTTCTACCACGACATGGGAATCGTCTCCGTGGTCGGCCTGCTCTGTCAGGGGCTCGACGTGATCGTGCTGGAACCGGAGACCTTCCTACGGCGTCCAGCCGCCTGGATGGAGGTCGTCTCCCGCTACCGGGCCACCATCACCGCCGGACCCAACACCGCCTATCGCCTGGCGGCGCGGGCGCAGCAACTGCGTCCCGCCGAGCTGGACCTGTCCGCCCTGCGGGTGGCCATCAACGGTGCGGAGCCGGTGACGGTGGACGTGGTGGAGGAGACCCTGAAAACGCTGGCCGCGGTCGGGATGCGTCCGGAGGCGCTCTGTCCGACCTACGGCATGGCCGAGACGACCCTCGTCGTGTCCACCGGCGACCCCCGCCGTACCGTGCCCGTCCTCGACCCGGCCAGTCTCGCGGTCGGCGCGGGCCTCGACCGCCCGGTCCGTCCCGTGGTCTCCTGCGGCCGGCCGCTGCCGGACACCGAGGTCGCGATCCGCGACCTGGACGGCCGGGCACTGCCGGACGGCGCCGTGGGGGAGGTCTTCGTTCGTGGACCGGGCGTCGTGGACGGGTACTGGTCGCTTCCCGGAAACCCGCGCGACGTTCCCGACGGGGGAGTGCAGTTCGTCGACGGCTGGCTTCGCACCGGCGATCTCGGTTTCCTGCGCGACGGGGAGCTGTACGTCTGCGGCCGGATCAAAGACATGATCATTATCGGTGGCCGCAACCTCTACCCCGAGGACTACGAGAACGCCGCCGAACGGGTCAACGGGGTACGGGCCGGCAACGTCATCGCCTTCGCCCTCACCGAGCAGGAGCGGATGGTGGTGGTCGCCGAGGGGCTCGGCCGCGAGGAATCGCTGGCCGGTCTGGCTCAGGAGTTGTTCGACCGGCTGCGGACCGACACCCAGTACGCCCCGCACGAGGTGGTGCTGGTACGCGCCGGGACGCTGCCGAAGACGTCCTCGGGCAAGCGTCAGCGCCGCCGGTGCCGGGAGCAGTACCTCGCCGGCGAGCTGCGGGTCGTCTGCACGGTGAGCTGAGACGGCGGCCGGGGAGCGGGCCCCGCACACGCGCCCGCTCCCCGGCCACCGGTGTCAACGCCGTTCGTCGACGAAGGAGCTGGACACCTTGGCCGCGAGGTTGACCAGCTCGTCGGTGGCGCGTACGTAACGCAGCAGCGTCGGTAGGTGACCGGTCACCACCAGGTCGCCGTCGAGCATGCCCTCGATGGGGTCGATCCGGCCCTCGATGACGTCCTTCCACCGTGAGTAGGGTGCCCGGATGACGAACGTGGCACCGGCAGCACTCTCCTGCTCGACGTCGTAGTCCGCCTGACGGCACTTGCCGTCCCCGAAGGTGGCGAGGCACCAGATGTCGGCGGGGACACCGTTCTCCGGCTCGGCCTCGAACACGAAGGCGATGTCGGCCTCGAAGGTCCGTGCGGCGTCCTCGAACTCCTCCGACGAATTGATCCGCTCGACGTATCCGTCGAGCCACTCGGCGCTGGGAAATACGGGCATCAGATTCCCTTCGTAGGCTGCCACCCGACGTGGCCGCTGCCCGTTGTGTAACCGGTGTCCGGGCCGTCCCGAAGACCCGGCCGGAGCTGTCGACCGCCCGCGACGACCGGGATGACCGAACGGGCAGGCCGACCAGTTCCGTCCACCCACCGCAGAAGGCGCGGTCGATGGAGGCTTGGCCCCGCGCGGCGCCGTCGACAGGCTGGTCCGGTGTCCGTCATCGAGCTTCACGACCTGCGCAAGGTGTATCCCGACGACGTCGTCGCACTGGACGGCCTGACCTTCGACGTGTCGGCCGGTGAGATCTTCGGTTGCCTGGGACGCAACGGCGCCGGCAAGACCACCACGGTCCGCATCCTCACCGCCCTCACCCGGCCGACCGCCGGCTCCGTCCAGGTCCTCGGCCTGGACCCGCAACGCGCGCGGCGCGAGATCCAGTCCCAGGTCGGCGTCTCCCTCCAACAGGCCGCCCTCGACCAGCTGATGACCGGCCGGGAACACCTGGTCCTGATGGCGCGCCTGCGCGGTCTCGGCGCGGCCGCGGGACGGAGACGGAGCGACGCGCTGCTCGAGCGGTTCGGCCTCGGCGCGGTCGCCGACCGGTACGTCGCCACCTACACCATCGGTATGCAGCGTCGCCTGGACACCGCCATGGCGCTGCTGCACGAGCCCACGCTGCTCTTCCTGGACGAACCGACGACGGGGCTCGATCCGCAGAGCAGGCGGGCCCTGTGGAGTTTCGTCTCCGAGTTCCGCGCCGACGGTGGCACGGTCTTCCTCACCACCCAGTACCTCGACGAGGCCGACCAGCTCTGCGACCGGATCGCCATCCTGGACCACGGCAGGGTCAGCGTCCTCGACACACCGAGCGCGCTCAAGCGGGGTGTGGGCGGCAAGGTCCTTCGGGTCGGGAACGCCAACCCCGAGCACCTGCCCGGCGTCGTCGCCATCGTCGGGGAGCAGGCGTGCCGGATCGACGACTCGACCCTGGACGTCGACCTGTCGGGGCAGGAGGAGCTCCTGCCCGACGTCCTCGCCGAGCTGCGTCGTGCCGGTGTACCGATGGCGCGGGTCGACCTCGTCGATCCCAGCATCGAGGAGGTCTTCGTCCGGCTCACCGGCGAGGGCGTCGACACCCGCGGCATGAGTGAGCGGGCCGCCGGTGTCGCGGCCATCGGACGGACCCTGGCCACCGGACGCGGAGGAGGCGCACGATGACCGCACTTGCCGGAACCACCTGGACCCTGCTGTTGCGCAATCTCCGCGAGGGCGGACGGAGCCCCGTCATCGCCTTCGTCTTCCCGGTGCTCTTTCCGCTGTTCGTCATCACCCTGGTCGCCTCCAGCTACGAGCGGATGGCGGTCATCCCGGGCTTCCCGGTCACGCCGTACGCCGCGTACATGGCCCCCGGCATGCTGCTCTTCACCGGCATGATGGGCTCCGGATACTCAGCCACCGCCCTCATGCTCGACGCGCAGACCGGCTTCCTGGACCGTCTGCGTCTGTCTCCGGCACGCCCGATGGCGGTGCTGTTCTCCCGGGTGCTGTTCGACGCCGTCCGGGTGGTGCCGGCCGTCATCGTCGTGCTCGGCGTCGCCGTCGCGCTCGGCGCCCGCGTCGAATCCGGCCCGCTCGGCATGCTGGCCATCCTGCTGATCTGCTCCGGTTGGTCGGTGGCCTACGGCGGCCTCTTCTACGTCGTCGCGCTACGCACCGGCAACCCGCAGGCGCCGCTGGCCATGGCCCCGCTCTCGGTGCTGCTGCTGTTCGCCAGCCCCGCCGCGGCCCCACCTCTGCTGTTGCAGGACTGGTTGGCCGGACTCGTGGGCTGGAACCCCTTCACCTACGTGATCGAAGGAGTGCGCGCGTTGATGACCGGGCCGCTCGACGGGAGCACCCAGACCGCGCTGCTCCGGGCCGCCGCGGTCATCGTCGCGCTGACCGTGGTCAGCCAACTTGTCGTCGTACCGAGCTTCAAGAAGCTGGTCGAGGACTGACCGGCTCGGCACCGAGGAGGACGCCTTGCTGCTCTACTGCTTTCCGCACGCAGGTGGTGCCAGCACCACGTACCGGCCGTGGCAGCGTCTGCTCCCGGCCGGTGTCGTGGTGTGCCCGATGTCGTACGCGACGGTCGGCCTCAACTCCGGCGCCGACCTGCCGGCCGCCGCCGCGGTGCTCGCCGACCGCATCGGCGCGGACCCGGCGGAGCCGGTGGCGTTCTTCGGTCACAGCATGGGGGCGCTCGTCGCCTTCGAGGTGGCCCGGACGCTGCGGGCGAGGGGTCGTCGCGGCCCGGTGGCGCTGGTGGCCGCCGGGCATGTCGCGCCGCATCTGCCCTCGCCCGGCCCCGTGCTGCACGGCCTGCCCTCCGACGACTTCTGGCGCGAGGTGCGCGCTCTGGGGGGTGGCCGCGACGATCTCATCGAGGACGCCGAGCTGCGTGCCGCCGTCGAGACCCGGGTCCGGTCGGAGTTCCGGGCGGCCGAGACCTACCGGTACACGCCCTCGTATCCGCTTGACTGCGACGTGCTCGCCATCGCCGGCGCGGAGGACGAGCGGAGCCCGGTCGACGGGATGGAGGCGTGGCGGATGCACACCCTGGGCGCCTTCACCATGAGCGTGCTGCCGGGCGGGCATTTCTTCGTCGACGCGTACCGCCATGAGGTCCTGGCGATGGTCCGGACCACGCTCGCGGCGGCCGGTGCGTCCGGCCGGAGCGGCCGGACCGGCCGGACCAGCGTGAGCTGATCCGGCCGGTGGGAACTCAGGTCCGGGGCGTCCTGGACTCGAGTTCGTAGGACGCCTTGATCCGGTAGGTGCCCTTGTTGCCGTCCCGGTCCACCGTGACGTCGGCCTCGCGAACGAGCTTGAGGTAGAGGCCGTCGGCCACGTCGAACCACGCGTCGGCCACCGCGGTGCCGTCGAGACCCGCGCCCTTCACGTAACTGTCGATCCGTACGTGGTGCGTGGGTCGGGCCACCCCGTCCACGGTGACGCTCTCCTCGCCGATGTACTTGATCACGATGCGGGCTCGGTTGCCGTGTGCCTCGCAGACGGTCTCCTCGACCCCGCCGGCGGCGCTCGCCTTGCCACCGACCTGGATCATCGCCGGGTGGCAGTGGTGGGTCTCGTCCCCGCTGATGCCCGCGAAGCTCACCTTCTGCATGTGCGCCAGACAGAGGTACTCGCCCGGTGCGCTGCACTGTCGGTGGGCGTCCGTGTGTTCCTGAATCGGTGTGAAGTACAGCTCCCACACACAGCCGCCGGCGTGATGAACCCGTGCGTACGTCTCCGCTGGGAACGGCCGGTCGTAGCTGTCTCCGTCGTACTCGATGGAGTCGTGGCCCTCGGTCCGGTAGCTGTAGACCCCGGCCGCCGGCACCGTGAAGCCCTTGATCTTGTTGTTGGCCGCCATCGGCAGAACGGGACTACCCAGATCGTCCCGGCGAGAGCCCGGCTGCTTGCGATATTCGTCAAGCGCCTGCTGATAGCTGATCGGAGAGCCTTCCGGCGAGATCGCCTGCGTTCGGGTAGCGATCACGAAAGCGCCGGCGGCGAGTGCTATCGCGATGAGGGGCAGCAGGCTGAGCAGTCGTCGTCGGCGGTTCGGGACCGGTGATGCGCGTTTCACAGGCTTCCTCCCATTTGACGTCGGTTCACTGTCGATCCCATCCCGGACGTCATGGCGGCGGAAGCCCCGGGGAGGGCGTAGATGGGTCGACACCGGTGCCGTGCTCGAACGGGCACCAGGCACGTAGCCGGCCGGTGCGCACGTTCTCGTGCGCTTACCGGGGATTACCGGGCCTCCCCGCGCGAGACACCGTGGGGAATTTGAGTGCCCCGCCAGAGCGACCGGCGGCGGCGACACAGGACACCCGAAGGGGAAGACGCCGTGGATCGTGCCGGAACCGATGTGACCGTCTCCGTTGACCGCGCCATGCTGCTGGCCGCCGATCCCGCACAGCGCCGCCACCAGCTCGTCCTGCACCTGGCCGAGCGCTATGAGGCCGTCACCCACCGACCAGCCCCGGCCGACCCGAACGAGTCGATCTTCCTCGAGTCGCTGCAGGCCACCGAACTTCAGGTGCTTCTGGAGAGTGACCTGGGGGTTTCCGTGTCGATGGTGGACCTCGCGGAGTCGCCCAGCCTCGGTGACCTGGCGCAGCTGCTCGACGACGCCCTCACCGAGGACCGGGTCACCGCCGGCGCCGACTTGCCGGTGGTGGTGGTGGATCGTGCGGGGTGGGGTGAGCCGTTTGGTTTGACTGATGTGCAGCAGGCGTATTGGTTGGGTCGGTCGGGGTTGTTT
>NZ_JAEVHM010000085.1 GCF_016802865.1 Micromonospora parastrephiae | reverse complement strand
GTGGGTGGTGGCGTAGACGAGCTGCCGGCCGTTGTAGGGCGCGACGGTGAAGTCCTTCAGCGACACCCACCCCGAACGCGGGGTCGCCAGCTGACCGGTCGAGGACCACCGGTACGTCGACGGCAGGTTGCACGTGCCACCGGGCGGCGGGGTGGTCGGTGGTGGCGTGGTCGGTGGTGGCGTGGTCGGCGGTGGGGTCGTCGGGGTCGTGTCACCGGTACACGTCACGCCGTTCAGGGCGAAACTGGTCGGCGCCGGGTTGCTGCCCGTCCACGAGCCGTTGAACCCGAACGACACCGTGCCGTTGGTCGGGACCGAGCTGTTGTAACTCACGTTCCTCGCGGTCACCGCGGAACCGCTCTGCGTCAGCGTCGTGTTCCACGCCTGCGACACCGTCTGCCCCGCGCTGTACGACCACGTCAACGTCCAACTGGTCAGCGGATCACCGAGGTTCGTGATCGAGACGTTGGCACCGAACCCGCCCTGCCACTGCGACGACACGGCGTAGTTCACCGAACAGCCTGCGGCTGCGGCGCCGGCGGGCAATGCCACGACGACTGTCGCCGACGCCAGCAGCGCGACACCGGCCGACACCAGGCCGGCGTTTCTCGCTCTGAATATGGTCATCAAGCACCCTCCTGATGGGACGGCGGCCTCCACATTCGTGGCAATCATTGTTGAGTGAGCGTTAACAGCCGCGTCGGGTATGTTACGGGAGCGCTCCCAAGGCATCAACCTCCGTCAATCGCCCGGCCTTGATCGTCGCTTCGCGCATCCCCCGCGGGAGCCGGCATGTGATCGATAACATGCGACTCCGGACCGGGTGCGTGAACGACCGAGGCCGTGACGCGGTGGGGGCACGGCCTCGGTCCCGGTCCGTCGGGGCGGTGAGGTGCGGTGGTCCGGGGCGGTGGGTCGAGCGCCCGCCCCGGACCCACCTGGGTCAGGCGATCCGGTACGCCCGCTGGATCGTCTGCGTGACGGAGTTGCCGGCGGTGTCCGTCGCCGTCAGCCGCAGCGACACGAAGCCGGGCCGCCGGGGATGACCGATGAGGGCGACACCCCGCAGCACCGGCAACGCGACCCACGTCCTGCCGTCGTCGAACGACGCGGACACGCCGAGCGTCCGGTTCGGCGCGGCGGTCGACCCCGCCTGCCGGTCCAGCGCCACCGGGATGGTCATCATCCTGCCCCCTCGGGCCGTGTTGGTGTCGTCCAGCGCCGGCGTCGGGCGGGCCGTCGTCAACGGCAGCCGCTGCGGCGACGACGTGTGCGCCGAGGTGAAGGTCCACGCCACCGAGACCGACGTCGACAGCGTGTCCGGGGCGCCGCGGGTGGTGGTCGCCTCCAGACGGTAGGTGGCCTTGTCGGCGGGCACCGGGAACTCCGCCCACGCGCTGTCCGAGGTGCCGATCTCCTTACCGTCGCGCGACAGCCGGAACTGGACCGGCCGGTCGTCGCGGCTCGCGGGACGACCGTCCGCGTCGCCGAAGAGCGGCACCGACGAGATCGAGATGGTGTCGCCGTCGCGGCCCGCGTACCCCAGCGGTGACAGCGTCGGGGCCTGCGCCACCGTCGGGCCGAAGGGTGCCGCGTTCCAGGTCCGGGAGTACGTCCGGCCCGGCGTGAAGGTGGACTCCTGCGTGCTGAGGTTGTCGCCCTCGACGAACGTGGACGTCCAGGTGATGCCGCCGTCGGCGTTGTGGTACTCGGTGCCGTGGAACGGCAGGTCGATCGGTGTGCTCGAACCGATCGGACCCGAGCCGTCGGGCGCCGACGCGCGGTGGAACCGGACGGCGGTCGTGGCCGTGGACTGGCTCCGGTAGGTGGTCTTGACGGTGGCGAGGTTCTTCGGCGACAACTTCCTGGTCAGGCCCGTGAACATCGCGCCCTGCTGGACGTAGGCGAGGTCGTACGTGTAGGGGCTGTTCCGGAAGGTTCCGTCCGTGCCGGGGCGGGCGAGTCCGACGCCCAGGGTCGCGGCGAACTCGGGTGCCGCGACGGCGGGCCCGATCCGGCCGAAGAAGACGTCCGCGAACGACACCCCGCTGAGCTGGACACCCGGATAGCGGAGGCCGTCGTTCCAGTTCGCGCTCACGTTGATCGAGATGGGTGCGGCGTCGCGTTCGGGCATCGTCAGGGCGACCGGCCTTGCGGTACGGGCGTCGACGGCCTCGGTGACCGGGCCGCGCACATCCAGGACCGGTTGCGCGAGCAGCGTCGAGACGTCGCCCTCGTGGATGGTGCTGTACAGCGCGTACCGGCCCTTGGGTAGCCGCAGGATCCCGCCGCCCGGCTCACCGGCGAGGGTGGTGAACTCGCCGGTGGTGAGGCTCGCCGCCACGGTCGTGTACTCGGTGGCCGGCCTGCCGTCACGGCCGGTGTGGTCGAGCCGGACGTCGTAGCTCTCGACCTCGCGGTTGAGCGCGAACGGTGTGCGCACCCGCAGATCCCCGGCGCCGGTCGCGGTCAGCGCCCCCTGGTAGACGCCGTCGGGGGTGTCCACCCGGGTGTCGACGGTGATCGTCGCCTCGGCGCGGCCGCCGGCCGGCACCACGAGGGTGGTCGGGCTGACGGTCAGCATGCCGGCCGGCGCCGGGGCGATGGTCAGTGCCAGGGTGACCGGCGCGGTGCCGGTGTTGCGGTAACCGACGACCTGGGTGAACGGGATGTCGTCGGCGTGGGGCCAACGCTGCACCGGGAAGTCGATGGCACCGACGTCGGTGGCGATCGGCTGGGCGACCGCGCGGGCGATGTCGACCCGTCCCGCGCCCAGCTCGTAGAGGGTGTCCGCGCCGGTCGGCTTGGCGGAGTCCATCAGGGCGGCCTTGAGCTGCGGGCCGGTCCAGTCCGGGTGCTGCCCGGCGAGGATCGCGGCGGTGCCGGCCACGTGCGGGGTGGCCATCGACGTGCCCGACATGGTGGCGTAGTCGCCGCCGGGAGCGGCGGCCACGATGTCGACGCCGGGCGCGCTGATCTCGGGCTTGATGTGGTTGTCGCCGATGCGCGGACCCCGGCTGGAGAAGTACGCCCGCTGGTCGTCGGCGTCGACCGCGGCGACGGCGAGCGCGTCGTCGGCGGTGGCCGGCGACGAGACCGACTTCGGCTTGCCCTCGTTGCCGGCCGCGATCACGAAGAGAGTCCCGTACTGGTGGCTGAGGTCCTGGACCGCGGTTTCCAGCGGGTCCAGGCCGGGGGCGTCGTCGCCGCCGACGCTCAGGTTGACCACCCGCGCCCTGGGCGCGAGCCACTGCATGCCCGTGATGATGTCCGAGTCCTGGCATTCGGTGGTGGCGCAGACCTTGCCGACGAGCAGCTTCGCTCCCGGCGCCACACCTCGGTACCTGCCACCGGAGGCGGCGCCGCTGCCCACGATGGTCGACGCCACGTGGGTGCCGTGCCCGACCGTGTCGGCGGGGTCGTTGCCGCCGGTGAAGTCCCGGACCTCGGCGAGGTGTCCGGCGAAGTCGGGGTGGCTGGCGTCGATCCCGGTGTCCAGCACGCCGACGGTCACGCCGGTGCCGTCGAAGCCGGCCTGCCAGGCCGCCGGCGCACCGATCTGCGGCACGCTGCGGTCCAGGGAGACCCGACGCTTCCCGTCCAGCCAGATGTGGGTGATTCCGGCGGCGAGGGTGCGTGCCGACGCCGGGCCGCGGGTGAGCGAGGTCCAGAGCGTGACCCGGTCCTCCCGGTCCGCGCGAACGGCCAGCGCGTGCGCGGCGGGCAGGTCGGCCCGCACCCGCGCGTCGCCCCCGACGGTCGCGGACCGCGCCTGCGCCGCCATGTTCTCCGGGTACGCGACGAGCAGCGGCAGTTCGGTCGCCCGGTCGTCGTAGCCGAACTCGCCGAGCGCGGTGAGGTCGAACAGCCGTCGATCGAGGCGTCCGTCCCGCAGCAGTGGCATCGCGTCCACCGGGATGACGAACTGGTGACCACCCTCCCGGCTGGTCACGAACCGCATACCGGCCCGTCCCGCCCCTCGCTGGATCTCCGAGGTGCCGCCCGCGTCCACCGACACCCGGTCTCCGGTGATCAGCGTGAAGCTGCCGGCCCTGCCGGAGACCGTCGGCCCCGGCTTCTCCCGCGCGTTCGCCGGACCGGCCGTGAGACTCGCCGCCACCAGCGCGGTCGTGAGTACGCCGGCTGTCAGCGCCCGTCGTTGCCGTCGTCGCACATCGTCCTCTCCGCCACGGGCGTCTCCCGGGACGGCACGATGACGCCTGGTCCAGCCGTTGGGTTGATCACCCTGCTGTGACGGTCGCCACAATCACGTACCGCGCCGATGCGACCGGTTGCCCTGAGCGGGTTGCATCGGCGGTGACCAGGGGACGAGG
This sequence comes from Micromonospora parastrephiae, assembly GCF_016802865.1. Classification (GTDB taxonomy): domain Bacteria; phylum Actinomycetota; class Actinomycetes; order Mycobacteriales; family Micromonosporaceae; genus Micromonospora; species Micromonospora parastrephiae. Next base: position 19,525 of record NZ_JAEVHM010000085.1, on the reverse strand, counting down.
CAGCGGAGGGCACCTGTCGGATGCGTGACGCCGAGGAGTTCGACGCCCTCTACGCGGCCTGTGCGGGGCGGGTCGTCGGTCACGTCTACGCGCTGACCGGCAACCGTGCCGAGGCGGAGGACGCCGTCGCCGAGGCGTTCATGCGGGCCTGGCAGCGTTGGCGGACGGTACGGGAGGCGGACAGCCCGGAGGCGTGGGTCCGCCGCGTCGCCTCCCGGATCGCGGTCAGCAGTTGGCGCAAGACGTTCAACCGGATCCGCGCGCATCGCCGGGCGGCCGTCGACCAGAGCCTGCCCGGACTCAGCGAGGATCACGTCGCCCTGCTCCAGGCGCTGCAGCGGCTGAGCGCCAACGAGCGTCGCGCCATCGTGCTGCACCACCTGAACGACCTCAGCGTCGCCGATGTCGCAGCCGAGATGCAGGCACCCGTCGGAACCGTGAAGACGTACCTCGCCCGAGGTCGGAGAGCCATGGCCGGGTTGCTGACCGATGCGCACCAGGAGGAGACCTCCCATGGCTGATCCGCGCGACGACCTCACCGCGATCGTCGACGAGGTGCGACGAGTCACCACGCTTCCCCCTGCCCAGGCGTTGCGGCAGCGCAGCGACCAGCGTCGGCGGCGCCGGGCGGCCGTGACCGCCGCAGGGCTGGCCCTCGTGGCCGTCGCCGCTGGCACCAGCCTGTCGCAGATGCGGACCGACGTCGGAACGCCCGGCGCGGGCCCGGCGAGCCCGGTACCACCGTCGGTCGTGCCGTCGGAGACCGCACCAGCGGGGCCGCAGGACATCCTCGGCGGCCGGCGGCAGGTCCGGATCGCGCTGCCCGGCATGCCCGGGGTGGCGCTGGCGATCGACCGCGACAGCGATCGGGTGCGGGCCACCACCGAGCGGGCCATCGACGACCGGGCGCTGTGGGTGCTACGCCCCGACGGCGACGGGTTCCGGATCGCGCTGGCCACCGCGTCCGGGGCCGCTCAGGTCTGCATGACCGTCGTACACGACGCCGCGCCCGGCAGCGTACGCGGCCGGGCGTGCGACCCGGCCGCATCGACGCAGCTCTTCCGGATCGAGCAGGTCGCCGACGGCAGCTACTCGGTGTTCCAGGGAAAGCGTTACGTCCAGGTGGTCGACGGCACCAACGCGCTGGTCCCGGACCTGCCCGAGGGCCTCACCACCACGTACGAGTTCGAGGACCGTGGGCCTGCCCCTCACTGAACCGGCCGCGCATCCCGTCGGGGATACGCGGCCGGCTCCAGTCGTCACCGTCTGATCAGGCGGCTGGGCGGCGCGGATCCGACCACGGTGTCTCCGGCTGCACTATCGGCCGGCGCGGCGGCCGGTCACCGCTGCCCTTGGCGACCGCCGCCGTGGCGGCCGAGGTGGCGGAGGCTTCGGTGTAGCCGTCCCGGCTGGCCGTCACCGTCACGGTGAGCCGCTTCCAGAGCAGCGCCTGGGGGATCTGGAACGTTGCGCCGGTCGCGCCCGTGATCGGGACACCGTCGGCCGCCCACTGGTACCGGTAGGTCGTCGTCGAAGGCGTCCACTCGCCCGGTTTGGCGGTGACGGTCCCTCCGACCACCGCGGTGCCGGTGATCGTCGGCGGGCTGACCGCGCGGATCGCCAGGGGCGGGTTGATCGTGAAGGCGTTGGCCCGAACGACCGGCTCGCCGGCGCCGTACGGGTGCAGCGTCAGGCTGACCTTGCCGGCCGGCGCGGAGCCGAGGTTCACGTCCACGGTCATCGACGTGCCGTCCGCCGAGACCGACTTCACCGTCGCGGTCAACGGGCCGCCCGACGCGGGATTCACCTCGACCCGGTCCTTCGGGTGCAACCCGCTGCCGCTGATGGTGATCGTCCGGACGGCGCCCGGGGGTACGACGGCCGGTGCGACCGAGGTGACCGTCGCGGAACCGACCTCGACCTGGAAGGAGTACTGCGTTCCCGCGGAGCGGGTGCCGCTGGCCGTCAAGCTGCGAACGGTCAGGTAGTGCCAGCCGGTGTCCTGCGGTGTCCAGGCCAGTGTCGCGGTGCCGTCGGCCCTGGCGGCGACCGTGGCGTACGACCCGAAGTTGACCGAATACTCGTATGCGGTCGTGCCCGGGAGGCGTGGCGTGAAGCTGAACGTGCCCGGAGCGAGCCGGCCGGTGCCGGTCGTCGGGAAGTCGGTCGAGGTGACCCGGGGCCCGTCCAGCACGGACCAGGAGGTGCCGCCCTCGTCGGTCTGCACCCCGGCGGCGTTACGGGCGACGACGGTGACGTAGGTGTAGCCACCCTTGGTCGGCGTGTAGGTGAAGGTGACGCTGCCGTCGGCGGCGGGCTTGAGAACCTTCTTCGTGGCCTCGTCGCGGTTCAACGTCGCCACGTACTCGGTGACGTTCACCATTTGGGTGCGGGCCGTGAAGGTGGCCGGCGTTCCCACGTCGGTGCCGCCGGTGCGGTTCACCATCGGCGACGCGCCGTCGACCGAGATGTAGTTCCAGCGCGGTTCGGACAGGGTGCCGTCCGCGCTGCGGCTCTGGATTCGCAGACCGTTGACGCTGGTCTCCTTGGCGATCCAGGTGAGGTCGGCGGTGCCGTCCGCCCGCGCCGGGATGGTGACCTTCTCGATCGGCGGTGGAAACAGCCCGGAGTGTTCCACCCAGTAGACGTAGGCCTGCACCTGCGGTGACCGGGGCGCGAGGTGGAAGGTGAGCGACGAACCGATCGTGACGCCGCGGTCGACGTCGCCGGTCAGCTTCGGGCCGTTGTCGACGGTGAACTGGTAGGCGCGGGGGGCGTGCGCCGTGCCGTCGCGGGTGACGCTGTGGACGTAGAGGGTCTGCCGGCCGGCGCGGGTCGGGGCGATCATCGCCGTGGCCGTTCCGTCGGCGGATGCCGGCACCGTCCCCGACGGCCCGTCCCCGTCGATCCGCCACGCGAACGACACCGTGTCGGCGACGTTGGAGCGCAGTTCGAACGCGCCGGGCACCCCGATGTTGTAGTCCAGGTTCGGCGTGCCCTCGGGGTACGCGGCCGAGAAGATCGACGGACGGGTCTCCTTGACGTGGTACTGGTAGTGGGCCTGCTCGGAGTAGTTCCCGGCCCGGTCGATGGCATAGACCGAGACGGAGTGGTAGCCGGCCGACCGAGGTGTCCACTCGACCGTCGCCGGGCCACCCAGCCCGTCGGCGTCCACCGTGGCCTCCGGGGTCTGCTCACTCAGTTCGCTGGCGTAGAACTGGTAGCGGTAGCTCACCGTGTCGGCGCTGGCCGAGGTGAACGTGAACGTGCCGGGGACGCCGATCGCGCCGCTGGCGTTGTCCCAGTCGCCGGGCCGGTACACGGTGGAGGCGACGGCCGGTGCCGGGCCGCCGGTACGGTCGACCGTGAAGTAGCACGTGCCGCTCCAGGGCGTCGCCGTCGCGCCGTCGAGGACCCGGACCCGCCAGGCGTATGTGACACCGTCGAGCTGCCGCGAATCGTCCTCGAGCTGGATGTAGACCTCGTCGTTCCGCTCGCCCAGGCCGGTGAGCCACTGTTGTGGCTGCTCCGGATCGGTGATGTCCCAGACCTGGAAGTCGGCCTGCAACTCGGCGCCCTCGTCCGCGCCGGTGAGGGTGCCCTTCAGCACCACGGCACGGGCGTCGTTGAGTCTGTCCGGGCTCAGGTATGGCCCGGGCGCGGCGGCGGCGCAGGGCTGGCCGGCGGTCTGGAGGTCGGTCGCGCCGACAGCGCGGCGGCGGCCGGAGTGGCCGTGAAGCCCACCACTGCCGCGCAGCCGAGCGCCGATGCCGCGACCACCGCCGTTATCCGGCGACGGGCACGCGAAGGTATACGCACGTTGGTCTCCCCATGATGAAACGGGCGCCGAGGGCTGCCCGCGGAAAGGAGGATCCCATGCGAGTACGACGCACGTGGACCCCTGTTGAGCCCTCGGAAGCGGCCAATCGGACCACTTTCGGAGCACGTCGACCGCTGTGCCCGCCGACCGGACGGTCAGGCGGGCGAACGGCGGCTCAGGCGGCCGGTCGGCGCGGATCCGGCCACGGCGTACCGGGGCGCACTATCGGCCGGCTCGGAGGCCTCTCGCCGCTGACGACCACGGTGGCAGCCGAGGTCGCAGCGGTCGTGGTGTAGCGGGTTCGGGCCGCTCTCACCTCGACGGTGAGCCGCTGCCCGAGCAGCGCCAGGGGGATCTTGAACGACGGGTTGATCGCGCCGCTGATCGCGACACCGTTCGCCGACCACTGGTACGAGTGGTCCTCGGCGGTGGGCGTCCACTCACCCGGGTTCACCGTGACGGTGGCACCGACCGCCGCCGTTCCGGTGATCGTGGGCGGCGTGACCGAGCGCAACGGCGGCGGCGGGGCGATCGTGAACGCGTTGGCCAGGACCACCGGCTGGAGCAGTCCATACGGGTGCAGGGTCAGGCTGGCCGGACCGACCGGCGCCAGGCTGAGGTCCACCTCGGCGGTCAGCGTCGTGCGGTCCGCCGAGACCGTCCTCACCCAGGCGGTGATCGGTGACCCGCCGACGGGGGTCACCTGGACCTTGTCCTGCGGGTGCAGCCAGGTGCCGTTGACGGTGATCGTCCGGAGGTCACCCGACGGCACTGCGACCGGAGTGGCCGAGGTGACCGTGGTGACAGCGGTGGTGACGGCGAAGCGGTAATACATGATCGCCGAGGGGAATCCCTCGGTTTTGACCCGGCGGACGTTCAGGCGGTAGGCGCCGTCCGCCGGCGGCGTCCAGGTCAGCGTCGCGGTGCCGTCGGGTCGGGCGGGGATCCTGACGTACGGCTCGTCGTTGATCGAATACAGGTAGCCGACCGTGTCGGGCAGGTAGGAGCTGAAGGTGAACGTGCCGGTGGCGAGTCGGCCGCTGCCGGTCGCAGGGAAGTCGGTCGAGGTGACCTGCGGCTCGTCCGTCGTCGTCCAGGCGTCGACGCCCTTCTCCGTCTGCACTCCGGCGGCGTTACGAGCAACGACGACGACGTAGTTGTGGCCGATCACCATGGTGGTGAAGCTGAAGGTGACCTTGCCGGTGGCGGCCGGCTTGAGAACCTGCCTGGTGGCCTCGTCGCCGTTCAGCGTCGCCACGTACTCGACGATGCCCGCCATCTGGCTGCGGGCGGTGAAGGTGGACGTGGTGCCCGCCGCGGTGCTGCCGCTGCGGGTCACCTGCGGCGCCGCCCCGTCGATCGAGAGGTTCAACCATCGCGGCTCGGACAGGGTGCCGTCCGCGCTTCGGCTCTGGATCCGCAGGCCGTCGATGCCGGTCTCGGTGGCGGTCCAGGTGAGGTCGGCGGTGCCGTCGGGGCGAGCCGGAACGGTGGTCTTCACAACCGGCCGTTCCTCGATGCTCGAGTACTCCGGCCAGTACAGGTACGCCTCGACCTGCGGTGCGCGCGGAGCGAGGTGCAAGGTGAGCGAGGAGCCGATCGTCACCTCCCCACGTGTGTCACCGGTGAGAACCGGGGCGTTGTCGACGGTGAACTGGTAGGCGCGGGGGGCGTGCGCCGTGCCGTCGCGGGTGACGCTGTGGGCGTACAGGGTCTGCCGGCCACCGCGGGGCGGGGCGATCATCGCCGTCGCCTTCCCGTTGGCGTCCGCCGGCACGGTGCCCGAGGGCCCGCCCCCATCGATCCGCCACGAGAAGAGCGCGGTGTCGGCGACCGTGGCGGTCATCTCGAACGCGCCGGGTACGCCGACGTTGTAGTCCGGGTTGGTCATTCCCTGCGGGTACGCGGCCGAGAGGATCGACGGGCGGGTCTCCTTGACGGAGAACTCGTAAACGGCCCGCTCGGACCTGTTTCCGGCTCGGTCGATGGCGTAGACGGTGAGTGAGTGGTGGAGGCTCGACCGTGGCGTGAACCCGACGGTCGCCGATCCGCCCAACCCCACGGCCTCCACCCGGGACTCTTCGTACTCGTCGGGCAGTTCGCCCGAGTAGAACGTGTAGAGGTAGCTGACGGTGTCGTCGGAGACCGAGGTCAGGGTGAACGTACCGGGGACACCGATCGCGCCGCTGGCGCCGCCCCAACCCGCCGCGGGGTATTCGGCAGAGGTGACCGACGGAGCCGGGCCTCCGCTGCGGTCGACCGTGAAATGGCAGGTGCTGCTCCAGGGTGACGCGTCCACACCGTCGAGGACGCGCACCCGCCAGGCGTACGTGACGCCGTCGAGCTGCTTGGTCGTGTCGTCGAGTTGGACGAAAAGCTCATCGCTCTGCTCGCCCATCTCGACCAGCCACTGCTGCGGACGCTCCGGGTCGGCGACATCCCACACCTGGAAGTCTGCCCGCAACCCGCCCTGGCCGGTACGGCTGTAGATGCCCCGCAGCGTGATGGCCTCGGCGATGCCGAGGCGCGCCGGGTTCAGGTACGGCCCGGGAGCGGCGGCGGCACATGGCTGGCCGGCGGTCTTGAGGTCGGTCGGTGCGACCTCGGCCGCGGAGGCCGTGGCGGACGTGAGCCCCACCGCCGAGCCGCACGCGAGCGCCATGGCGATGCCCAGCGCCGCGATTCGACGATGAGTGCGTGAAGCGGTCCGCAAGCCGTGCCTCCATATGGATCTGATCAAGATCGTCTGACAGAGGATCGCACGTCGACTCGACGGACGGTGACCCGATGTTCCCTCGAAATGTTTCCGATACCTGGGGGGGCGCCACTGCCGCCCGAGCCGGCGCCTCTCGGGACGCAGCCGGCGCGAATCGCGCGCAACTGCGCCCCCGCCGCGAGGCGAGAGGCGTCGAAAGTTTCGGAAATACATTGACCCGTAGCGATGGCCGGGATCAGACTTGGCACGGCTGGCATCCATGGTCTTCGATCATGTTTCGTTCCTTCCCACCCCCATCACACCGGAAGGAGAGCCCTGGTGATCACCCGCTCGGGCCGCTCTGGGACCCGTCCGGTGGTCGTCGCGCTGGCGGTAGCTGCGCTCACGGTCGCCGGATCGGTATCGGTAGTAACAAGAACGACGAATGCTCAGGCCGCCGTGGGCGCACTGGCCGCAGCGGTGGAGGACGAGGGCGCCGACTGCGCCGTGTCCGGTCTGCCCGACCTGGCCTCCCTGCCCACCAATGCCAAGCTTCCCGATCCCTTCAAGAAGCTGAACGGCTCGACCATCACCTCCAAGTCCGACTGGCGTTGCCGGCGGGCGGAGATCAAGGAGCTGGCGGAGAAGTTCGTCTACGGCGACAAGCCCGCCAAGCCGGCGAGCGTCACGGGCACGGTCTCGAACAGCAGCATCACCGTCAACGTGTCGCACAACGGCAAGAGTTCGAGCTTCTCGGCGCGGGTCGAGCTGCCGAGCGGCACCGGTCCCTTCCCGGCCGTCGTGGTCGTGGGCGGGTTCGGTGCGGACACCGCGACCATCAAGGCCACCGGCGCCGCGGTCATCAGCTACGACCCCTTGGCGGTCGGCCGCGAGGGCACGCCCCGCACCAACAAGCAGGGCGCGTTCTACAGCATCTACGGCTCCTCCAGCGGCACCGGGCTGCTCGCCGCCTGGGGCTGGGGTGTCAGCCGGATCATCGACGTCATCGAGCAGTCCGACGGCAGGATCCTCAAGGCCGACGCGATGGGCGTCACGGGTTGTTCCCGCTACGGCAAGGGCGCCTTCGCGATCGGAGTGTTCGATCAGCGCATCGCCCTGACCATGCCGATCGAGTCGGGCAGCGCCGGCGTTCCCATCTTCCGCGGCATTCCCGGCGAGGGCGCCCAGAGCCTGAGCAGCGCGTACGGCGAGCAGCCCTGGTTGGGTGACGCGTTCGGCTCCTTCACCGGCAGCCCGAACCGGCTCCCGCTGGACACACACGAGATGGTCGCGATGGTGGCGCCGCGAGGGCTGTTCATCATGGACAACCCGCACATCGCCAACCTCGGCCCGCGGTCGGCGAGCGTGGCGGCCCTGGGCGGCGCGGAGGTCTACAAGGCGCTCGGCGCCGGCGACAACATCACCTACTGGTCCGACGTCCAGGACGGCAGCCACTGCGCCAACCGCCCCGAGTGGCGTACGCCGCTCCAGAACAACATCCGGAAATTTCTGTTGAAGACGGGGAACGAGCCGGGTGTGATCCGGATTTCGAGCAAGGCGCTCGGCCGGTTGGCCGACTGGCGGGACTGGCAGACGCCCGTCCTGACCGACGGCCCCACCACCCCGCCCACCACCACGCCGCCTCCGACGACGCCGCCTCCGACCACGCCACCTCCGACCACGCCACCGCCGACCGGTGGCGGCTGTACGGCGACGGTGTCGGTCAACCAGTGGACCGGCGGTTTCGTCGCCACGGTCCGGGTCACGGCCGGCACCACGCCGGTCAACGGATGGACGGTCGCCATGACCCTGCCATCGGGCGCCAGCGTCACCAGCGTGTGGGGCGCCAACCAGAGCGGAAACACCGGCACCGTGCGGTTCACGAACGTCGCGTACAACGGCGCCGTCGCTCCCGGCCAGTCGACCGAGTTCGGCTACCAGGGCACCGGCACCGGCGCAGGAATGACCCCCACCTGTTCAGCCGTCTGATCCGCAGGCCCGGTGCGGAGGCCGCAAGCCCTCGCACCGGGCCTCGTCCGGCCCCGGAACGGACAGCCCGAACCCCTCAGAGCCAGACCACGATCCCGGTCAGGTCGTTGAGGACCGCCGCGACGCCGGCCCGGATGGCGGCCGCGCAACGCTCGGCCGTGAACGAGGTCGGGTCGTACGTCGAGGACATGCCGAGCCCTTCGCCACGGAACGACGCGCCGTCCCAGTCGACCGCGGTGACGTTGTGGGTGGGCTCGGCCAGCTCCGCGCCCACCACGAGGAACTGCTCGTCCAGGTGGTTCGGGGTGACCAGCGCGAGGGGGTCGATGAGGTCGTTGCCGACGCTGACGATGAGGTCCGGGTTCATCGCCATGGCCCTGGCGATGCTGGGGACGGCGTCCTGCGCTTTGCCGACGACGATCGTCCTCAGGTCGACGTGTTCGTCGTCGGCCCAGTCGTTGACCGCTGTCCCGAGCGCCTTGGTCGGGGTGTCGTCACCGACGGTGAGCAGCACCACCCGGTAGTCCTTCGACGGATGGACGCCGGCCCACGAGCCGGGCTGCGGCGTGATGGTCGCTTCCGGGGCGGGCCTGGCGGAGGGGTCGACGAACCCTGGTCCGAGAGTGCCGACGGCGCTCGGCGCGGGATGCGGTTGTGACCAGTCGTCGCCGGAGTCACAGGCGGCGACGAGCGCGGCGGTCGCGGCCAGCAGGGCGACGGCCCGGAGCGGGGGGCGCAAGGTGATCGTCCTTTCGAACGGAGAACTGGGCGTGCTGCCTGGTATTCCTATCCCAGTTCCGGCCGTGGACAATCCGCCGACGGTCGTTCCGGCGATTTGTTCTCCGTTGGTTCGTCGACGTGCGGGCTGGTGTTCACCCACGGCGTGCAGCGTGCACTGGCCAACCGAGGGGGCCGCATGTTCCGGCACGTACGCCGTACCGTTGTCATCATCTTTGTCGGGATCGCTGCGGCGGTTATTCCGTTTCTGGGTGCCGGCCCGGCGTCCGCCCACGGCTTCTCGTCGACCGTGTACGCGAAAATCTCCGCCGGAGACGAGGGTCACATTCGTACGGCACTGGAGCTCGAATACGACCTCCTGATCGTCTCCGCCGCTGATTCCGGTGACGACGATCCACTTTTCCGGGCGGGGACGGCCGCGTTCGAAGCCGGTGACACCGGCGCGCAGGCCGTGGCGCTGAAGACCCACGCCGCGACGGTCCTCCGGTACGTCTCCGACCGGTTCTCGGTGACCTCCCGGGGTGAAGCCTGCCGGCCGACGCAGGTGGGCGACGCGACGATCGGCGAACGCGAGGGCGTGCCCTACGCGGACCTGCTGCTCGACTGGACCTGTCCCGAGCGAGCCGACGAGCACGAGGTGCGCAGCGGCCTCTTCCCGGACGACGAGGCCTACGTCAAGGACACCAAGACGATCGTCACCTACGAGATCGACGGCCGTTCGGGCAGCGCCGCGCTCGACGCCGCCCACCCCTCCTTCTCGACCGGCCAGGCGTGGTACGAGCGGTTCGGCGAGTTCTTCCTGCTGGGTGCCGAGCACCTGCTGTCCGGGATCGACCACATCCTGTTCCTGCTGGCGCTCATCGCCGGGTCACGGCGGCTTCGGGAGATCGTGCTCGCGGCCACCAGCTTCACCCTGGCGCACTCGGTGACGTTCATGCTCGCGGCTCTCGGCCTGGTCGAGGTGCCGGCGGCGGTGGTCGAGCCGGTCATCGCGCTGTCGATCGCCGTGGTGGCCGGCTGGCACCTGTGGGGCATCTGGCGGCGTGGTGACCACGCGACCGACCTGGAGACGGCCGGGCACGGTCACCTCAGCCTCGACCGCTCCGGCTGGGTCCGCCTCGGCGTGGTGTTCTGCTTCGGTCTCGTGCACGGCCTCGGCTTCGCCGGCGCGCTGGGCATCGACGAGGCGTGGTCGTGGACGCTGCTGTGGTCGCTGCTGGTGTTCAACGTCGGCATCGAGGTCGTCCAACTGACGATAATCGCCATCGTCTTCCCGCTGCTGATCGTGCTGCGCCGTCGTGCGCCGAAAATCGGGCTCTGGGTGACCGGTGCCGTTTCCGGAGCCGTGTCCATTATGGGACTGGTCTGGTTTGTCCAGCGCGTCTCCGGGTCCTGAGTACGGCTAACTAGTTCGCGAAGTGCAGCCATTCGCAAGATCACGTTCATGGCGGGTTCATCGGCCAGCGAAAGCTTGGATCTGCTTCCCCAGTGTCGGAAGCAGGCACAATCCATTTCTCTATTTGAAAAGGGAACAATGTCGATGACATTGAGCACCTCGACACGAGCCTCCCGGCTCGTGCGGCGGCGCGTTGTCGCCGGGGTCGTAGCCGGATTCCTGGGAATGGGCGCGGCCCTCGGTAGCGGTCTGATGACCGCCGCCAGTGCTGCCGACCCCACCACGGTGTCCGGCATCGTCCTCGGCGTCGGCGCCAACGAGACCCAGCGCATCGTGTCCTGGTACTCCTCGGCCGACACCGCGCAGAAGATCCAGCTCGCCCCGACCGCCGAGATCGTCAACGGCGAGTTCCCGGCCAGCGCCGTCAGCTTCGACGCCGTTGGCGCGGCGAACACCTCGACCACCGGCTTCAACCGCCACGCCACGATCAGCAACCTGCGCGAGAACACGGCGTACTCGTACCGGGTCGGCGCCGAGGGCAGCTGGTCCCCCGCGTACGCCTTCAAGACGCAGGACTTCGAGGGCGACTACGACTTCCTGTTCTTCGGTGACCCGCAGATCGGTTCCTCCGGTGACCGGCTGAAGGACCAGGCTGGCTGGGAGGAGACCCTGAAGGTCGCCACCGCCGCCAACCCGAACACCGAGCTGCTGGTGTCCGCCGGCGACCACGTGGAGAGCGCCAACGACGAGGGGCAGTGGACCTCGTTCCTGGCTCCGGAACAGCTGCGCCAATACCCGCTCGTGGCCACCATCGGTAACCACGATGTCGGCGGCAAGTCCTACGAGCAGCACCACTTCACCCCGAACACCGATCGCTCGTCGCAGTACTACAGCGGTGACCAGGCGACCCGGTCCGGCGGCGACTACTGGTTCATCCACAAGGACGTGCTGTTCATCGACCTGAACAGCAACAGCTACGTCAACCCGGCGGATGGCTCCGCCGGCGGCGACGCGGCGCACGTCGCGTACGTCACCGACGTCATCAACAAGCACGGCTCCGAGGCCAAGTGGAAGGTGCTGGTCTACCACCACTCCATCTACTCGCCGGCCAGCCACGCGACCGACAGCGACAACAAGCAGCGGCGGGAAGACTTCACCACGGCCTTCTCGAACCTGGGCGTCGACATGGTGCTGCAGGGTCACGACCACAGCTACTCCCGCAGCTACTCGATCAAGAACGGCCAGAAGGAGAACCCGGCCGAGCAGCCCGGCGCGCCCGAGGTGTACCCCGGCCCGGGTGGCGTCATCTACGTGACGGCGAACTCGGCCTCCGGCTCGAAGTACTACGACATCAAGAAGCCGGACAACACCGGCACCGGCATCCGCGGCAACGGCCCGGACCCGCTGGACCCGGACAAGTACTGGTACAACTCGACGCAGAACCAGGAGCACGTCCGCAGCTACGTCAAGGTGCAGGTGCGCGGCGACAAGCTGGTCCTGGCGAACATCCGCAGCGGCACCTGCGCGGCGCCGAACCCGGCCGTCGAGAAGGGCCTCTCCTGCGTCAACACCCCCGACGGGCAGCCGGTCGGCTCGGTCGTCGACAAGGTGACGGTGCACCCGTACCAGGGTGACGGCCAGGCCATCCAGGTCAACGTGCCGAACCCGGCTCCGGGTGAGTTCGGCTGGACGATCGACGGCTACAACGGCCTGGTCGACCTGGGCACCGCGCAGGAGCGCAACGGCACCTCCTTCGAGGCGACCGGCAAGATCAACCCGATCCTGGTGTCGGACAGCCGCCGTTCCCTCGCCCCGTGGTCGATCTCGGCCAGCGTCGGCGACTTCCAGGACGCCGACAAGAAGTTCTCCGGCTCCTACCTGGGCTGGACCCCGTACGTGCTCGACGGCGGCGCGGGCGCCGAGGCCGGCGCTCCGGTCCTGTCGTCCTTCGACGACCAGGGCAAGGGCCTCTCGGTCTCCAGCGGCCTCGGCGCGGCTGCCCAGGGTCACCCCCGGGGCGGCGCCAAGCTCGGCGCGACCTGGATCTGAAGATCCCGGACAGCATCGCGAAGGGCAGCTACCGCACCACCCTCACGATCACCGCGCTGAGCAGCTGATCGCACCTGTTCCACCGGGCGGGGTAGGCACCTTCGGGGGCCTACCCCGCCACCGGTTCACCAACTCCCAAGATCACCTCAAGGATCCGACATGCGACCGTCCGTGACCCGCTGGAAGACCACGACCGCCGTACTCCTCCGTACGGCCGCGCTGTCCCTGCTCGCCGCCGTCGCGGCCGCCGGTGTCGGTGCCGGCCCCGCCCTGGCGGCGGACGGCAACGTCGCCTGGACGGTCCGGACGGCCTCCAACGGCTACGGCGAGGCCCGGTCCAGTTACAGCTACAACGTCAATCCCGGTGGTGTCGTCGAGGACGCGATGGTCGTGGCCAACCGCGGCCCGGCGCCACTGAACCTGGCCGTGTACGCCGCCGACGGCTTCACCACCGACGCCGGCCAGCTCGACCTGCTCACCAGGGACAAGAAGTCGGTGGCGATCGGTGCCTGGGCGAAGGCGGGCGCCGGTAACGTCGTGATCCAGCCCGGGAAGACCGCGCAGGTCCCCTTCACGATCAGCGTCCCCGACAACGCCACGCCCGGGGACTACGTCGGCGGCATCCTCACCGCGCTGACGCAGGCCAACCAGACCGAGGGCATCAATGTGGACCGTCGCCTCGGTATCCGGATCAAGTTGCGGGTCGGCGGCGAGCTGAAGCCGAACCTCGCGATCGAGGACCTCCACGTGACGTACGACGGGTCGTCCAACCCGCTCAGCAAGGGCGTCGCCACCGTCACCTACAAGATCCACAACATCGGGAACGCCGCCCTGTCCGGGAAGCAGACGCTGTCGGTCTCGGGTCCGTTCGGCGTGCTGCGGGTCCGGGCCGGTGACATCGCCGCCCCGCCGGAACTGCTCCCGGGTGAGAGCTGGAACGTGAGCGTGCCCGTACGCGGCGTGGCTCCCGCCGTCCGACTCGCCGCGACCGCCACCATCACCCCCCTGCTCACCGACGTGTCGGGCTCGACCACCTCGCTCAAGCCGGTCCAGGCCACCGCGCACGGCTGGGCACTGCCGTGGATGTTGGTCCTGGCGCTCGTCGTGCTGGTCGCCGTGGTCGTCGGGGCGTACCTGTACCGCCGCCGTAACCGGGCGCAGCGCAAGGCACGCGAGGACGCCCGGGTGCGAGACGCCGTCGCGCAGGCCCTCGGCGGTCGGGAGCCGCAGACGTCCTGATCGCGGCTCCCGGGCACTGCCGGCCCCGGCTACGCCCACCGAAGCACGCCCCGAGCAGGCGGTCGCCCTTGTGGGTGAATGGCGCTCGGCCCGAGGCCACGCCCGTCACCGAGCCGGCATGCTGCGACGGTGACGCCGGCACGGAGAGGGAATCCACATGGTTGACGGGGATCTGCCAGAGCGGATGCAGGCCGCGGCCTTCGACGAGTTCGGTGGGCCGGAGGTGATCACTCTGCGGAAGCTGCCGATCCCGGAGGTCGCCGACGACGAGGTGCTGATCAAGGTCTTGAGCGCCGGCGTCGGGGTGTGGGACGCGTACGAGCGGCAGGGTGTGCTGGTGCCGGAGGGCTCGTCCCTCCCGATCGTGCCCGGCTCCGACGGCGCCGGAACCGTCATCGCGGCCGGCAGCCAGGTGACCGATCTCGCGGTGGGCGACCTGGTCTACGTCTCCGCCACCGCCCGACCGAAGGGCGGCTTCTACGCCGAGTACGCGGCCGTCAAGGCCGAGTACGCCGCGAGGCTGCCCGACGGTGTACCGGCGGAGCACGCCGGCGCCATGTCCACCGACGCGCTGACCGCGCTGGCCGGACTCGACGCGCTCAGCCTGGCCCCTGGCGCCTGGCTGTTGATCTTCGGTGCGAGCGGCGGCCAGGGCCACCTGGCCGTGCAGTTGGCCAAGCGGCAGGGGCTGAACGTGATCGCCGTGGCGTCCGGGCCGGACGGCGTCGCGCTGGTGACCCGCCTGGGTGCCGACGTGTCCCTCGACGGCCACGGCGACGTGACCGACCTGCTCGCACGGATCCGGGACGCGGTACCGGCCGGAGTGAACGCCATCCTGGCGATGGCCGCCGGCAAAACCCTGGACCGGCTCACCGAGGCGCTGATCGACGGCGGCGTGGTCGCGTACCCCCACGGGGTGCGGCCGGAGCCCAGCGAGCGGCCCGGCGTCGTTGTCCGGGCCTACGACGGGGAAGCGAACCGTCGACAGTTGCAGCGCCTCAACGAACTCATCGAGGCCGGGCCGTTCGTGGTGCACGTCGCAGAGAAGTTCCCGCTGGGCAAGGTCCGGGAGGCGCACAAGCGCCTACAGACCTCCTACACGGGCAAGCTCCTGCTGACGGTCAGCTGAGACCTCAGCGGGTGCGCTGTTGCGGCACGCGTACCGAAGCCATGCCGGCCGCCGTCGCGGCCTGGATGCCCAGGTCGGTGTCCTCGAAGACCAGGCAGGAGCCCGGGGCCACGCCGAGCTGCTCCGCCGCGAGCAGGAACGCCTCCGGGTCGGGCTTGGCCCGCGTGTAGTCCTCGGCGCAGACCAGCACGTCGAAGCGGTCCAGCAGACCGAGCGCGTCGAGGGAGGCGGTGACCGTGGCGCGGGTGCTGCCGGAGACGACGGCGAACGGCACCCGGCGGTGCGCGTCGTGGATGTGCGCCACCACCTCGGGCACGGCGGCGACCTGCGGCAGCAACTCCTGGAAGATGCGCTCCCGGTTCTCGACGACGGTCGCCACCGGCATCGCCAGACCGTGCCGCTCGTTCAGCGCGACGATGATGTCGGCGGTCGGCCGGCCACCCCAGGCGTAGAAGAGGTCCTCCGGGAACTCGCAGCCCCACTCGTCGAGCGCCCGCTGCCAGGCCAGGTAGTGCAGCGGCATCGAGTCGACGATGGTGCCGTCGCAGTCGAACAGATACGCGGCGAACTCGCCGGGAGGCAGAGGCAGACTCACCGGGGAAGGCTACAGCGGATCGACACGGCGTCCGGAACTTCTCCGGGCAGTCAGGGGCGCACGGGCCGTGCCGGTTCGATCGGTGGGTCGCGCCGGTCGACCCGCCGCTCGTAACCGGTCACCCCGATCAGGAAGAGGGTCAGCAGGGCCAGCTCGGCCAACGCGGGCAGGGACCGCGCGACCGGCAGCAGAACCAGCGGCACGACGGCCGCGACGACCTGCCCCGCACGCACCGTGCGCAGGGTCAATCGGCGGAACACCAGCCGTGCGAGCAGGTACAGGGCGGCCCCACCGTAGAGGGCGGTCGCGGCGGGCCAGCTCAACCGGGCGGGATGCGACGGCTCCTCGGTGAGCTGGCCGAGCGCCTGCTCGATGCCGAGCGCCACGTAGATGGCGCCGATGATCAGGGGAGCGTGGGCGAGGCCGTACGCGTCGCCGGCCACGTCGGAGCGCCGTTCGTCCGGCACCAGCATCACGGAATTCCGAGCGGCGGGTGCCAACCGGTCGAAGTACAACCACCACAGGCAGATCGTGATGACCAGACCGAGTAGGGCCGCGACCAGGGCGGCCCCGGTCGGCGCCATCGTCCTCGGTCCGGTGCCGGCGGCGATCAACGCCTCGCCGAGCGCGATGATGAGCACCAGTCCGAACCGTTCGGTGAAGTGATCCAGGCTGCCCAGCGGCCACGGGCGGAACGCGGACGCGACGCGGGCGCCGCCGATGTCCACCAGGAAGGCCACCGTCCACAGCACGGTCTGGGCGACGCCGCCGAGCAGCGCGCCGACCACGAGCGGGAGCCAGGCCGCCGCGACCGGAACGGCGAAGAACCGCAGGGTGGAGCGCAGCCGCCGGTCGTCGGTGCTCGCCCAGAGCAGCACCACGAGCTGCACCGCCCTGGTGACCAGGTAGGCCAGGGCGAGCGTGAGGGGCGCGTCGAAGAGTCCCGGGCCCTGCCGCCAGGCGTCCGGCAGCACCAGCGCGGCCACGAAGATCGCGGCCATCGCCAGCAGGGTGGCCGCGCGGGCCGGGCCGACGTCAGCGCGGACCAGGTTTCCCAACCAGAGGTACGGACCCCAGGAGTAGATCAACAGCAGCAGGAGGAGGAGCCCCTGGGCCAGGGTGAGCGCGGTCGGCGGCTGCGCCATGAACGTGATGACCCGGGTGAGCGCGAACACGAAGACCAGGTCGAAGAAGATCTCGAACATCGTCGTCCGGTGCCGGTCACCGGCCGGCACCGGACGAACGTCGAAAATCCCCCTCACCCTCGCATTCTGCGCCAGCTGCGGCAGCGGTCGGCCGAGATCGCCGTCGTGCGCTCAGGCCGGGGTCTCCGCCCGGCGTCGGCTTCGCTCGGCCCGCCGCCGCACCTGCTGGTACGCGCCGGTCAGCCCCATCGCCCGCCGTACCTCGACCAGGGTCTCGCGGACCTCCAGGCGGGTCCGCTCGGTGCCCTCGACGATCAGCCGGTCGACCAGCCCCCGGTCGGCTTCGATCTCCGCCCGGCGCTCGCGGATCGGCGCCAGGAACGTCTCCAGCGCGACGACCAACCGCTCCTTGACCTCCACGTCGCCGACCCGCCCGGCCCGGTAACGACGGGCCAGGTCGGCCACCTCGTCACGGTCGGGGTTGAACACCTCGTGGTACGCGAAGACCGGATTGCCCTCCACCGTGCCCGGCACGTCCGCCCGCACCCGGTTCGGGTCGGTGTACATGCCCAGCACCTTCCGACGCACCGTCGCCGGATCGTCGGAGAGGGCGATCGTGTTGCCCCGGCTCTTGCTCATCTTGGCCGCGCCGTCGGTGCCCACCAGGCTCGGCGTGTCCGCCGGGATCAGCTCGGGCACCGGGAAGACCTCGCCGTACAGATGATTGAACCGGCGAGCGATCTCCCGGGTCACCTCGACGTGCGCGGCGTTGTCCCGGCCGACCGGTGCCACCTCGCCCTTGACGCACAGGATGTCCGCGGCCTGGAGCACCGGGTAACCCAGCAGTCCGTACGGCATCTCCTCCTTGCCGGAGTCTCGGGCCATGTCCTTGAGCGACGGCACCCGTTCCAGCCGGGGCACCGTCACCAGGTTCTGCAAAAGGGTGTTGAGGTCCCCGACCTCCGGAATGGCCGACTGGAGGTAGAACGTGGCCCGCGCCGGGTCGACGCCGGCGGAGAGAATGTCGGTCACCATCTCGCGCGCGTTGGCGGAGACCTGGTCGATGTCCTCGCGACGGTTCCTGGTGGTCAACATGTGCAGGTCGGCGATGATGAAGAAGCTCTCGTACCGGTGGTGCAACCGCACCCGGTTGGCGATGCTGCCGACGTAGTGGCCAAGGTGCAGGCGGCCGGTGGGCCGGTCGCCGGTGAGCATGCGTGCGACGGACATGGCGGTGTGCCTCTCGTACTCGGAAGGTGGGTCACGCGTGGGCGCGCGCCGAGCGGGGCGTATCTGCCCCCTCGGTCAGCGGGATCGACTCAGCGAGTCGCCCGCCATCGCGCGCCGGCGCGGAACCGCAGGCCACCGGCACGGAGGACGTCGAGGAGTTGCTCACGGCCGTCGCCGGAGCTGGACGGGAACCGGGGCGTCACGCCGAGCGGGAGGCCGTCGACCATGTCGACCGCCTCCGGCGCGCAGTTGACCTTCCGGACCACGACGTCACATTACCCGCGGTGTCGCCTCCGGTGGTGGCACGTGGCGCTCCGCGTAGTACCTGCCGACGCGTTCGCGGTGGTCCGGGTCAGCCGACTCCGGGTCGAACGGCGGAGCGTCCTTGATCTCCTGCCGGGTCCGGTCGACGTGGACGACGCGGTCCTGGTGGTCCACCCTCTCCACCGTGCCGGCCGGCAGCAGCACCCGGTGACCAGGGCGGACGGGTCGCGCCAGGCCCAGGGATTGAAGATCGAGGGTTGCACGGGGCACCTCCGGGGACGGCTTCGGCTGTCCCCCTACTCAGTGCCCAGCCCGGCTGCGTGGGAAACGAGCTCGGCCGGCGTCCGGGCCGGTGACCAGCTCCGCTCCGCTGGCATACTCGGCAGCCATGGTGCTGTCGCGCGGGTGGGCTGTCTTCCTGGTCGGGGTCGGGATCTGGACCTGGGTGATCTGGCCGAGGTTCGCACTGGCCATCTGGCAGGACCCACGGGCCTGGGCGTCCGGGACCGTGGGGGACGGCGCGCCGACCAGCTTCCTGTGGGTGCACGCGCTGCTGATCGCGGCGTCGCTGGCCATCGGCACGACCGTGGGCGTCCTCGGCGTCCGCGCCTGGCTGGCCGCCCGCCGGCACCGCGCATCGTGAGCTGCGGAAACGTCGTTACAGCCAGAGTGTGACGCGGGACGCTACCCGTCGATTTGACGATCAAACCCACGGACGCGTAACTTTCTCTCTGCCAGCGCGGAACGGGGCAAACGGGACGAAGGTCCTGGAGCGCCGGAACGGACTGGCAACCGGGTCAGGCAGGGGTTCACTCCTGCGGGACACGGTCCGGGCGGGGCTCGCCGGGTCGGCCGCGAGGCGGATTTGGTGCAGCGGAACCGACCGGGTAAGGTTTACGACCGGCAGGGAACCGGGCGAGCCTGCGGGAAACCGCAGCGGCCGGCCTGCCAAATCCGACGACCTGACACAGCGGTTCGCTGCTGCGTGAGTACGTCGGGACCAACCCGTACGAAGCATGACAGACCGGGACACACGGTTTGACACGGCGAAGACGGTGAGGTAACGTAGTAAAAGTGCCCGGCGCGAGAGCAGCGGGGACGCAGAGCGGAAAAGCCCCGAGATGGGGTCCCATGGGTTGGGGCTTTTGATCGGTGTGTGGTTGTTCTTTGAGAACTCAACAGGGTGCTTGTAAAGCCAGTGCCAATTATGATTTATACCCCGGACTGACCGGTTTT
>NZ_JAEVHM010000084.1 GCF_016802865.1 Micromonospora parastrephiae | reverse complement strand
CGTCCCCCGCCCTCGCCCCCGCCGTCGATCATGGAGTTGTGGTGGGCGTTATAGCCACACTTACCCGTTTTGAGAGGCACCACAAGTCCATGATCGACGGGGCCGACCGCGCCCGCGACGGTCGCCGGCCTGGACGTCGCGTACGGGACGAGCGGTGATCTGCTCGCGGCGGCCGTGACCGTGTTGGACGTTCGGACGCTGGCCGTGGTCGATTCGGCGGTCAGTGTGGGCCGGCCGGCGTTCGGCTACGTGCCGGGGTTGTTCGCGTTCCGGGAGTTGCCGGCGTTGCTCGCCGCGCTGGACCGGCTGACCACCCGACCGGATCTGCTGGTCTGCGACGGGCACGGGTTGGCTCATCCGCGTCGGTTCGGGCTCGCCTGTCATCTCGGGGTGGTGACCGGGCTGCCCTCGATCGGGGTCGGTAAGACGCCGCTGGTCGGGGAGTGGGATCCGGTGCAGTGGAGGCGGGGTTCCTGGTCGCCGCTGTGGGACGGGGGTGACGTCGTCGGTCGGGTGGTGCGGACGCGGGACGGGGTGAAGCCGGTCTTCGTCAGCGTTGGGCACCGGATGAGCCTGGACAACGCCACCGCTCAGGTGCTCGCGCTGGCCCCGCGCTACCGGCTGCCGGAGACGACCAGGACCGCCGACCGGCTCTGCCGGGAGGCGCTGGCCGGTGCCGGTTGACCTCCGCGTCGTCCGGGCGCGGCGGGCGGCCACACCGTCGGAGTCAGCGGCGGAAAGGCCAGGCAGCAGGCCACGTGCCACGAGCGGCTGGCCGGGCCGTAAACCGTAACGCCGCACACATGCGGACCGCTCTATGACCGGGGGTGGGGGTGGGCCGGTAGTAGCCTGACCCGCGGACCCCACCCGGGGAGAAACGGTGAGGTGATCATGACGGTACGTCGGCGCGCGGCGCGGCTCGCGACTGTCTGCGGTGTCCTGGGCGGCCTGGTGCTGCTCGGTGCGTCGCCGGCGATGGCCGACGACGACTCGGTCCGGGTTGGCTCGGCCAGCAGTTTCGCCGCCGGTGGCTCCCCGCAGGGGGTGAACGTCGCCGTGCGCAAACGCTCCGACGGGTGCGTGCTGCTGCGTACCGCCCTGGGTCTGCGTTTGGAGGGTCTCCGGCCGGATCAGGTGACCGTGCAGGTGAACGCGGGTGGGCGCTGGTTCCCCGTGCCTGTCTCCGGGGGTGACGGCAGCGCGGTCACCGGGCAGACGTCGCCGGCGAAGCCAACGCTGTGCATGGGCAAGGGCATCACCGTGCGGTACCGGGTGGCGTTCGCCGCGGGTGCGCCCGGCGGTCGGCTCGTGGTGACCGGTGTGGGGGCCAGCGCGGCCGGTCAGGAGCTGGGTCGGGGCACCGACACGGCGAAGGTGACCGGCGCCCGGGTCACCCCGTCGCCGACTCCGTCGAAGAAGCCGACCCCGACCCCCAGCCCGACCGAGGTGGCGACGGCCGGCGAGGTGCTGAACCCGGCCGTGCTGGACCGGACGTCCAGCGGGCCCGTCACGACGGCGGCGGCTGCCGAATCTGGAGGGGGTTCACCGGTGATGTTCTTCGGTATCGCGATGGTCGCGGTGGGGTTGCTGCTCATCGTCCTGTTGGTCCGCCGCGCACGGCAGGACCGGCCGCCGACCGACCAGCCGTCCGGGCCGCTGCCGGGTAACCCCGGCGGCACCACCTACCGCTCCGGCGGTGGGTCGCCGGTCGCGCCCGGTCACCCCGGCTCGGTGTACGGCCAGCAGCCGCCCGGCGGCTACGGCCCGGTGCCCGCTCCCCGGCCCGCCTCGGGTGGCGTCTACGGGGCCCGCCCGGCGGGAAGCGGGTCGACTCCGGACGCGACGCAGCCGATGCCGGACGCGCCGGGTGCCCAGCGGCTGCCCGGTGATCCGCCCGACGGCGGCGAGCAGACCACGTTCATGCCCCGGCTCCCCGGCTGAGCGGGGCCCGACCCCCGCCCTCCGATACGCTCAGGTTCGGTGGAAACTGCGGCCAAGGAGCGGAACTAGTGTCTGATCTGTCCCGGATCGTGAAGGCGTACGACGTCCGAGGGACGGTGCCGGACCAGTGGGACGAGCGGGTCGCCGAGGCGCTTGGAGCCGCGTTCACCCAGCTTCTCAACACCACCGACGAGCCGGGCGACGCGGTCGTCGTCGGGTACGACATGCGGGCCACCTCGCCCGGGTTGGCGGCCGCCTTCGCGGCCGGGGTCCGCGCCGAGGGTCGCTCGGTGATGGAGATCGGGCTCGCCTCCACCGATCTGCTCTACTTCGCCTCCGGTTCGCTCGACCTGCCGGGCGCGATGTTCACGGCCAGCCACAACCCCGCGCAGTACAACGGCATCAAGATGTGCCGCTCCGGTGCCCGGCCGATCGGTCAGGACAGCGGGCTCGCCGAGATCCGGGACCGCGCGCAGGCCCTCCTGGACTCCGGTGCGTCCCGTCCGGCCGGTGAGCCGACCCGGCCGGTCGAGCGACGTGACCTGCTTCCCGACTACGCCGCGTACCTGCGCAAGCTGGTCGACCTGTCCGGCATCCGGCCGTTGAAGGTGGTGGTCGACGCGGGCAACGGGATGGGTGGTTTCACCGTTCCGACCGTGCTCGGCGACGCGGCCCTGTCGGCCCTGCCGTTGCAGATCGTGCCGCTCTACTTCGAGTTGGACGGCAGTTTCCCCAACCACGAGGCCAACCCGTTGGATCCGGCGAACCTGGTCGACCTGCAGCGCGCGGTGGTCGAGCACGGCGCCGAGATCGGGCTGGCCTTCGACGGTGACGCCGACCGGTGCTTCGTGGTGGACGAGCGCGGCGAGCCGGTCTCGCCGTCGGCGATCACCGCCCTGGTCGCCGCCCGTGAGTTGGCGAAGCACCCGGGTTCCACGGTGATCCATGGCCTGATCACGTCCAGCGCGGTCCCGGAGATCATCCGTGAGCACGGCGGCGAGCCGGTCGTCGCGCGGGTCGGGCACTCCTTCATCAAGGCCGAGATGGCGCGGACCAACGCCGTCTTCGGCGGCGAGCACTCGGCGCACTACTACTTCCGGGACTTCTGGTTCGCCGACACCGGAATGCTCGCCGCGATGCACACCCTGGCCGCGCTCGGTGAGCAGTCACTGCCGCTGTCCGTGCTGGCCGGGGAGTACGAGCGGTACGTCGCCTCCGGAGAGATCAACTCGACGGTGGCCGACCAGGCGGCGGCGGTGGCCGACGTGCGGGCCGCGTACCCCGACGCGGTTGCCGACGAGATGGACGGTCTCACCCTGCGTTTCCCGGACGGCGCCTGGTTCAACCTGCGCGCCTCCAACACGGAGCCGCTGCTGCGGCTCAACGTCGAGGCGCCCACCCGGGAGCGGATGGTCTCGCTCCGGGACGACGTGCTCAACCGCGTTCGCCGATAAGATCGCCTGCGCCGGTCGGCACCGCCGCCGGTGAAGCCGCACACGTGGAAGGAGCCGTGCCATGGCCCTGGATCCGCAGTTGCTCGAGATTCTCGCCTGTCCGGACACGCACCACGCCCCGCTCACCTACGATGCCGAGGCGCAGACGTTGACCTGCACGCAGTGCGGCCGGATCTTCGAGGTCCGTGACGACGTGCCGGTGCTGCTGCTCGACGAGGCCCGTGGTGGCCCCGGGCAGGCATCATGATCGACGGTACGGCCGGGGTCAGTGGTCGTCGCGACGCCGACGAGGCCCTGCTCGACAACCCGGCCGCGCTGGCCGAGCACGATCCGGGCGACATGCTCCGGCACACCGCGTCGGCCGGTGCGCAGGTTCGGGAGAGCGCGGCGCTGGCCGCCGAGGCGAACCTGGCGGTGCTCGCCGACGACGGGCGGCCCCGGGCCGTGGTGATCGCGGGCATCGGCACCGCCGGGCGTACCGGTGACGTGCTGGCCACGGTCGCCGGGCCGCGCTGCCCGGTCCCGATCATCGGGCACCGCAGCGCGGGCGTGCCCGGCTGGGTGGGTGCGGCCGACGTGGTGATCGCGGTGAGCGCGTCCGGTCGCAGCCCGGAGGCGCTGGGCGCCGCCGAGGCGGCGCACCGCCGCGGTGCCCGGCTCGTCGCGGTGGGCGCCCCGGATTCGCAGTTGCAGTCGGTCGCCGAGCGGGCCCGTGCGCCGTTCATCCCGGTGCCCCGACGCGCGCCGGCGCGGGCCAGCCTCTGGGCGCTCACCGTGCCGGTGCTGCTCGCCGCGCGTTCGCTCGGGCTGGTGAAGGTCAACGAGGCGGATCTGGCGGAGACCGCCGCCCGACTCGACGCGGACGCCGACCGCTGTCGTTCCGCCGCGGAGTCCTTCGTCAACCCGGCGAAGTCGCTGGCCCTGGGCCTGGCCGGCTCGATCCCGATCGTCTGGGGTTCGTCCCCGCTGGCGACCGTGGCGGCCCGCCGGTTCGGTGACACCCTGTCGGCCAACGCCCGCTACCCGGTGGTCACCGGGGCTCTCGGTGAGGCCGGTCGGGGTCGGGTCGGCCTGCTCGACGGCGTCTTCGGTGGTCTGGCCGAGGGCGAGCGGGACATCTTCGCCGACCCGTCGGACGACGACGACGGCGAGGGGACCCGTCTGCGGCTGGTGCTGCTGCGCGACGGTGGGCTCAACGCCGAGGACGACACCGACGAGCCGCTGGCGGTGGAGGAGCGCCGCGCGGACGCGGTGCAGACGCTCGCCGAGCGTCGCGGGGTGCGCTGTGATGTGGTGACCGCCGAGGGCGGCTCCGCGCTGGAGCGGCTGGCCTCGCTGATCGCGGTGCCGGATTTCGCCTCGATCTACCTTGCTCTGGCCCATGGGCTGGATCCGATGGCCGTACCGGCCATCACCGAGATGAAGGAGCTGTCGAACCAGTGAACGAACGTAGGGGGCGGCGCGTCATGCGCGGACCGGTTGGCTTCGCCCGGCGAAGCGGAGCGGCGGCGTGAGCGCCGGCGGCGGGACGAAGGCGATCGTCGCCGCCCTGCTCGCCAACGTCGGCATCGCCGTCACCAAGTTCGTCGCGTTCCTGCTGACCGGGTCGTCGTCGATGCTGGCGGAGTCGATCCACTCGGTCGCCGACTCGGGCAACCAGGGTCTGTTGCTGCTCGGCGGCAAGCGGGCGAAGCGGGCGGCCACCCCGGAGCACCCCTTCGGGTACGGCCGGGAGCGCTACATCTACGCGTTCATCGTGTCGATCGTGCTGTTCAGCCTCGGTGGCCTGTTCGCCCTGTACGAGGCGTACCACAAGTGGTCCGATCCGCACGGGATCACCAGCTGGCAGTGGGTGCCGGTCGCCGTGCTGGTGGCGGCGATCCTGATGGAGTCGTTCTCCTTCCGGACGGCGATCAAGGAGTCCAACCACATCCGGGGCGACCAGTCCTGGGTGCGCTTCATCCGGCGGGCGAAGGCTCCGGAGCTGCCGGTGGTGCTCCTGGAGGACCTCGGCGCGCTGGTCGGTCTGGTCTTCGCGTTGTTCGGCGTCAGCATGACGCTGGTCACCGGCAACGGGAAGTGGGACGCGGCCGGCACGGCGATGATCGGTGTCCTGCTGGTGGTGATCGCGATCGTGCTGGCGATCGAGACGAAGAGCCTGCTGCTGGGTGAGGGTGCCGAACAGCAGGACCTGGACGCCATCGAGCGGTCCATCACCGAGGGCCCCGAGGTGGAGCGGATCATCCACATGAAGACGCTCTACCTGGGCCCGGAGGAGCTGCTGGTCGCCGCGAAGATCGGCGTGGCGGCCTGCGAGAGCGCCGAGGACCTGGCACGCGGCATCAACGTCGTGGAGGCGCGGATCCGCGCCGCCGTGCCGATCGCCCGGGTGATCTACCTGGAGCCGGACGTCTACAGCGCCGCCGCCGCCGAGGCCGGCACCGGCGCGGCCGCGGACACCGCGGTGCCGCAGCCGCAGGACGTGTCGGGCGAGCGGCCGGGCAGCCCAGGGGCTGACGGGGTGGAACTGCTGTACGGACCGATCCGCGACTACGCCTGGGGGTCCCGCTCGGCCATCGCGCTGTTGCAGGGCCGGCCGGTACCCAGTGCCGGTCCGGAGGCGGAACTGTGGCTGGGCGCCCACCCGGGCGCCCCGGCCCTGGTGGAGCGCGCCGGGCTCCAGGTCAGCCTGTGTGACCTGGTGCGGGACGAGCCGGGGCAGTGGCTCGGCCGGCGGGTGTCCGACCGGTTCGGCAGCAGGCTGCCGTTCCTGCTCAAGGTCCTCGCCGCGGACGCCCCGCTGAGTCTGCAGGCCCACCCCGATGCCGAGCAGGCCCGGGCCGGGTACGCGGCGGACGCGGGGCGCCCCGAGGCGGAACGCAACTACTCCGACCCGCACCACAAGCCGGAGTTGCTGGTGGCGCTCACCCCGTTCGAGGCGCTGTGCGGCTTCCGGGCGCCGGCCGAGTCGGCCGAGGCGCTCGCGGCGTTCGGCGTACCGGTGTTGGCGCCGGTGGTGGACGCGTTGCGGGCCGGGCCGGCGGGGTTGCGGACGGCGGTGCGGACGCTGCTCACCTGGCCGGTCGGGGAGCGCGACGAGTTGCTGTCCGCCGTGGCGGCGGCGCCGGCCGACGGCCCGGACGCTGACCTGGCCCGCCGGTTGGCGGCGGCGTACCCGGGGGATCCCGGTGTGCTGGTCGCGTTGCTGCTGCACCACCTGCGGCTGGTGCCCGGGGAGGCGATCTGGATGCCCGCCGGCAACCTGCACGCCTACCTGAGCGGCTGCGGCGTGGAGATCATGGCGGCCAGTGACAACGTGCTGCGCGGCGGACTGACGCCGAAGCGGGTGGACGTCGACGAGTTGCTGCGGGTGCTGCGTTTCGAGGTGCTCGACGACCCGGTCCGGGCGGCGCAGCCGGTGGGCCCGGGGGTGGACTGGTGGCCGGTGCCGGTGGACGACTTCGCGCTGCACCGGGTCCGGGTCGGGACGGCGGTGCCGTCGGTCACGTTGTCGCTGCCCGGCCCGCGGGTGGTGCTCTGCGGCTCCGGGTCGGTGACGGTGGACGACGGGGCGGGCGCGGTGACGTTGGTGTCCGGTCAGGCGGCGATTGGCGATGCGGCCGGCGAGCCGCTGCGGATCGGCGGCGCTGGTGAGGCGTACGTGGCGACGTCTGGGCTGCGCTGACGCGTCCGTCGCCACGACACAAGTCCGACTTTCCCGGAATAGCTTGACGCCGCCATGCCCCAGTGTGACCCTATGAGTACGCAGCGTTATCGCGACGACGGTCCGGCAACGTGCGGGGAACCAAACCGGGGGGATGCGCGGGGCGGGCGGGACGTGGGCGGCAGGTCTGTCCACCACCGACCGCCCCGTGCGCTGTCCGCAGACCGTCCCCCCTGATGTTCGTCGCCAACGCGCGTAAGGTGGAGGGTCGGCGCAGACATCGTTCGACAGGAGCCTTTATGACCAGCACCCTCCCGGCGTCCGCCAGCGGTACGCCGTCCGAGGCCCGGCCGAGCACGCTCGCCGAGGGCGACTTCAAGGTGGCGGATCTGTCGCTCGCCGAGTTCGGGCGCAAGGAGATCCAGCTCGCCGAACACGAGATGCCCGGCCTGATGGCGATCCGTCGGGAGTTCGCCGAGGCGCAGCCGCTCGCCGGCGCGCGGATCACCGGCTCGCTGCACATGACCATCCAGACCGCCGTCCTCATCGAGACGTTGGTGGCCCTCGGCGCGCAGGTGCGCTGGGCGTCCTGCAACATCTTCTCCACCCAGGACCACGCCGCCGCGGCGATCGTCGTCGGCCCGAACGGCACCCCCGAGGCCCCCGCCGGCGTTCCGGTGTACGCCTGGAAGGGCGAGACGCTGCCGGAATACTGGTGGTGCACCGAGCAGGTGCTCGCCTGGCCGGACGGTCAGGGCCCGAACATGATCCTCGACGACGGCGGCGACGCCACGCTGCTGGTGCACAAGGGCGCCGAGTTCGAGAAGGTTGGGGCCGTGCCGCCGGTCGAGTCCGCCGACTCGGAGGAGTACGCGGTCATCCTCGAACTGCTGCACCGCTCGCTCGGCGAGGACGGCCAGCGCTGGACGCGGATCGCCGCCGGCATCAAGGGCGTGACCGAGGAGACCACCACGGGCGTGCACCGGCTCTACGAGATGCACCGCGCCGGCACGCTGCTCTTCCCGGCCATCAACGTCAACGACTCGGTGACGAAGAGCAAGTTCGACAACAAGTACGGCTGCCGGCACTCGCTCATTGACGGCATCAACCGGGCCACCGACGTGCTGATCGGCGGCAAGATGGCCGTCGTGATGGGCTACGGCGACGTGGGCAAGGGCTGCGCCGAGTCGCTGCGCGGCCAGGGCGCCCGGGTCGTGGTGACCGAGGTGGACCCGATCTGCGCGTTGCAGGCCGCGATGGACGGCTACCAGGTCGCCACCCTGGACGACGTGGTCGAGCAGGCGGACATCTTCATCACCGCCACCGGCTGCTTCGACGTCATCACCAACGAGCACATGGCCCGGATGAAGCACCAGGCCATCGTGGGCAACATCGGCCACTTCGACAACGAGATCGACATGGCCGGCCTGGCCAAGCGTTCCGACGTCGAGCGGGTCAACATCAAGCCGCAGGTCGACCTGTGGCGCTTCGCCGACGGGCACGCGATCATCGTGCTCTCGGAGGGCCGCCTGCTGAACCTGGGCAACGCGACCGGGCACCCGAGCTTCGTGATGTCGAACTCGTTCGCCAACCAGACGATCGCCCAGATCGAGCTGTTCACCAAGACCGAGGAGTACCCGATCGGCGTCTACGTGCTGCCCAAGCACCTGGACGAGAAGGTGGCCCGGCTGCACCTGGGCGCGCTCGGCGCCAAGCTGAGCACGCTCACCAAGGAGCAGGCCGCGTACCTGGGCGTCTCCCAGGAGGGTCCGTTCAAGCCGGACCACTACCGCTACTGATCGAATTTCCCGGACCGGGTCGGCTGTTCGCAGCCGGCCCGGTTCGTCGTCTGCGCCTCAGGGTCGGCGGCGGGCGGGGCGGAACCAGGTCCAGACGCACCAGGCCAGCCAGCCGAGTGACACGACGGTGGCCAGTGCCCGCAGACGCAACGCGCTGAGCAGCAGCACCACGGCCAGCACCGTCAGCCACGGCAGGAAACCCTTCACGGCGGGATCCTCCCACAGCCGGACGGATGGTTGACCGGTCCTTCCCTCGGCCGAGCGTTCGACCGTGGGCGGGTGAGCTTGTCGTGCACGACTTGACGAGGGCACTGAGCAGGGAGGAAGGTATGGCTGCCCTAAGTTAGCTGAGGCATTCCTCATGAACACGGAGCCCGGATGTTCGCCACCTACCTGATCGGCCTGCGGGAAGGCTTGGAAGCGACCCTGGTGGTCAGCATCCTGGTGGCCTTCCTGGTGAAGTCGCAGCGCCGGGACCGGTTGCCCCAGGTCTGGGCGGGCGTCGGCCTGGCTGTGGCGCTCTCGGTGCTCTTCGGCTGGCTGATCGAGTACACGTCGACCTCGTTGCTGGCCCGCTCCGAGGATCGCGAACTCTTCGAGGCCATCACGTCGGTCGCCGCAGTGGTCTTCGTCACCTGGATGATCTTCTGGATGCGCCGTGCCGCCCGGTCCATCGCCGGCGAGCTGCGCGGCAAGCTCACCGAGGCGCTGGCCGTCGGGTCCCTCGCGGTCGCCGGCATGGCCTTCCTCGCGGTGATCCGGGAGGGCCTGGAGACCGCGCTCATCTTCTACTCCGCCGCCCAGGGCGCGGCCGGTGACAGCGGGCCGCTGCTCGCGTTGATCGGCGGCATCGTCACCGCCGTGGTGCTCGGCGTGCTGCTCTACGCGAGCGCCCTGCGGATCAACCTCAGCAAGTTCTTCACCTGGACCGGCGCGCTGCTGATCCTCGTCGCCGCCGGCATCCTCAAGTACGGCGTGCACGACTTCCAGGAGGCCGGTGTCCTCCCCGGCCTGAACGACCTGGCCTTCGACATCACCGGCACGCTCGACCCGAGCACCTGGTACGCCGCCCTGCTGGCCGGCATGTTCAACGTGACGCCCGCGCCCACCGTGCTGGAGACGATCGCCTGGGTCGGGTACGCGGTGCCGGTCCTCCTGCTCTTCCTGCGCCCGGCCCGGCGTAAGCCGGCACCCACCGCCGCCACCACCGGCACCGACACCGGCACCGAGCGCGGGGCCGACACCGACACCGGCACCGAGGCCGAGGCGGCGACCACGCCGCAGCGTGCCTGACCTCACGAGGAGAGACAGCTCAGATGCGTACCACCCGCTTTTTCGCGCTGGCCGCCGCCGGTGTGCTGGCCACGGCCGGTGTCGCCGCCTGCTCCGACTCCAAGAAGGAGGAGGCGGCGGGGGCCGGTGGCCCCATCGCGGTCAAGGCCAGCGACACCGCCTGCGAGGTCGGCACCACGGACCTGGGCGCCGGTACCGCCACCTTCAAGATCACCAACTCGGGCGCGAAGGTGACCGAGTTCTACGTGTACGCCTCCGGCGACCGGGTGATGGGCGAGGTGGAGAACATCGCTCCCGGCCTGAGCCGCGAACTGCGCGTCGAGCTGCCGGCCGGCACCTACGAGACGGCCTGCAAGCCCGGGATGAGCGGCAAGGGCATCCGGGGTGCGCTCAAGGTGAGCGGATCGTCGCAGCCACTCACCGCCGACGCCGCGCTGGCCGGTGCCACCGAGAACTACCAGCGCTACGTCAAGAGCCAGACCAGCGCCCTGCTGGACAAGACCGAGGAGTTCGTCGCCGCCGTGAAGGCCGGCGACGTGGCGAAGGCCAAGGCGCTCTACCCGGTCGCCCGCACCTACTGGGAGCGGATCGAGCCGGTGGCCGAGATCTTCGGCGACCTCGACCCCAAGATCGACGGCCGCGAGGAGGTCATCGAGGAGGGGATGGAGTTCACCGGCTTCCACCGGATTGAGAAGGACCTCTGGCAGTCCGGCGACATCAGCAAGGACGGCCCGATCGCCGACCGGCTGCTGGTCGACGTCAAGGAGATCGTGGCCAAGGCCAACGCCGAGAAGCTCTCCCCGCTCCAGCTCGCCAACGGCGCGAAGGAGCTGCTCGACGAGGTGGCCAGCGGCAAGATCACCGGCGAGGAGGACCGCTACTCGCACACCGACCTGTGGGACTTCGCCGCCAACCTGGAAGGTTCCAAGGCGGCCGTGTCGGCCCTCCGGCCGGCGCTGGAGCAGCGCTCCCCGGAGCTGGTGACGCAGTTGGACACCGAGTTCGCCAACGTCGAGGCACTGCTCGGCAAGCACCGCGACGGCGACGGCTGGAAGCTGCACACCGCCCTGAGCAAGACCGAGCTCAAGGAACTGTCCGACGGCATCAACGCGCTCGCCGAGCCGATCAGCAAGGTCGCCGCGGCCGTCGCCCGGTGACCGGACGTCAGGGGGAGTCGAACCGATGAGCGGGAGCAGGGTGACCCGGCGGCGGGCGATCACGCTCGCCGGTGCCGGGGTTGCAGGCGTGGCCGGAGTGGCGGTCGGCGCGGGAGCGCTCGTCAGCAGCTCTCGTGGCCCGGCCTCCGCGAGCGACCACCCGGCCGGCGCGGTGCCGTTCCACGGTGAACACCAGGCCGGCATCGTCACCCCGGCCCAGGACCGGCTGCACTTCGTCGCCTTCGACGTGATCACCAAGGACCGGGCCCGGCTGGTCGAACTGCTCCAGGAGTGGACCGCCGCCGCCGTCCGGATGACCGCCGGGCGGGACGCCGGGGTGCTGGGCGCGGTCGGCGGGATGCCCGAGGCCCCGCCGGACGACACCGGCGAGGCGCTGGGCCTGCCCCCGTCGCAGCTCACCCTGACCATCGGCTTCGGGCCGACGCTGTTCCGCGACACCGACGGCCGGGACCGGTTCGGCATCGCCGACCGGCGCCCGGCAGCCCTCGCCGAGCTGCCCAAGTTCCCCGGCGACGCGTTGCAGCCGCAGCTCTCCGGCGGCGACCTCTGTGTGCAGGCGTGCGCCAACGATCCGCAGGTCGCGGTGCACGCCATCCGCAACCTGGCCCGGATCGGCATGGGCGTGGTGAGCGTGCGCTGGTCGCAGCTCGGCTTCGGCCGGACCTCGTCGACCTCCCGCGAGCAGGCCACCGCGCGCAACCTCTTCGGCTTCAAGGACGGCACGGCCAACCTCAAGGCCGAGGACACCAGCCTGCTGCGCGACCAGCTGTGGGTGCAGCCGGGCGACGGGCCGGACTGGATGACCGGCGGCTCGTACCTGGTCACCCGCAAGATCCGGATGCTGGTGGAGACCTGGGACCGGACGTCGCTGGCCGAGCAGGAGGAGATCGTCGGCCGGACCAAGGGCAGCGGCGCTCCGCTGGGCCGGACCGACGAGTTCGACGAACCGGACTTCGCGGCGCGTGGCGCGGACGGCAAGCCGGTGATCGCCGAGCACGCCCACGTCACGCTGGCCCACCCGAGCCGGAACAACGGCGCCCACCTGCTGCGCCGGGGCTACAACTTCGTCGACGGCTCGGACGGCCTCGGCCGACTCGACGCGGGCCTGTTCTTCATCGCCTACCAGCGTGATCCGCGCCGGCAGTTCGTGCCGATCCAGACCCAGTTGGCCCGCCACGACGTGATGAACGAGTATCTGCGGCACGTCTCCAGCGGCCTGTTCGCCTGCCCGCCGGGCGTCCGGGACGGCGGGGACCACTGGGGGCGGGCGCTCTTCGGCTGACCGCCGTCCGCATCACGACAGCACGACCGGCCCGAGGCGGCGGTGGCGCCGGACGGCGCGACGGGGGATCATGGTGGCAGCCGGCCGGGGATCCACCCGACGCCGGTCCCACCGAACTGAACGGGGATGCAATATTAATCCCATGAGAGCCCGGGTACTGGTGGTCGACGACGACCCCGCACTCGCCGAGATGCTCGGCATCGTGCTGCGCAGTGAGGGCTTCCTGCCCTCCTTCGTGGCCGATGGTGAGCGGGCGTTGGCTGCCTTCCGCGACAGCCGGCCCGATATCGTGCTGCTCGACCTGATGTTGCCCGGGATGAGCGGTATCGACGTGGCCCGGTCCATCCGGGCCGAGTCCGGCGTGCCGATCGTCATGCTGACGGCCAAGAGCGACACCGTGGACGTGGTGCTCGGCCTCGAGTCCGGCGCCGACGACTACGTGGTCAAGCCGTTCAAGCCCAAGGAGTTGGTCGCCCGGATGCGGGCCCGACTGCGCCGGGGCGAGGACGTGGCGCCGGAGATGTTGACCATCGGGCCACCCGGCAACCAGATCACCATCGACGTGCCCGCGCACACGGTCAGCCGCAACGACGAGGAGGTGAAGCTGACTCCGCTGGAGTTCGACCTGCTGGTCGCGCTCGCCCGTAAGCCGCGTCAGGTCTTCACCCGCGAAGTGCTGCTCGAGCAGGTCTGGGGCTACCGACACGCGGCGGACACTAGGCTGGTCAACGTCCACGTCCAGCGGCTCCGGGCCAAGATCGAGCCGGACCCGGAGCGGCCGGAAATCATCCTCACCGTGCGGGGCGTGGGCTACAAGGCGGGTACCGGATAGCCTGGTCACACTGTGTTGACCTCTCCGCCCCCACACCCCCCGACCACGGCTGCCCGCCGGCACATCGCCGGCGGGGAGTTCTGGCGCG
This sequence comes from Micromonospora parastrephiae, assembly GCF_016802865.1. Classification (GTDB taxonomy): domain Bacteria; phylum Actinomycetota; class Actinomycetes; order Mycobacteriales; family Micromonosporaceae; genus Micromonospora; species Micromonospora parastrephiae. The sequence goes on along the minus strand of NZ_JAEVHM010000084.1, from coordinate 10,349 downwards.
CGGTGAGTGGCCGGACCGCCCGGGTGGTGGCCCGGGTGCACCAGACCTGGCGTCGCTCGCTACAGGTGCGGGTGGTGACCATCACGCTGGTCGCCTCCAGCCTGCTGGTCGGCGGCTTCGCGTTCCTGATCGCCGACAAGATCACCACGATCCTGCTGGACAACGCCCGTACCGACGTCCGGCTGCGGGTGAACAGCGGTGCCAGCTACGCCGCCAAGCAGGTCTCCCTGTACGGCCAGCCGCAGGAGGCGCAGCTCCAGGAGACCATCGACGGCACGGTCAACTACCTGGCCGGCGGCGACCCCCAGCAGACCAGCGGCGTGGTGGTGGCGATCACCGCCGACGACTACCCCAGCGACATCCAGACCCGCACCGCGCCGTCGGTGAACGTCCAGCCGCTGATCAGCCCGGAGCTGCGGGCCGCGGTCGCCGAGGGCAAGGTGGCCAGCCAGATCCGCACTGGCCGGCTCACCGGGCAGAGCACCAAATACCTGGTGTACGGCTCTCCGGTGCCCACCCGTTTCGGCCAGATCGAGCTCTACTACCTGGTGCCGCTGACCCGGCAGGACGCCACCGCCGCCGACGCCCGAGCCACCGTGGTGGCCACCGGAGTCGCCCTGGTGATCCTGCTCGGGCTGCTCGCGGCCCTGGTCACCCGCCTGGTGGTCAACCCGGTCCGGGTCGCCGCGCGCACCGCCCAACGGCTCTCCGCCGGCCTGCTCGACCAGCGGATGGTGGTCAACGGCGAGGACGACCTCGCGCTGCTCGCCGCCTCGTTCAACCAGATGGCCACCAACCTGCAACGGCAGATCCTGCGCCTGGAGGAGATGTCCCGGTTGCAGCGCCGCTTCACCTCCGACGTCTCGCACGAGCTGCGTACCCCGTTGACCACGGTCCGGATGGCCGCCGACCTGATCTTCGCCGAGCGCGACGGGTTCGACCCGGCGGTGGCCCGCAGCGCCGAGCTGCTCCAGGCCGAACTGGACCGGTTCGAGGAGTTGCTCACCGACCTGCTGGAGATCAGCCGGTTCGACGCGGGCTTCGCCATGCTGGACGCCGAGCCGACCGACCTGGTGCCGGTGGTGCACCGGGTGGTCGAGCGGCTGGCCGGCCTGGCCGAGCGGGTGGGCGTACCCATCGAACTCGACCTGCCGGGCACGCCGGTGATCGCCGAGGTCGATCCGCGCCGGGTCGAGCGTGTGCTGCGCAACCTGGTCGGCAACGCCGTCGAGCACGGCGAGGCCCGCCCGGTGCTGATCACCCTCGGCATCGACGAGACGGCCGTGGCGATCACCGTGCGGGACCACGGAGTGGGGCTCAAGGCGGGCGAGGAGAAGCTGGTGTTCAACCGGTTCTGGCGGGCGGACCCGTCCCGGGCACGGCAGACCGGGGGCACCGGTCTGGGCCTGTCGATCAGCCTGGAGGACGCCCGACTGCACGGCGGCTGGCTGGAGGCGTGGGGTGCACCGGGGCAGGGCGCACAGTTCCGCCTCACCCTGCCGGCCCGGGCCGGTGACCGACTGACCACCTCGCCGCTGCGGTTGGTGCCGGCCGACGCCGCGCTGCCGTTCGGCGGCCCCCGCGACGGTGGCCCACTGGCCATCGGGCCCGGCACCGGTGGGGCGTTGGCGATCGGCCCGGCGCCGGCCGGGGACGGGCAGCGGACGGAGGTGCGCTCGTGAGGCGGCCGGCCGTGCTCGGGGCCCTCGGTGTGGTGCTGTTGATGGGCGGCGCCTGTGGCATCCCGGCTGCGTCCGACGTGCGGGTGGACGGTAGGGGCGGGGCCGCGACCGAAGCCGGCTCGGGCAACGGCCGAACAAGCGAGCCGCCGACACGCACGGCCAGCGGCAGCTCCAACGAGTCGTTCGTCCGTAACTTCCTGTCCGCGGCCGCCGGTGAGCCGGACCGGGCCTACGAGCGGGTCAAGGCGTTCATCGCGCCGGAGGACCGGCCCCGTCTGCAGGACAAGAAGGGCAGCGAGGTCGCCTTGACCGTGGTCCGGTTGCGGGAAGCGGTCTACACCCTCAACAGCGACTCGACCACCACGGTGACGATCACCGTGCAGCAGATCGGTGTGCTGCGGGCCAACGGCACGCTGGCCCCGCCGGTGGCGACCGAGACGGAGTACGAGTTCCGGCTGCGCAGCGGCGCGCTCGACGGCGCCGCCAACGACGAGCGCGCCGGCCTGTACGTGCTCGACCCGCCGAACGTGCTGCTGCTCAGCGACGTCGCGCTCCAGCAGTACTACCAGGGCGAGTCGATCTACTTCTGGAGTTCCGACCGCACCCGGCTGGTGCCCGACCAGCGCTACCTGCCGGTGGCGGTGCCCGAAGAGCGTCGGGTCAACGAGGTCGTGAAGTGGTTGGTCGCCGGCCCGTCCGACTGGCTGCGCCCCGGCGTCGTCGGGCTGCCCGACCGCACCGAGCTGATCAACAACGCCACCGGCGCGAACGGCCGGTGGGAGGTCAACCTGGACATGTCCGGCGACGACCAGAACAGCATCGACCAGCTGCTCACGCAGCTCGCCTGGTCGCTGGGCGACCTCCCGGGCGAGTTGGAGCTGAAGATCCGCAACAACTCGCAACCCGTACAGGATCTGAACGCCCGCCGGGGAGCGCAGCGGCTCTACCCGATCACCGAGAGCCCACAGCGGTTCTGCGTGTACGAGGGCGCGATCCGTCCGCTCGACTTCGTCGGCGAGCTCAGCGGTGCGGTGCCACTGGCGGCCGAGGTCAACCGCGGCATCGTCTCCGCCGGCATCGCCCGGGCCGACAACCGGATTCTCGCGGCGATGGTGGTGGCCGGCGGTAAGGGTCGCCAGCGACTCGCGGTGGGCAGTGGGCCCGCTCCGATCGCCACGCTCAACCGCGGTTCCTCCGAATACGCCTCGATCAGCCGGCCGGTCTGGTTGCGGATGGCCGACTCCCGGCCCGGTCGGGGCCTGGTGGTGGCCGACGGTCAGCTCTACCGCTTCGACGAGGCGGCCGGGATGTACCCGGTGCCGCTCAACCTGCCCTCCGGGCCGGTCACCGCGGTTGCCGCCGCGCTGGACGGCCAGCGGGTCGCACTGGTCGCCGGTGGGCGGCTCTACGTCGCGGCGGTCAACCTCGACGGCGGCGGGGTCTCCATCGGCCCGCCCCGGCAGCTGGTCACCTCGCTGACCGGCCTCACGACGGTGGACTGGGGCCGGGAGGACCAACTCGTGGTGGCCGGGTCCGCAGGCCAGCCGGCGATCTACGAGGTCAGCGTCGACGGCGCCGTGGAGACACCGCTGCGCACCGACGTCGGCGCCAAGGTCAACCACCTGACGGCGTACCCGACCAACCGCAGCGTGCCCGTGCCCACCGGCGCGTACATGTACGAGGCGAACGGGGTGGCGTACCGCAGCAGTCCCTTGGAGCGGATCGAGCCCGATCGGGTACGCGACATCGCCCCGCCGCCGGCCGGCGTCCGGCCGAGCAACCCGTCAGCCCCGTTCTTCCTCTACTGACGCCGTGGGCGGGCTCTGGGCGGACCTCACCGACCTGGTGCTGCCCGCCGACTGCGCGGGTTGCCGGGAACGCCGGCCCGGCCTGCGGCACGGGGTCTGCCCCGCCTGCGTGGCGGCACTGAACGCGCTACGTCCAGGGCCGGTGCGTCCCACCCCCGCCCCGGCCGGCCTGCCACCCTGCGTCGCACTCGGTCCGTACGCCGGCCCGTTGCGGGAGGCTCTGCTGGCGTACAAGGAGCACGGTCGGCACGGGCTGGCCCGTCCGCTCGGCGGCCTGCTCGCGGAGGTCGTCGCGGCGGCCGTCGGCGAGGTGAGCCGTCCGGTGGCGCTGGTGCCGGTGCCGGACACGGCGGCGGCGGCCCGGGCCCGGTACGGCGATCACCTGGACCGGTTGGCGCGGCACTGCGCGGCCCGGCTGCGCCGGGGTGGCTGGTCGGTTCGGGTGCTCCGGCCGCTGCGCGCGCTGCCCCGACCCGACTCGGTGACGCTGGACAGCGCGGGCCGGGCGGCGGCCGCGCAGGCGGCGTTCCGGTCCCGCTCCGGTACGCCGGTCCGTGCCGGTGCGGCGGGCCTCGCGCCGGTCGTGGTGCTGCTGGACGACATCGTGACCACCGGGGTCACGTTGGCGGCGGCGGCCCGCGTGCTGCGGGCGACCGGGTCGGCACCGAGTGTCGCGGCGGTGCTCGCGGCGACCGAGAAAAGACTCCGTTCGTAACCGATCGTGTTTCCGTTTCACCCGTTGGTGTATGAGGTGCGAAAAATCTGGGGCGGTCTCGGCAACATGGGGTGACTGCCGGGCAAACAGGCGTTAGCGTTTTCCTGTCGGGGGTAGGAGGTCGTTCACCCGCCCCCGGCGGTGAGAGGAGGCGTAGCCGCACTGATCCGGTCGACGCCAGCGGGTCTCCCACGGCGCGCGACCGGGTAACCGGATCGAAGACCGTCCGAACAAGGGAGGTCACGTGGACATCGTGGTCAAGGGCCGTAACGTCGAAGTGCCGGACCATTACCGGGTACACGTAGCTGAGAAACTCGCAAAGATCGAACGCTACGACCACAAACTGATTCGTGTCGATGTCGAGCTGTTTCACGAGCGCAATCCGCGCCAGGCCGACCACTGCCAGCGGGTGGAGATCACCTGCATTTCCCGGGGCCCGGTGATTCGGGCCGAAGCCTGCACGAACGACTTCTACAGCGCGCTCGACGCTGCCATCGCGAAGCTCGACACCCGGCTGCGCCGCGCGGCCGATCGTCGCCGCGTACACCGGGGTCGGCACGCGCCGATCTCCGTCGCCGCCGCCACCGCCGGCCTACCGGTCGCGGACCTGGTGGCCGCCCCGCTCAGCGCGCCGGGTGACGGCGCTCGCGCCGGCACGGCCGTCGCGGAGCGGGTCGAGGAGGAGGACGACCGTCAGCCGTGGCACATCGCCCGGGAGAAGGTGCACCCGGCGGAGCCGATGACGATCGGCGACGCGCTGTTCGAGATGGAACTGGTCGGCCACGACTTCTACCTGTTCCAGGACAAGGAGTCCGGTCGTCCCAGCGTCGTCTACCGGCGCCACGCCTACGACTACGGGATCATCTCCCTCGCGACGTAACCGGTCGCTGACCCGCGTCGATCATGGAGTTGTGGTGGGCGACCACCACAACTCATGATCCGTCTCAGCGGAGGTCGGCGGGCAGCAGCGCGAAGGTCAGGTCGTCCAGGCGGGTGCCCGTCAGGCCGGGCAGGCTCGCGCGTTGCAGAGCCTCCCGGTGGAAGCCGGCCCGCTCCAGCACGCGGTGCGAGGCGATGTTGTCCGGCACGGTGCCGGCGGTCAGCCGGGCCATACCGGCCGAACCGAACGCCCAGGGCGCGAGCAGTCGGACCGCCCGGGTGGCGTACCCCCGGCCCCGCCAGTCGGGGAGCAGGGCGTACCCGATCGACGCCTCGCCGCGTCCCACGTCGGTGTACGACAACCCGCAGCTGCCCGCCGGCTCGCCGGTGGCCGCGTCGGTGATCAGCAGTCGGGCGATGTCGCCGGTCAGCCACCCGCTCTCCGCTAGCAGGCAGCGCCGCTCGATCGCCTCCCACGTCGGCGGCACCGGCGGCGCCTGGTTCGCGACGACCTCGGGTCGGCTGTGCAGCCGGTACATCAGCTCCGCGTCCCCGGGTGCCAGCCGGCGCAGGGTCACCACCTGATCGGTGAGCATCCCGTCGGGCAGGTCGGGCAGCAGCCGGGCGGTCGGGCCGGGCGGATCGTCGGCGAGGCGTACCCAGGCCAGCAGGTCGTGCCGGCCCGCATCCCGGCCGGAGCCGGCCGACCGGCGCGACCCCTCGTACCGGAACCCGGCGGCCAGCGCGACCCGCTGGCTGGCCGCGTTCTCCGGATGGGTCAGCAGCTCCAGCCGGGCGGTTCCGGTGGCGAACGCGTGTTCGCTCAACGCGCGGGTGGCCGCGGCGGCGACCCCCCGTCCGCGCGCCGCCGGCCGCACCCAGTAACCGATCTCCGCTTGGCCCCGCTCCGGCAGCGGACAGCTGAGGCCCACGGCGCCGAGCAGCCGGTCGGTGGCCGGGTCCGCGATGGCGTACGCGGCGCCGCCGCCGGTCCAGACCGCCGGGGCGCCGGCGTCGATCCACCAACGGGCGTCGACCTCGGTGTACGGCGAAGGCAGGCTCGAAACGAACCGCTGGCTCACCGGGTCGGCGCAGCCGTCGACCACGTCGGCCGCGTCCCCGGCGCGGAACGGGCGCAGCCGCACCCCGTGCGCTTCGACGACCTGCTGCGGCGTCATGCCAGATCCTCGGCGAGCAGCGCGGCCACCCAGACGTCGACCCGTTCACCCCGGTGCGGCACGCCACCCCGGGCGATCCCCTCGAACGTGAAGCCCGCCTTCTCCGCCACCCGACGGGAGGCGACGTTGCCCACGTGCGCCTTCCACTCGATCCGGGCCAGGCCCAGCGCGGTGAAGCCCCAGGCGCTCAGCGCGAGCAACGCGGCCGGCATGAGGCCACGACCACGGGCCGTCGGCGCGGTCATGAACCCCACGTCGGCCAGCAACGGGTCGGAGGGGGAGAGCCGCAGGTCGATGGAGCCGGCGTACCGGTCGTCCGGGTCGGCGATCGCGAAGCACGCGGCGTCGCCGCGGGCCCAGAGCTCCCGACAGTGGTTCTGGTACCACCGCGCGTCGGCGTGGTCGTACGGGTCCGGCACGGTGGTCCAGCGGATGGTCTCCGGATCCCGGCAGGTCCCCACCACGGTGTCCAGGTCCTGCTCCTCCATCGGCCGCAACCGCAGCTCACCGGCACCGGCGGTGGCGAACAGGGTGGGCTGTGGGCGCCCGAAGACGGCGGCCCGTCGGGCGACCAGGGTGCCCGGCCCGGCCGGGCCGGTCGATCCCGGCTCGGGCACCTCGCCCGGCAGCAGCGAGCCGACCCAGCCGTCCGGGCCGCCGTCCGGCGCCGGTCGGGCGAGCCGCAGTCGACCGTCGATCCGGAACCCGGCCCGGAGCGCGACCAGGCGGGAGGCGTGGTTCCCCACCTCGGCCTGCCAGAGCAGCCGGCGCAGCCCGAGCGTCTCGAAGGACCAGCGGGCCAGCGCCCGGGTCGCCCGGACGGTCACCCCGCGGCCGCGCGCCCACGGGGCCGTCCAGTAGCCCACCTCGCCGGTGCCGTCGCCGTCGATGGAGATCAGACCGCACGAGCCGAGCAGCTCGCCGGAGGCCGGGTCGCAGACCGCGAACGGCGCGCCGGTGCCCTCCGCCCAGGCGCGTCCGCTCAGCTCGGTGACGAAGCCGTGGGCGTGTTCCGGCAGGTATGGGCGCGGTACGGTGGTCCAGCGCTGGATGTCCGGGTCCTGGCACGCGCGGTGCACGGCGTCGGCGTCGGCCTCCCGCCAGGGTCGCAGCAGTACGCCGTCCTCGATGATCTCCACGGGCTCCACTCGTGCATCGTGCCGGAACGTTCGCCGACGGCGTAACCGGATAACGTCCGGCCCGCGGCCAGGACGCGAGTTATGTCGGGTTCGGTGAGACGGACCACCGCCACCAGTGACCATCGCGCCGATGGAGCGCCTACGATGGTTCGAGACTGTCTAGGGGAGCGTTGATCCGTGTCGATTCTGGAAAAGGTCCTTAACGCGGGCGAAGGCCGCATGGTGCGCCGGCTCAAGGCCATCGCCAATGCCGTCAGCTCGATCGAGGACGACTACGTCAACCTCACCGACGAGGAACTGCGCGGCATGACCGAGCAGTTCCGGGAGCGGCTCGCCGACGGCGAGACCCTCGACGACCTGCTGCCGGAGGCGTTCGCGGTGGCCCGCGAGGCGGCCGCCCGGGTGCTCGGCCAGCGGCCGTACGACGTCCAGGTGATGGGCGGCGCGGCGCTGCACTTCGGCAACATCGCCGAGATGAAGACCGGTGAGGGCAAGACGCTGACCTCGGTCATGGCCGTCTACCTCAACGCGCTCTCCGGCGACGGCGTGCACGTGGTCACCGTCAACGACTACCTCGCCCAGCGCGACGCGGCCTGGATGGGTCGCGTGCACGAGTTCCTCGGGCTGACCGTCGGCGTGGTGCTGCCCAACCGGCCGGCCACCGAGCACAAGGCCGCCTACGAGTGCGACATCACCTACGGCACCAACAACGAGTTCGGCTTCGACTACCTCCGCGACAACATGGCCTGGTCGAAGGACGAACTCGTCCAGCGCGGTCACAACTTCGCGGTGGTCGACGAGGTCGACTCCATCCTGATCGACGAGGCGCGCACCCCGCTGATCATCTCCGGTCCGGCCGAACACTCGGCCCGCTGGTACGGCGAGTTCGCCGGCGTGGTGGCCCGGCTCCAGCCCGGCACCGACGGCGAGGGCGACTACGAGGTCGACCACTCCAAGCGCACCATCGCGGTGACCGAGCGCGGCGTCGCCAAGGTCGAGGACCGGCTCGGCATCGACAACCTGTACGAGTCGGTGAACACTCCGCTGGTCGGCTACCTCAACAACGCCATCAAGGCCAAGGAGCTGTACAAGCGCGACAAGGACTACATCGTCAGCGACGGTGAGGTCCTGATCGTCGACGAGTTCACCGGTCGCATCCTGCACGGCCGTCGCTACAACGAGGGCATGCACCAGGCGATCGAGGCCAAGGAGGGGGTGGAGATCAAACAGGAGAACCAGACCCTGGCCACCATTACCCTCCAGAACTACTTCCGCCTCTACAACAAGCTGTCCGGGATGACCGGTACGGCGCAGACCGAGGCGAGCGAGTTCAACAAGGTCTACAAGGTCGGCGTCGTGAGCATCCCGACCCACCGCCCGATGGTCCGCGAGGACCGGCCGGACGTCATCTACAAGACCGAGAAGGCCAAGTTCAACGCGGTCATCGAGGACATCGCCGAGCGCCACCAGATGGGCCAGCCGGTGCTGGTCGGCACCGTCTCGGTGGAAAACTCGGAGATCCTCTCCCAGCTGCTGCGCCGCCGGGGCATCCCGCACAACGTGCTGAACGCCAAGTTCCACGCCCGGGAAGCCGAGATCGTCGCCCAGGCCGGGCGCAAGGGCGCGGTCACCGTGGCCACCAACATGGCCGGCCGCGGCACCGACATCCTGCTCGGCGGCAACCCCGAGTTCCTCGCGGCGAACGAGCTGCGCCAGCGCGGCCTCGACCCGCTGGAGAACGAGGAGGAGTACGCCAAGGCGATGGAGGAGGTCCTGCCCACCTGGAAGCAGGCCTGCGACGCCGAGGCGGACGAAGTCGCCGCCGCCGGTGGCCTCTACGTGCTGGGCACCGAGCGGCACGAGTCCCGCCGAATCGACAACCAGCTGCGCGGTCGCGCCGGCCGGCAGGGCGACCCGGGCGAGTCCCGCTTCTACCTGTCCCTCCAGGACGAGCTGATGCGGCGCTTCCGGGCCGGCGCGGTCGAGGCGGTGATGGAGCGCTTCAACATCCCGGAGGACGTGCCCATCGAGTCGAAGATGGTCACCCGGCAGATCAAGAGCGCCCAGGCCCAGATCGAGGGCCAGAACGCCGAGATCCGCAAGAACGTCCTCAAGTACGACGAGGTGCTCAACAAGCAGCGCCAGGTCGTCTACGCCGAGCGGCTTCGGGTGCTCAACGGTGAGGACCTCTCCGACCAGGTCCGCAACATGATCGACGACACCGTCGAGGCGTACGTGCGGGGTGCCACCTCCGAGGGCTACGGCGAGGACTGGGACCTTGAGCAGCTCTGGTCCAGCCTCAAGCAGCTCTACCCGGTCGGCGTGACGATCGAGGAGCTGGAGGAGGAGACCGGCGGTTCCCGGGCCGGTATGGACGCCGACTTCCTGGTCGCCCGCCTCAAGGAGGACGCGCACGCCGCGTACGACCGGCGTGAGGAGCAGCTCGGCCCCGAGGGGGTGCGCCAGCTCGAGCGGATGGTGCTGCTCCAGGTGATCGACCGCAAGTGGCGCGAGCACCTCTACGAGATGGACTACCTCCAGGAGGGCATCAACCTCCGGGCGTACGCCCAGCGCGACCCCGTGGTGGAGTACCAGCGCGAGGGCTTCGACATGTTCGCCACCATGATGGACGGCATCAAGGAGGAGACGGTCGGTTTCCTCTACAACGTGGACGTCCAGGTGACCGAGCCGGAGCCGGCGGAGTCGGAAGAGGTCACGCTTCTCGACAAGCCGGTGGAGATCCGCGCCAAGGGTCTCAACCGCGCGCCGCAGCGGCAGGGCCTGCAATACTCGGCCCCCACCATCGACGGTGAGGCCAGCCCGGGCGCGGTCGCGGTCGAGCAGGCCCAGCAGCAGGCACCCGCGCTCGGTGTGGGCCGTCCGGCGCAGGGCGCTCCGGCGGCGCCGGGCAGACCGCCACCGTCCGCCCCGCAGCGGCCGGCCTCCGG
>NZ_JAEVHM010000083.1 GCF_016802865.1 Micromonospora parastrephiae | reverse complement strand
CCCGCTGACCGCCCCGACGAGCCGTGGCCCTCAGGGCGTCCAGCCGGTCTGCGCGGCCCACTGCTCGGCGCGCAGGTACTCCTCGTCGAACCACGGGTCACGCGCCGTCCCGGACCCGCTGGCGCCCGGTGCCGCGTCGACCAACTCCCGCTTGAGCAGCAGGTACGCGGACCGCTGATCCGGGTCGCCCGCAGGTGGTCGCGCATCAGCAACGCGTACCGCCACCCCGGCGAGTCGGCCGTCCGCAGATGCAGGCGCACCGGGCGGGCCGGGTCCGCGCTGCCGTGCAGCCGCTTCTCCCAGCGGCCACTGCCGGCCGGACGCGGATCGTCCCACCACTGCCCCGGCACCCGGGGAAACCCGGCGTTCGCCAGTCGGTCGGTGAGCGTCCCGTCGGCGTCGGCGAGGTTGGGCAGAGCCACCTGCACGTCGATGACGTCCTTGGCGGCGAGGCCGGGCACGGCGGTCGCGCCGATGTGGTCGATCCGGTATCCGGCCGGGGCGAGCGCGTGCCGGATGCGGGCGGCAAGCCGGGCGTACTGCTCGGGCCACGTCGGGTCGGCCTCGGCCACGTCGATCCGGGTCGGCGGGACCACCCGCCGCGCCCGCAGGTTACGCGCGTAGGGCAGCAGGCGCTGCTCCCAGAGCGCGTCGACGGCGGCGTGCAGCGCCGTCAGGGTCCCGTCGTTGGTCAGCACCACGTCCGCCACCGCACGACGGCGGGCGTCGTCGGCCTGCGCGGCGATCCGCCGCTCGGCCTCCGCGTGGTCCATCCCCCGGGTGCGCGCCAACCGTTCCAGTCGGGTCGGCACGGCCGTCTGCACCACGATCACCAGGTGGTACGTGGGCGCGAGGCCGACCTCGACGAGCAGCGGCACGTCGTTGACGACGATGGCGTCGGGTGCCGCCGCGGCCGTCAGCTCGGCGGTACGGGCCCGGACCCGAGGGTGGGTGATGGCCTCCAGCCGGCGGCGGGCGGCCTCGTCGGCGAACACCACCGCGCCCAGCGCGGCCCGGTCCAACGCGCCGTCGGCGTTCAGCACCCGGTCGGAGAAGGCGGCGACGATCTCGGCCAGGCCCGCGCTGCCGGGCGCGACGACCTCCCGGGCGATCTGGTCGGCGTCGATGAGCACCGCGCCCCGCTCGACGAGCCGCGCGGCCACCGCACTCTTGCCCGACCCGATCCCACCGGTCAATCCCACCCTCAGCACCGGACCAGTCAACCGGATCATCAGCCCCGCCGCCAAACCCGGCTCGCGGCGGCGGGGAGCGTCGATGATCACGCTCGATCCAGGAAGAAGCGGCAGCACGACGCCCCGGAGGCCACCGGATCCCGGATCGGGCGCGCCCATGCGCCGGGCGCGCGTGGCGGCGCGACCGGCGGGTACGGCGAAGGCCCCGCCCCCGGCGGATCCGAAGATCGCGGGGACGGGGCCCGTCGTCGTTCAGCGGGTCACTTACCGCCGGCGAGCTTCTCCCGCAGAGCGGCGAGCGCCTCGTCGGTGGCCAGCGTGCCGGCCGGCTCCTCGGCCTGCCGGCTCGGGGCCGGGCTGGACGAGGAGGTGGTGCCGCCCCCAGCGGCGGCCGGGACGGCCGGAGTCGGGTTGGCAGCGGCCTCGGCGTCGGCGGCCCGAGAGGTCTGCACCTGCTTGGTGTGGGCCTCCCAACGCTGACGAGCCTCGGCGTACTGGTTCTCCCAGGTCTCGCGCTGCTTGTCGTACCCCTCGAGCCACTCGCCCGTCTCCGGGTCGAAGCCCTCCGGGTAGATGTAGTTGCCCTCGGCGTCGTACGTCGCGGCCATGCCGTAGAGGGTCGGGTCGAAGTGCTCCTCGCCCTCGACGAAGCCCTCGTTGGCCTGCTTGAGCGACAGCGAGATCCGGCGACGCTCCAGGTCGATGTCGATGACCTTGACCATGACCTCGGAGCCGACCTGGACGACCTGCTCCGGGATCTCCACGTGGCGCTCGGCCAGCTCGGAGATGTGGACCAGGCCCTCGATGCCGTCGTCCACCCGGACGAACGCGCCGAACGGCACCAGCTTGGTGACCTTACCCGGCACGATCTGCTGGATCGCGTGGGTGCGGGCGAACTGCCGCCACGGGTCCTCCTGCGTCGCCTTCAGCGACAGCGAGACCCGCTCGCGGTCCAGGTCGACGTCCAGGACCTCGACCTCGACCTCCTGGCCCACCTCGACGACCTCGGACGGGTGGTCGATGTGCTTCCAGGACAGCTCGGAGACGTGCACCAGACCGTCGACGCCGCCGAGGTCCACGAACGCGCCGAAGTTGACGATCGAGGACACGACGCCCTTGCGGACCTGGCCCTTCTGCAGCTTGTTGAGGAACTCGGTGCGCACCTCGGACTGCGTCTGCTCCAGCCAGGCCCGGCGGGACAGGACCACGTTGTTGCGGTTCTTGTCCAGCTCGATGATCTTGGCCTCGAGCTCCCGCCCGACGTACGGCTGCAGGTCGCGCACGCGCCGCATCTCGACCAGGGACGCGGGCAGGAAGCCCCGCAGCCCGATGTCGAGGATGAGGCCACCCTTGACCACCTCGATGACCGAGCCGCGGACGACGCCGTCCTCGTCCTTGATCTTCTCGATCGTGCCCCAGGCCCGCTCGTACTGCGCCCGCTTCTTGGAGAGGATCAGACGACCCTCCTTGTCCTCCTTCTGGAGGACCAGGGCCTCGATGTGGTCGCCAACCGTCACAACTTCGGCGGGGTCCACGTCGTGCTTGATCGACAACTCCCGAGAGGGAATGACACCCTCGGTCTTGTAGCCGATGTCGAGCAGGACCTCGTCCCGATCGACCTTGACGACGGTGCCTTCGACAATGTCGCCGTCGTTGAAGTACTTGATGGTCTCGTCGATCGCGGCGAGGAAAGCCTCCTCGGAACCGAGATCGTCGTGGGTGACCCGGGTGGCGCTCGAGGGGGCCTCGATGCTGCTCGTCATGTGGGCGGTTGCTCCGGTCGGTGGGTTGTCACAGCAGGCTGGTGTCGCAGTGACCTGTTCGCGCCAGCGGATCCGTCGCCGGGCACACCGAACGATCGCCAAGTGAGATCATGATGTGGCTCCGTCGACCGCGCACCTGCTCCCTGCCGAGGCAACGCGATCCGCGAGCGCATCGTCTAGCCTACCGTGCGCATTACCACAGCGTGCAAGCCCTCCCGGCTTCTCTGGGTGCGACGACCTGCGAAAGCCGAACAATCGCCCGGAAACCGGCACTGCTGTCTCGTGCGTCACAGTGGTCCCGGCCGCACCAGCTCCCGAAGTCGCGCGGATCGTCGACGCGCCGCCGTCCCCATCCGGGGTGGGCGGGGCCTAGCGTGGGCGGGTGGATGACGACAGCCGGGTGACCCGGCGCCGGGTGGGTGACGCCGAGGCCCGGCGCGCCAACCGCGGCTGGTGGGACACCGACGCCGACGACTACCAGGCCGAACACGGCGCGTTCCTCGGCGACGTGGACTTCGTCTGGTGCCCGGAGGGCCTGCGGGAGGCCGACGCCCGGCTGCTCGGCGACGTGTCGGGGCGGCGGGTGCTGGAGGTGGGCTGCGGCGCCGCGGCCGCCGCCCGCTGGCTCGCCACCCAGGGCGCCCGGCCGGTCGCGTTCGACCTGTCCGGCGGCATGTTGCGGCACGCCGCCGAGGCCGCCGACCGCACCGGGGTACGCGTACCGCTGGTGCAGGCCGACGCGCTCGCCCTGCCGTTCGCCGACCGGTCGTTCGACCTCGCCTGCACCGCGTTCGGCGCGATCCCGTTCGTGGACGACTCGGCGGTGCTGCACGCCGAGGTGCACCGGGTGCTGCGCCCGGGCGGCCGGTGGGTGTTCTCGGTGACCCACCCGATGCGGTGGATCTTTCTCGACGACCCCGGCGAGGGCGGCCTGACGGCCGTGCACTCGTACTTCGACCGCTCCCCCTACGTCGAGCAGGACGACACCGGCGTGGCCACCTACGTCGAGCAGCACCGCACCCTGGGCGACCGGATCCGCGAGCTGGTCGGCGCCGGGTTCCGGCTGGTGGACCTCGTGGAGCCGGAGTGGCCGGAGGGACACGAGGGGATCTGGGGGCAGTGGAGCCCGCTGCGCGGACGGCTGTTCCCCGGCACCGCCATCTTCGTCACCGAAAAGCCGTTCGAGTGAGCGCGTCGCACCCACGGTCCGACCTGCGTCCCATCGATCGCCGGTAGGCTCGGTCCCATGAGCGCCGAGCCCATCCCGACATCACCTGGCCCCTGGTGTCCGGACCCGATGCGGCAGCAGCGTGCCGACTACACGCTGGAGGACCTGCTCGCCCTGCCGGACGACGCCCCCCGCGTCGAACTCGTCGACGGAGTTATCCAGGTGACACCCTCCCCCACCCTGGGCCATCAGGACATCTCGTTCCTGTTACGTCTGTGGTTTCACTCGCACACTCCGGCTCACCTGCGTGTCTCCCAGGCGGTCGGAGTCGGGCTCAGCCCTAACACCAGCCGGCAGCCGGATGTCCTCCTGTGCCGCGCCGACGTGCCGTCCGACCGGTCCTCGCTACGCCCGGCGGATGTCGTGCTCGCCGTGGAGATCCTCTCGCCCGGCACGCGACGGATCGACCGGTTCGCGAAGCCCGGGGAGTACGCCGCCGCCGGCATCCCCTTCTACTGGCGGATCGAGCAGGACCCGGTGCACGTCTACGCGTACCGGATCGGCGACCGGGTCGGTCCGGGCGGTGAGCGGCAGTACGAGCTGGTCGCCGACGGCGCCGACGTGATCGAGGTGGCCGAGCCGTTCGACATCAAACTGCCGGTCGCCGAGATCACCCCCTAGTCGTTTCACCCCGACGTGGTCGGGTAGCCGAGGGCATGGCCGAACAGAGGTTCCACAAGGGCGACCACGTCTCCTGGTCGGCCCACGGAAGCCGCGCGTACGGCGTGGTGCAGGAGGAGATCACCGAGCGGACGCGGATCCGCGGGCGGGCCGTGAACGCGGCCTCCGACGACCCGCAGTACCGGGTGCGCAGCGACGGAACGGGCCGCGACGTGGCCCACCGCCCGGAGGCGCTGCGTCATGAGTAGAGGTGACGACGGCCAGGACACCTACCGGGAGTTCACCGAGGCGGTGAACATGAAGCCCCGCGAGTTGTCCTCCTGGCTGGAAACCGACGAGTCGAAGCAGGTCGGCTGGCACAAGGGCGGCCGCTCCGGCGGCGGCGAGTCCGTCGGACACGAATCCGGTCGAAGGATCATCGACCTGTTGCGTCGCAAGCGCGCCGACCTGTCCGAGGGCGATTACAAGCACATGCGCAAGGTGGTCGGCTACGTCCGCCGGCACATGGCCCAACGCCCCTCCGGCGACGTACGCGACACGAAGTGGCGCTGGTCCCTCATGAACTGGGGCCACGACCCCCTGAAGTAACCGCAACGCAAGATCAGACCCACAGGAAGACGGCCGGCAGCACCGCGACCGGAGTGAACACGTCGGGATTCCGGGGCAGCCCGACCCGCGCAGGGATCAAGCCTGACCGCCCGGAGCGGGTCGGGTTGCCCCGGATCCCCCAACGCAACCAGCAAAATCAGTGATCAGCGCTGTTCCAGTCCCGGCCCTCGCCCACCGACACCTCCAGTGGCACCGACAGCGGGTACGCCGCGCCCATCTCGTGCCGGACCAGCGCCTCCAACGCCTCGCGCTCACCGGGAGCGACCTCGAAGACCAGCTCGTCGTGCACCTGGAGCAGCATCCGCGAGCGCAGCCCGGCCTCGCCCAGCGCGGTGTCGACGTGCAACATCGCGACCTTGATGATGTCCGCCGCCGAGCCCTGGATCGGGGCGTTGAGGGCCATCCGCTCGGCGATGTCACGGCGCTGCCGGTTGTCGCTGCCCAGGTCGGGCAGGTAGCGGCGGCGACCCAGGATGGTCGAGGTGTAGCCGTCCTGGCGGGCCCGGGCGACCACCTGGTGCAGGTAGTCGCGGACGCCGCCGAAGCCGGCGAAGTAGTTCTCCATCAGCCCGCGCGCCTCTTCGGTGTTGATGCCGAGCTGCTGGGAGAGGCCGAACGCGCTCAGCCCGTACGCCAGGCCGTAGTTCATCGCCTTGATCTTGCGACGTTGGTCGGGGGTGACCTCGTCGACCGGCACCCCGAACACCGACGACGCGGTGGCGGCGTGGAAGTCGGCTCCGGAGTTGAACGCGTCGATCAGCGCGTCGTCCGAGGAGAGGTGCGCCATGATGCGCATCTCGATCTGGCTGTAGTCGGCGGTGAGCAGGCACTCGTAGCCCTCGCCGACCACGAACGCGCGGCGGATCCGCCGGCCCTCCTCGGTGCGGATCGGGATGTTCTGCAGGTTGGGCTCGGTGGAGGAGAGCCGCCCGGTGGCGGCCACCGTCTGGTTGAACGTGGTGTGGATGCGGCCGTCGTCGGAGACCGACTTGAGCAGACCGTCCACGGTCGACTTGAGCTTGGCGACGTCGCGGTGGCGCAGTAGGTGGGCCAGCACCGGGTGCGGCTGCTGCGCGTAGAGCCACTGCAGGGCGTCCGCGTCGGTGGTGTAGCCCGTCTTGATCTTCTTGGTCTTCGGGAGGCCCAACTCGGTGAAGAGGATCTCCTGCAACTGCTTGGGCGAGCCCAGGTTGAACTCCCGACCCACCGCCTCGTACGCGCCCTGCGCGGCGGCCTTCACCTCGGCGGCGAAGTGCGCCTCCAGTTCGGAGAGATAGTGCGTGTCGGCGGCGATGCCGGTGCGCTCCATGCCGGCCAGCACCCGCATCAACGGCAGCTCCACCCCCGCCATCAGCCGGGCGGACTGCTCGCCGTCACGGGACAGCTCGGCGTCGATCGCGTCGGCCAGATCAAGGGTGGCGCGGGCCTGGAGCATCAGGTTCTGTTCGACAACACCCTCGTCGCCCAGCCCGTCGAGGGTCAGCTGACCGGACTCCGGGACGTCGACGCGCAGCTCCCGGTGCAGGTAGCGCAGCGCGAGGTCGGTCAGGTCGTAGGACCGCTGGTCGGGACGGGCCAGGTACGCGGCGATCTGGGTGTCGCGCTGGATGCCGGCCAACTCCCAGCCGTGCGCGGCGCAGGCCAGCACGGCGGGCTTGCTGTCGTGCAGCACCTTGGGTCGCTGCGCGTCGGCCAGCCAGCCAGCCAGGGCGCCCTCGTCGGTCGCGTCGAGCCCCGCCGGGTCGACCCACGCCGCCGCGCCGCCGGCGGTGGCCAGCGCCAGGCCGGTGATCGAGGCGGTGTGCCGGCGGTTGGGGCCGGTGTCGAGCTTGACGGCCAGACCGACCGGGGTGCCGACCGGAGCGTGCGTGGCCAGCCAGCCGGCCAACGCGCCCGGCTCGGTGAGCACCTCACCGGTGAGGTCGAAACCGGACTCGGCCTCCGGCTCGACGGCCTCCAGGTACTGGTAGAGCCGGTCGCGCAGGATGCGGAACTCCAGGGTGTCGAAGACCTGGTGCACCGCCTCCCGGTCCCAGCCGGTCCACCGGGTGTCCTCCGGGCGCAGCGGCAGCTCCAGGTCGGACACCAGACGGTTGATCTCGTAGTTGCGGATCACATCGGCGAGACGTTCACGCAGGCTGTCGCCGGCCTTGCCCTTGATCTCGTCGGCGCGGGCGATCACACCCTCCACCCCGCCGTAGGTGGTGATCCACTTGGCGGCGGTCTTCGGGCCGACGCCCGGAATGCCGGGCAGGTTGTCGCTGGTCTCACCGACCAGCGCGGCCAGGTCGCGGTACTGCTGCGGCCCGACGCCGTACTTCGCCTCGATCGCCGCCGGGTCCATCCGGGCCAGGTCGGAGACGCCCTTGCGCGGGTAGAGCACGGTGACCTGGTCGCCGACCAGCTGGAACGCGTCCCGGTCGCCGGTGCTGATCAGCACCGTCATGCCCTGGTCACGGGCCTGGCAGGCGAGCGTGGCGATGACGTCGTCGGCCTCGTAGCCCTCCATCTCGACCACCGGGATCTGCAGCGCGGCCAGGACCTCCTTGACGAGGCTGACCTGCCCCTTGAAGTCGGTCGGGGTCTCGCTGCGGCCGGCCTTGTACTCCGCGTACTTCTCGGTGCGGAAGGAGCGGCGGGAGACGTCGAAGGCGACGACGATGTGGGTGGGCTGCTCGTCGCGCAGCACGTTGATCAGCATCGAGGTGAAGCCGTACACCGCGTTGGTCGGCTGACCCGTCGTGGTGGAGAAGTTTTCCACCGGCAGGGCGAAGAAAGCCCGGTATGCCAGGGAATGTCCGTCGACGAGAAGCAGGCGCGGCGTCGTAGCTGTCACGGCAGCGACTCTAGTCCGTCGCACCGACATCCCTGGCCGGCGGCACCGCGCGAGCCGACGCCAAAACGGACAGCCCGGCCACAACGGCCGCGGCCGGCCACCCCGCGAGGGGTGACCGGCCGCCGCACGGGTAGCTCAGGCCACGCCGAGGTACGCCTCCTTGACCGCCGGGTCGTGCAGGAGCTCCTGACCGGTGCCCTCCTTGACGATCCGACCGGTCTCCAACACGTACCCCCGGTGCGCCCGGGAGAGCGCCTGCTGAGCGTTCTGCTCGACCAGCAGGATCGTGGTGCCCTGCTCGTTGATCCGGGTGATGATCTCGAAGATCTGCTGGATCAACTTGGGCGCCAGCCCCATCGACGGCTCGTCCAGCAGCAGCAGCTTCGGACGGGTCATCAGCGCCCGGCCCACCGCCAGCATCTGCTGCTCACCGCCGGAGAGCGTGCCACCGGCCTGCTTACGCCGCTCGGCCAGCCGCGGGAACAGGTCGAACACCATCGCCAGGTCCTTGGCGATGTCGGCCTTGTCCTTGCGGGTGTAGGCCCCCATCTCCAGGTTCTCCAGCACGGTCATGCCGGGGAAGACACCACGGCCCTCGGGCGACTGCCCGATCCCCCGGATCACCCGCAGGTCGGCGCGCAGCCGGCTGACGTCGGCGCCGTCGAACCGGATGCTGCCCCCGGAGATGGCGTGCAGCCCCGAGATCGCCTTCATGGTCGTGGTCTTGCCGGCGCCGTTCGCGCCGATCAGCGCCACGATCTCGCCCTGATCGACGTGCAGGCTGATGCCGTGCAACGCCTCGATACGGCCGTAGAGCAGCTTCAGGTTGTCGATCTCAAGCAGCATCCTCGACACCTCCCAGGTAGGCAGCGATCACCTTGGGGTCGTCGCGCACGTCGGCCGGCGATCCCTCGGCGATCTTCTGCCCGAACTCCAGCACCACCAGCCGGTCCACCACGCCCATGACCAGTCGCATGTCGTGCTCGATCAGCAGGACGGTCACCCCGGAGTCGCGGATCTTGCGGATCAGCTGGAGCAGGGCCACCTTCTCGGCCGGGTTGAAGCCGGCCGCCGGCTCGTCGAGGCAGAGCAGGGTGGGATCGGTGGCCAACGCACGGGCGATCTCCAGCCGACGCTGGTCGCCGTACGACAGGTTGCGCGCCAGGTCGCCGGCGCGACCCTCGATGCCGACGAAGTCCAGCAGCTCGCGGGCCTTCTCCCTGCCCTGCCGCTCCTCGCGCCAGTGCCGCGGCAACCGCAGCAGGGCGCTCGGCACACTGGTCTTGTGGTTGGCGTCCGCACCGACCTGCACGTTCTCCAGCGCCGTCATCTCCGGGAAGAGCCGGATGTTCTGGAACGTACGCGCGATGCCCAGCTTGGTGATCTGGAACCGCTTCCGGCCGCTGACCTTCTCGCCCCGGAACCGGATCTGCCCGGTCGTCGGGGTGTACACGCCCGTCATCGCGTTGAAGCAGGTGGTCTTGCCCGCGCCGTTCGGGCCGATCAGCCCGAGGATCTCCCCCTCGTAGAGGGTGAAGTTGACGTCGTTGAGGGCCACCACGCCGCCGAACCGCAGCGTGACGTGGTCGACCTCCAACAGCGGCTTACGACCGTCGGTCGCCGGGGCCGGCTCGCCGACGGCCTCGTCCGGCGTCGACGACGTCTCCGGGGGGCTACCCACCGTCGTCCGCGCGTCGATCGCCATGTCGCGCTCGCTGGTGGCGTCGCGCTCGCTGCCCATCCGTGGCTCACTCAACGACAGCCACCTCCTTCTGCCGGTCCTTGAGCTCGGCGGCCCGCCGCCGGTTCGGCCAGAGACCCTGCGGTCGGAAGATCATCACGATGATCAGCAGAATCCCGAAGATGAAGTAGCGCAACGACGTCGGGCTCACGTCGAAGTCGTTACCGAAGACGGTGGCCGTCTCCGGCAGACCGAACACGTCACCCACCGACCGCAGCCACTCCGGAATGTAGATGACCAGGAAGCCACCGAGGATCGCGCCGCCGATGCTGCCCGCACCACCGAGCAGCACCGCCGCCAACACCAGGATCGAATTCTCCAACGAGAACGTCGAGGAGTTCACGAAGTTGGCCTGACCGGCCCACAACGTGCCGGACAGACCACCGACGGCAGCGCCGATCGCGAACGCCCACAGCTTGAACCGGAACGTCGGCACGCCCATCAGCTCCGCCGCGTCCTCGTCCTCACGGATCGCCACCCAGGCCCGACCCACCCGGCTGTTGGCCAGGTTACGGATCAGGAAGACGGCACCGATGATCACGGTGAGCAGCAGCCAGTAGTACGGCTTGAACTCGAACTGGAAGATGGCCGTCCCGTCCGGGTAGTTGCCCGGCGGGTGCCCCACCTGCGGGATGCCCCGGTCACCGTTGAGGATCCAGTCCTGGTTCTTCGCGATGATCCGGATCATCTCGGCGAAGCCGAGCGTCACGATCGCCAGGTAGTCACCGCGCAGCCGCAGAGTCGGAGCGCCCAGCAGCACACCGGACAGCAACGCCAGGGCGATCGCGATCGGCACCGTGACCAACCACGGCCACGGACTCTCCAGCCAGTTGTACTCGGTGATGAGCTTGCTCTCCGGCGACGTCAACAACGCCACGGTGTACGCGCCGACCGCGAAGAAGCCGAAGAAGCCCAGGTCCAGCAGACCCGCGTACCCCACCACCACGTTGAGACCGAGCGACAGCAGCACGATCCACGCGCAGTAGAACAGCACCGCCGCCATGTCGTTGCGCGTGGTGTACAGCGGAATCCACACACCCGGAATGTTCAGGTACTCGTAGAACCACTTGTTCGGCAGGATGTAGAGGAAGGCGATGAAGGCCAGCAACCCGGTGATCCGGGCGGACTTCGGCAGCCCGTCGACCCGCCGACCGATGGCACTCGAAGCGGAGTGCCAGCGCTCTCGCACAGCGGTCATGCCCGCGCCCTCCCCAACGACTCGCCCAGCAGACCGGTCGGCCGGAACATCAGCAGGACGATCAGCACGACGAACGCGATGAGATCCCGCCACTGCGAGCCGAACAGCGCCGACCCGTAGTTCTCGACCAGACCGAGCAGAACGCCGCCGATCGCCGCGCCCCGCAGGTTGCCGATACCGCCCAGCACCGCGGCGGAGAACGCCTTGAGCCCGAGCAGGAAGCCGATGTTGTACCGGGTGTTACCGCTCTTCATGTCACTGAAGACAGCGGCCACACCGGCCATCAGGCCACCCAGCACGAAGACCAGCGCGATCACGCGGCTTTTGTTGACACCCATCAGAGCGGCGGTGTTGGCGTCCTGCGCGACCGCGCGGATGCCCTTGCCGAAGCGGGTGCGGTTAACGAACCAGTCCAGCCCGACCATCATGAGGATGGCCACGCTCAGCGTCAGCATCTGCACGGGCGTCACGCTCCAGCCACCGATGCTGAACAACGTGTCAGCGGGCAGCAGAGCCGGCGAGCCGACCTGACGACGCTGGGTCAGCGTCCCCATCAGCTCCATCAGGGCGTACGACGCGCCGATGGCCGTGATCAGGAAGGCCAGTGGCGGCGCGTTGCGCCGCCGTAGCGGACGGTAGGCGGTAACCTCGATCAGGAGCGCGACACTGCCGGACAGCAGCGCGGCGGCCACGATCGCCAGTGCGATCAGAAGCAGGGAGCGACCCACCGACGGGGCGCCGCTGTTGCTATCGAGCCCGAAGGCCGCCCAGGTCCAGATGGCACCGAACGTGCCGATCATGAAGACCTCGGAGTGCGCGAAGTTGATGAGGCGAAGTACGCCGTAAACGAGGGTGTAGCCGAGGGCGATGAGCGCGTAGATCGCACCCTGCACCAACCCGGTTGTGGTCAGTTCCGGGAAGCCCCGGACGAGTTCTGCAAAGTCCACCGATGCTCCGAAGGGTGTTGCGTTGAGCCGATGCGGCCGGGGTTGCGCACCCCGACCGCATCGAAACAACTCTGTTCGTCACGCCCTCAAACCTGTGACCCCAAAGGGATCAGGCCTTCGGGACCTCCACGTCCGGAGCCCACGCACCGGCGGTCGCCTTGAAGGCCCACACCTTGACCTGCGCCGGGTCCAGCTCGCCGTTGGCCTCCCACTTGTAGGTCACGCCCGAGGCGGAGCCAGCCTTGTTGTAGGAGGAGAGGAATGCCTGGATGTCGGCGCGGGTGGTCTTGCCAGCCTTGATCGCCTCCAGGTAGATGTTGGCCAGGTCGAACGACACGTCCGCGTACACGCCCGGGTCCACGCTGTACTTGGCCTTGAAGTCGGTCACGAAGGTGCCCTTGGCCGCGGTGGCGGGGCCACACGGGCAGGTGGCGATGGTGCCCTCGACGTCCTTCTGACCAGCAACCGACAGCATGTTGGCGTCGTTGATGCCGTCACCACCGATGAACGTGCCGGTCCAGCCCGCGGCCCGCAGCTGCTTCAGGAACGGCGCCGCCTCCTCGGTGTAACCCGCGTAGAACAGCACCGTCGCGCCGCTGGTCTTCACCTTGGAGATCTGCGCACCGAACTCCTGCGCGTTGTCGACGACCTTGTCGGTGCCGATGACCAGCGAACCGAGGCCCTTCTTGGCCTCGTCGGCCAGACCCGCGCCGTACGCCGACTGGTCGTCGATGACGAACGCCTTCTGCGCCTTCAGCACGTTCTTGATGTAGCTGGCGATCGCCGGGCCCTGGGAGAAGTCGTTACCCACACCCCGGTGGAAGACCTTCCAGCCCTTCGACGACAGGCTCGGCCGCGTGGCCGACGGGGTGATGCTCGACAGACCCGCGGTGTCGAAGAGCGGCAGCGCGACCTCGCTCTCACCGGAGAACGCCGGACCGATCATCGCCACGATCTTCGAGTCGGCCACCGCGCTGGTCGCCAGACCACCGGCCAGGTCGGCCTTGCCCTGCGAGTCGAACGCCTGAACGGTGACCTTGCAGTCCGCGTTCTCCGCGTTGTACTTCTCCACGGCGAGATCGGCGCCCTGCTTCATCGGGGTCACCAGGCCGGCGTCGGCGCCGGAGAGCGCCCCGAAGAAACCGATCTTGAGGTCGCACGCCTTGTTGGCGGAACCACCCGACGTGCCCTCGTCCTTCTTACATGCGCTGGCGCCGCCGACAACGAGCGCCGCGATGGCGACGCTGCCGAGGACGCGCACGAAGTTTTGCCTCAAGGCTGGAACCCTCCTCCGTCCAGAAGCCCGATGCCGCCTGGCAGAACGCCGGAGGCGACAACGGACCGGACCGTTCACCCGGTCTGGGGCGGGACGTTATCCCAGAAGCACTACTCACCGTAAGGTGTCGTAGGCGGCATTGACTCAACCGTTACCAGACGCGGGGAACTTCGCGTTTAGATGTCACATCGACGGTGTCGACAACCGGTCAGACGGCCGCAGAGGGCGCGAACCACACCCGCGCCGCCACCCCGTCATCGACGGTGACCACCATCCGACCGTCCCACACCGCGACCGCCGCCGACGTGTCCCCACCAGCGAAAACATCCACCGGCAGCGCCACCGGCACCCACGACGAGCCACCCGCGGCGGACCGCCACAGCCGATGGCCACCGGCCGCTACCGTCATCGCCAACACCCCGGCACCACCACCGGCCGCCGCCTCCACACCGGCCACCGCACCCGTGCCCGTCGCCCCGAAACGGCCCACCGCCCGCCACGTCCCGGCACTCGTCGCCGCACCCGCCGGCTCGGCGACCCACGCCTGGAACCCGCTCCCCCGCACCCCCACGGCGTACACGCTCGAACCGACCCGCACGAGACGCTGCACGATCTCGTCCTCGCCCGTCGCCGGCAGCGCCAACCGCGTCCACGACCGGCCGTCAGCGGAGAACCAGACAAACGGATCACGATCGGCCCGATCCGCCGGCCGTCCCCCACCACCGACCAACCAGCCATCTGGCATCGCCAACGCGTCCGTGGCGAGCGTCGTCAAACCCGCATCGCTGGCCAGCCCCACAGCACCGTCGACCAGCTGGAAGTCGGCCGCGTCCGGGGAACGCCACACCGCGGCGCCACCCGTGCGGGCTCCCGCGATCAACCAACCACGGGCGCCACCCGCGATACGACTCGCGCTGACCGCCTCCGGCCCGCCGTACACCTCGAACTCGGCCGGCACCTCGGTCAGACCGCCGTCCGCGTCCTGCCGCCACGTCCGAACCCGCGGATTGCCGTGCGCGCCACCCGCCCGCGCCCCGACGACCGCGACCCGCCCCTCATGACAACCGACGGCGTACAGGATCGCCCGCTCGCCGTAGTAACTGATCGGACGCAGCGGCAGCGATGCCCAGGTGCGGCCGTCCGCGCTGCCCCACGCGGCCGGACGGGTCGCGCCATCCGGCCCACCCACCGCGCCGACCACGTACCACCGACCCGCGCAGGCCGTCGCGTCACGCACCACGAGCCGACCGGCGGAACCCGGCGGCACCGGCAGATGCGACGCCTCCCACCGCGGCCGGACCGGCTCCGGAGGACTTTCGTCCCGGCCGGCCCGACAGCCAGCGAGCAGGGCGACCACGACCCCGAACACCGCGATCACACGCCGGACCGACACGCATGTGATGCTATCGATCCGACCATCCCGACGCGGCCCGCGCCGCGGCGGATCAGATGGTCGGCTGCTGCGCCACCTCACCGCCGGCGGTCTCCGCGAGGATCCGCTCGGCGACCTCCTTCATGGTCATCCGGTGGTCCATCGCCGTGCGCTGGATCCACTTGAACGCCTGCGGCTCGGTCATCCCGTACGTCGTCATCAGCGCGCCCTTGGCGCGCTCCACCGTCTTGCGGATCTCCAGGCGGTCGGTCAGGCTGGCGACCTCCGCCTCCAGGGCCGCGACCTCCGAGTACCGCGACAGCGCGATCTCCACGGCCGGGACCAGGTCGCTCTTCTGGAACGGCTTCACCAGGTACGCCATCGCGCCGGCGGCCCGCGCCCGCTCCACCAGATCACGCTGGCTGAACGCGGTCAGGATGATCACCGGGGCGATCCGCGCGGCGGCGATCCGCTCGGCGGCGGCCAGCCCGTCCATGATCGGCATCTTGATGTCGAGGATGACCAGGTCGGGCTTCAACTCCTCGGCGAGGCGGACGGCGGTCTCGCCGTCGCCGGCCTCACCCACCACCTCGTAGCCCTCTTCGACAAGCATCTCGGCGAGGTCCAGCCGGATCAGCGCCTCGTCCTCGGCGATCAGTACGCGCCTGCGCTCGGCATCCGTCGGCATCTCAGCCACCAGCCACTCCCACCATCGATCACTGCACGGCCACCACCCATGCTCCCGCATGAGAGTAGTCGGGTACAGTAAGCGCCACCCGCCGGGATGGTGGAACGGCATACACGGAAGTCTCAAACACTTCTGCCCGAAAGGGCTTGCGGGTTCGAATCCCGCTCCCGGCACTCTGTCATACACCTGTTCGATGATGTGGGCGTGCACCCACCGCAGATGCGGGCACAGGCCCGCGCTCTCCGCGCTCGCGGACACAACATCCACGCAGTAGCTCGCACCCTCTCATTGCCCTACACCACGCTTTGGCACTGGTGCGTCGATCGACCCGAACGGGCGAGGCTCGGCACGGAGCTACGGTGCTTCCGCTGCCTGCCGGATGTCGAGAATCCGACCGACCCCGCCGCCTACGCCTACTTGCTCGGCCTCTACCTGGGCGACGGCCATCTGGCCGTTTCACCGAAGGTGCCGGTGCTTAGGATCGCTTGCACGACGGACCATCCGAATCTCCTGGACGCGTGCGAGGCGGCCATGCGCGCCGTGCTGGCGGCACGCGTCCAGAGGATCCCCAAGCATGGCTGCATCTCGGTCGAGAGCAGTGGCACCCACTGGCCGTGCCTGCTCCCCCAGCACGGGCCCGGCAGGAAGCACCACCGCCCGATCGTCCTGACCGACTGGCAACGCCCGATCATCGAGAGCCACCCGGGCGACTTCCTGCGTGGCCTGTTCCACTCCGACGGCCGCCGGTTCGCCAACCGGGTGACCGTGCGCGGCAGGACGTACGTCTATCCGCGCTACATGTTCGTCAACGAGTCGAGCGACATCATGGGGCTCTGCCAGTGGGGCCTCGACCTGCTCGGCATCTCCTGGCGGATGAACCGGCGCGACTGCCTGTCGGTGGCGCGCCGCGACGCTGTCGTCGCGCTGGACCGGCACGTCGGCCCGAAGTCCTGACCGCCGCCACTCGGGTCGTGCCGGGCGTGGGAGCCTGGCCCGGGACGCGGGCGGGTTGGCCGGCGGCGGGTCGACGACAGGGTGGGAACCGATGCGGGTGGTCATTTTCGGCGCGACCGGCATGGTCGGTCAGGGCGTGTTGCGCGAGTGTCTGCTCGCCGAGGACGTGCGGGAGGTGGTGACCGTCGGCCGGAGGCCGACCGGTCGGCGGGACCCGAAGCTGCGGGAGCTGACGGTCGCGGACGTGGGCGAGTTGGACGCGGTGCGCGCCGAGTTCACCGGTGTGGACGCGTGTTTCTACTGCCTGGGTGTGTCCTCCTTGGGTCTGGACGAGGCCGCGTACACACGGGTCAGCTACGACTACCCGCTTGCGGCGGCGCGCTTGTTGGCGGAGGTGAGCCCGCAGGTCACGTTCGTCTACGTTTCGGGTGTCGGTACCGATTCGTCGGAGCGGGGCCGGGTGATGTGGGCGCGGGTGAAGGGTCGTACCGAGAACGCGATCCTCGACCTGCTGCCCAACGGTTACGCGGCGCGGCCCGGTTTCATCCAGCCGACGTACGGGGCGGTGTCGAAGACCCGGTGGTATCGGTTGGGGTACGCGATCACGCGGCCGCTGTTCCCGGTGTTGCGTCGGCTGCTGCCGAACCAGGTCACCACCACCGACGGAATCGGTCGGGCGATGCTGCGGGTGGCTCGGCAGGGTTCGCCGCGTCGGGTGTTGGGCAACCGCGAGTTGAGGTGATCGGCGCCGGTCAGGCGATCGTGTCGAGGGCCTGGGCGAGGTCGACGCGCAGGTCCTCGGGGTCTTCGAGGCCGACCGAGAGGCGCAGCAGGTTGGCGGCGGGTTTCGCGTCGCCGTCGACCGGCCGGTGGGTGAGTGACGCCGGGTGCTGGATGAGGGTGTCCACGCCGCCGAGGGACACCGCGTGGGTGATCAGCCGGCAGGCGCCGGCGACGGCGGCCGCGGCGGGTGCGCCGCCGCGTACCTCGAAGGCGAGCAGGCTGCCGGGGCCGGCCATCTGCCGGCCGACCAGCGCTGCCGGGTCGTGCACCGAGGGGTGGTGCACCCGGTGTACGGCGGGGTGGTCGGCGAGCCAGCCGGCGAGTTTCTCGGCGCTGGCCTGCTGGGCGCGGACCCGCAGCGGCAGGGTTTGCAGGCCGCGGTGCAGCAGGTAGCCGCCGAGCGGGTGCAGGATCGCGCCGGTGACGGCGCGGACCTGGCGTAGCCGGGTGGCCCAGTGGGTGTCGCAGGCGACGGCGCCGGCGAGGACGTCGCCGTGTCCGCCGATGCTCTTGGTGGCGCTGTGCAGGACGAGGGCGGCGCCGTGTCGGGCGGGTTGCTGGAGTACGGGGGTGGCGACGGTGTTGTCGACGAGCAGGGGGATGTGGCCGGCGGCGGTGGCGAGGGCGGCGATGTCGACGAGGTCGAGGGTGGGGTTGGCGGGTGTCTCGACGATGACCAGCGCGGTGTCGGGTCGCAGTGCCGCGGTGACCTGGTCGGGGTGTGCCCAGGTGACGGTGGTGCCGAGCAGCCCGGTGGCGAGGACGTGGTCGGTGCCGCCGTACAGGGGTCGGACGGCGACGACGTGTCGGCGTCGTCGCGCGTGGCGGCGAGCAGGGTGGCGGTGAGGGCGGCCATGCCGCTGGCGAAGGCGACGGCCTGGTCGGTGCCTTCCAGGTCGGCGAGGGCCGTTTCGAAGCGGGCGACGGTCGGGTTCCAGAGCCGTTGGTAGACGGCGCTGCCGTCGGCGGGGAGGGGCCCGCCGGTGGCGAGTTGTTCGTAGGCGGCACCGCCGTCGTCGACCGATGGCAGCGGGTTGGTGGTGGAGAGGTCGATCGGTGGTACGTGCACGCCGAGGGCGCGCAGGTCGTCGCGGCCGGCGTGTACGGCTCGGGTGTCCACCGTCGTCATGGGGGTAGGGTCGAACATCCACCGGTTCGAGGGCAATGGTTCGGCAGATCATTCTGCCGGTGGGGCTGTTTTCATCGAGGTGTTCGGGCGATGATGGTGGAATGCCCCCTGAGCCGAACGATGTGCGGCCGTATCCGGCCCTGGACGAGGTGGATCGCGCGATCCTGTCCGAGTTGGCGGCGGACGGCCGGCTGCCGAACAACGCCCTGGCCGAGCGGGTGGGTGTGGCGCCGTCGACCTGCCTGACCCGTACACGGGCGCTGCGTGAGCGCGGCGCGATCCGCGGGTTCCACGCGGAGGTGGATCCGGCCGCGCTGGGTCTGCCGTTGCAGGCGTTGGTGTCGGTGCGGTTGACCGCGCACGAGCGGGCGGCGGTGGACGCGTTCCGGGCCCGGTCGGTGCGGCTGCCGGGGGTGGTGTCGGTGTTCCACGTGGCCGGCGCGGAGGACTACGTGCTGCACGTGCGGGCGGCGTCCGGTGACGCGCTGCGTGACTTCGTGCTGGACCATCTCGCGGTCGACCCGGTGGTGCAGCACACCCAGACCAGTCTGATCTTCGAGCAGGCGCGCGGGATGGGCTGAGCGGCAGGAATGAACGGGCAGGCCGGGGAGTTGGCACAACGTGTGATCACCGTACCGTTGTCTGTTCTTGATCTTGCCCCGGTCGCGAAGGGCGCCACCGCCGGCGCGGCGTTGCGTGCCACGACCGAGCTGGCCCGGCGCACCGAGGAGTTGGGCTACCACCGGTTCTGGGTGGCCGAGCACCACAACATGCCGGCGATCGCCAGCTCCGCCCCCGCGGTGCTGCTGGCGCACCTGGCCGCGAACACCTCGACGATCCGCCTCGGATCGGGCGGGGTGATGCTGCCCAACCACGCGCCGCTGGTGGTGGCCGAGCAGTTCGGCACCCTGGAGGCGCTGCACCCGGGCCGGATCGACCTGGGCATCGGTCGGGCGCCGGGCACCGACCAGGTGACGGCGCTGGCGTTGCGCCGCACCATGGAGGGCCTGTCTGCGGAGGGCTTCCCCCGCGAGCTGGCCGACCTGATGAACTACTTCAGCGGGGACAAGCCGGGACAGATCATCGCCACCCCGGGTCGGGGTGAGCAGCCGGCCGTGTGGCTGCTCGGGTCCAGCGGTTTCAGCGCCCAACTCGCCGGTCTGCTCGGCCTGCCGTTCTCCTTCGCGCACCACTTCAGCTCGGCGAACACGCTGCCGGCGCTGGCGCTGTACCGGCAGAACTTCCGGCCGTCGCAGTGGTTGGACGAGCCGTACGCGATGGTGGCGGTCAACGCGGTCTGCGCGGACACCGACGAGCGCGCCGAGTGGCTGGCCGGGCCGAGCGCCCTGTCGTTTCTGAAGCTGCGCTCCGGCCGACCGGAGCCGCTGTCGACGCCCGACGAGGCGGCGGCGTACCCGTACACCGAGATCGAGCGCGAGTTCGTCCTGCAGCGCCGCGACGGTCAGGCGATGGGCTCGCCGGAGACGGTGCGTCGGCAGCTGACCGAGTTGCAGGAGCGCACCGGCGCGGACGAGCTGATGTTGACCACGCTGGTGTACGACGTCGAAGACCGGGTGCGCTCGTACGAGCTGATCGCCGAACAGGTGGCGGGCGGCCTGCGCCAGCGCGCGTGAAACACGATCTTCACGTCAGCGTCACCCCCGCGACCCGGACGGTGCCTAACGTAGGTGCCGGTGGTGGTACGGCATTCCCGGTCGGGACGGGTCGGGAATGCCGCGGTGTGGCGCACCGGGCCGGAGCTGAGCGGATTCCGCGGCTGCGGCCCGGTGCCTGCCACCCTGGACTCAGATCACCGTAGGTAGATGTTCGGGGGCGGCGGGACGGTCATCCCGTCACCGATGAAGAACCCCGGATGCGGCGGCTGGTTGTAGGCGGTGTTCTGCCAGGCGACCGCCACCCGGTACTGCGGGTCGTGCATGAGTGTGTGGATCCGGGTGCTGGTCGGGATGGGCGTGCTGTAGATGCGCAACGCCCGGCTGTCGGTGGTCCGCCAGATCACCTCCTCACGCCAGTCACCCAGGATGTCGCCGGAGAGCGCCGGCGTGGACTTGGTGCCGTTGTTGGACGCCACCTGACTGCCGTCGAGCAGCCGGGTCTCACCGCCGGTGCCGTACTTGTCGATCCTCGTGGCGTCGAGCAACTCCCGCACCGGGTCGCCGTCCCACCAGGCGAGGAAGTTGGCCGACGACGGCTTGCGACCGACGTTCTGCCCCCGGGTGTTGGCCAGCCCGGCGACCGCCGACGACCACGACTCGGCGCCCGGGCTGCCCGCCCAGATGTCCGCCGAGACACCCCGGCCGTTGTCGCCCGAAGCCGGCGTGGACCAGAGAATCTGACCGGTACGGGCGTCGGCGAACCAGGAGCTCGGCTTGCTGGCGTCCTCGTCGACCTTGAACACCTCCAGGCCGGCGCGACCCGGGTCGAGGTCGGAGACGTGCAGGGCGTCGCCGTGCCCGTTGCCCGTCGAGTAGAGCAGCCGACCGTTGTCGTCGATGGTGGCGGCGCCGTACACGATCTCCTGGCGGCCGTCGCGTCGACGTCGGCGACGGAGAGCTGGTGGTTGCCCTGACCGGCGGCGGCGCCGTTGCCGGAGGAGTTCGAGTCGAACGTCCAGCGTTTGCGCAGCGTGCCGTCGCGGAAGTCCCAGGCCGCGATCACCGCGCGGGTGTAGTAGCCCCGGGCCATGATCAGGGAGGGCCGCTGCCCGTCGAGGTAGGCGGTGCCGGCGAGGAACCGGTCGACCCGGTTGCCGTACGAGTCGCCCCAGGACGACACGGTGCCGCGCGGCGGATCGTAGTTGACGGTGGAGAGCACCGCGCCGGTGCGCCCGTCGAACATGGTGAGGTACTCGGGCCCGGCGAGCACGTAACCGCTGGAGTTGCGGTGGTCCGCTGACGACGATCCGATGACCTGGCCGGTGCCGGAGCGGGTGCCGTCGGCGGTCTTCATGGCCACCTCGGCGCGGCCGTCACCGTCGTAGTCGTACACCTGGAACTGGGTGTAGTGGGCGCCGGCGCGGATGTTGCGGCCCAGGTCGACGCGCCACAACCGGGTGCCGGTGAGGGTGTACGCGTCGACGTAGACGTTGCCGGTGTAGCCGGACTGGGA
The DNA here is from genome assembly GCF_016802865.1 of Micromonospora parastrephiae. Classification (GTDB taxonomy): domain Bacteria; phylum Actinomycetota; class Actinomycetes; order Mycobacteriales; family Micromonosporaceae; genus Micromonospora; species Micromonospora parastrephiae. Next base: position 2,652 of record NZ_JAEVHM010000083.1, on the reverse strand, counting down.
GTTGTCCTTGGCGTTCGACGGGTCCCACTTGAGCACGATCTCGTAGCTGCCGTCGCCGTTGAGGTCGCCGACGGAGGCGTCGTTGGCGCTGTAGGTGTAGCTCTCACCGCTGGGCGTGCTGCCGCCGGCCGGGACCTGCAACGGCACGTCCAGGTAGCCGTTGCCGAACTGGAGGGCGGGTGCCGACGCGGCCTGTTCGGCACCACCCACCACGGCCCGCACGGTGTACGTCGAGCCGGCCGCCGCGCCACTGTCGAGATAGGACGTCGCTGCCGTGATCGGTGTGGTGTTGACCCTGGTCGAACCCCGGTAGAGGTTGAACGTCACCCCGGAGGTCTCGGTGCCGAGCAGTCGCCAGGAGACCAGGTTGCCGCTGCCGGAGCGGACGCTGACAAGCCCTCGGTCGAGGTTCTCCATCTGCAGGCCGCTGCTGCCGGTGGGCGGCGGCGTGGTCGGCGGCGGCGTGGTCGGCGGCGGCGTGGTCGGCGGCGGCGTGGTCGGCGCGCCGGTGCAGGTGACACCGTTGAGCGCGAAGCTGGCCGGTGCCGGGTTGCTGCCGTTCCACGAGGCGTTGAAGCCGAACGCGGCGGTGCCGTTGGTCGCGATGGCGGCGTTGTAGTCGACGTTGCGCGCGGTGACCTGCGCACCGGACTGGGTGACGGCCGCGCTCCACGCCTGCGTGACCTGCTGGCCGCCGGCGTACGACCAGGTCAGCGCCCAGCCGGTGACCGGGTCGCCGAGGTTGGTGACGGTGACGTTGGCGCCGAAGCCGCCCTGCCACTGGTTGGCGACCTGGTAGTCGACGCGGCAGCCGACGGCGGCGGCCGAAGCGACGACCGCGCCGACGGTGCCGGCCACGACGGCTGCCGCCGTCGACGCGGCGAGCAGGATCAGCCGATGTCTGGACGGGTGCATGAACTGCCTCCGGAGATCCGGTGGTGACCGCTGTGGTCCACCGGCCCTGCCCGGGAAGCACGGTGGACTGGCCCCGCCGCGACGGCGACGGACGGCGATCTGATCGGGGGTGAACGCCCTGAAACTCACGGATCCGACTCAAGCCGCATCGTAGGGCAAGCGCTTTCCACTACGCAACATCGACGATCGTTGCCTGCCTCAGGTCTTGCCCCGACGAGCGTTGCCTGATCAACTCGTGTGGATGAGCGCTCCCCACATGAGCCCCGACGAGTTCCGCCGCGCCGGATACGCCGTCATCGACTGGATCGCCGACTACTGGGCCACCGTGGAGCAACGGCCGGTCACCCCGACCGACCCGCCCGGCACCGTCGCGGCAGCCCTGCCCGGTGCGCCGCCCACCGTCGGCGGCGAACCGGTCGAAGCGGTCCTCGCCGACCTGGACTCGATCGTCGTACCGGGCCTGACCCACTGGCAGCACCCGGGCTTCTTCGGATACTTCCCGGCCAACACGTCCGGGCCGAGCGTGCTCGGCGACCTGGTCAGCTCCGGGCTCGGCGTCCAGGGCATGCTCTGGGCCACCAGCCCCGCCTGCACGGAACTGGAGACGGTCCTGATGGACTGGCTGGCCCAACTGCTGGACCTGCCGCACCGGTTCCGCTCCACCGGCAACGGCGGCGGGGTGATCCAGGACTCGGCGTCCTCGGCGACCCTGGTGGCCACCCTGGCCGCGCTGCACCGGGCCAGCCAAGGCCGCTGGCGCGCGACCGGCATCGACCGGCGCTACCGGGCGTACACCTCCGCCCACGGGCACTCCTCCATCGAGAAGGCCGCGCGGATCGCCGGGCTGGGCGCCGACGGGGTCCGCTCGATCGAGGTGGACCCGGACAGCCAGGCCCTGCGGCCGGCCGCGCTGCGCGCCGCGATCGAGGCCGACCTGGCAGCCGGCGACGTCCCCGCCATCGTGGTGGCCACCATCGGCACCACCTCCACCACCGCCGTCGACCCGGTGCCGGAGATCGGAGCCATCTGCGCCGAGTACGGCATCTGGCTGCACGTCGACGCCGCGTACGCCGGCTCCGCCGCCGTCTGTCCCGAGCTGCGCTGGTCGCACGCCGGCCTGGAGTACGCCGACTCGTACTGCTTCGACCCGCACAAGTGGCTGCTCACCGGCTTCGACTGCGACGCGTTCTGGGTGGCCGACCGCGCCGAGCTGGTCGAGGCGCTGACCGTGCTGCCGGAGTTCCTGCGCAACGCGGCCACCGAGTCCGGCGCCGTGATCGACTACCGGGACTGGCAGGTGCCGCTGGGCCGCCGTTTCCGGGCACTGAAGCTGTGGTTCGTGCTGCGCTGGTACGGCGCCGAAGGGCTGCGGACACACATCCGTTCCGGGGTGGCGCTGGCCGCCCGGTTCGCCGACCGGGTCCGCGCCGACGACCGCTTCGAGGTGGTCGCGGCCCACCCGTTCGCGCTGGTCTGCTTCCGGCTGCGCGCCGACGACGACACCAACGCCGAGATGCTCGCCCGGGTCAACCACACCAGACGGGTACACCTGACGCACACCCGGGTCGCCGGCCGGTACACGCTGCGGCTGGCTGTCGGCGCACCGCAGAGCACCGAGGCGCACGTCGACGAGGCGTGGAAACTGCTCGCCGCCGCCGCCGACGACCTGCGCACCCCCTAAGCCCGCACGCTATCCCCGCCGCGCTCCGCCCGCCCCCCGCACGCCCTCCCCCGCAC
>NZ_JAEVHM010000082.1 GCF_016802865.1 Micromonospora parastrephiae | reverse complement strand
GGCCGGCGAGGTGGTCGTGGGCGAGCCGACCGCGGTGATCACCGCCGACGCGGGTCCGTCCGAGCCGGCCGCCGCCGGCGACGGCGAACCGTCGAAGCCGCGTCGCCGCCGGCGCCGTCGTGGTGGCGGTTCCGGCGCGGGTACGCCGGCCGAGGCGACCGCGGACTGACCCACAGCGACACACCCGACATCCCCCGCACCGCCTCAGCGCGGTACGGGGGATGTTTCCCTTCCCATCCCACCTGCCGAAGATGGAACGATGCCGGAACCACTGGACGCTGCTCTGACCGAGGTCCGGGCGCTGCTGCTCGACCCCGCGCTGACCCGGGCGGTCGCCGCCGGCCGCCGCCGGGGGCGCCGCCCCACCGTGCTGCGGGCCGAGTTGCGGCCGGTGACGCTCAAGGCCGGGTCCCGGCTTCAGATCGCCACGTCCGACGGCGCCCGCCCGTACACCCGTAACGTCGCCCCCGGTCCCGAGGCCGCCGTGGCGGTCGACGAGCTGCTGGCCGAGCCGTTCGGCAACTGGCACGTGGAGACGGCCGACGCGACGCTCCAGCTGCGGGTGACCAAGTCCGGCGAGGCGCAGGTGCACCGCGCCGCGACGGCCCGACCGGCGGCGACGCCCGGCGGGAACGACCGGGCGAAGGAGTACCTGCTCGACCCGGGCGATAAGATCTTCGCCGAGATCGGCGGCTCGGCGGCCAAGCGCCGCCAGGTCGACGCGTTCCTGCGGGCCCTCGCCGCGACCCTGCCCGACGACCTGACCGGTCCGTTGCGGGTGGTCGACCTGGGCTGCGGCAACGCGTACCTGACCTTCGCCGCCTACCGCTACCTGACCGGCCGAGGGCTGGACGTCGAGCTGATCGGCGTGGACGTCCGGGAGGACCAGCGGCGGCGCAACACCGAGCTGGCAGAGCGGCTGGGCTGGGCCGACCGGGTCAGCTTCGTGGCCGGCACGATCGCCGACGCCGTCGTCGACCCCTCCCCGGACCTGGTGCTGGCGCTGCACGCCTGCGACACCGCCACCGACGAAGCACTGGCGCGTGCGGTGCGCTGGGACGCCCGCTGGGTGCTGGCCGCACCGTGCTGCCACCACGACCTGGCGAAGCAGCTCCGCGCCCACCCCGCCCCGGCCCCGTACGAGCTGCTGACCCGGCAGGGCATCCTGCGGGAGCGTTTTGCCGACGTGCTGACCGACGCGCTGCGGGCCGGGCTTCTGCGGGTGCACGGGTACCGGGCCGAGGTGGTGGAGTTCGTCGACTCGCAGCACACCCCGCGTAACCTGCTGATCCGGGCCCGCCGGACGGGCACCGGCCCGACCGACGCGCAACGCGCGGAGTACCGGGAACTGGTCGACCAGTGGCAGGTCACGCCCCGGCTGGAGACGCTGCTGTCCTCCGACGAGGTGCCGGCCGCCTAGCCGTCCTGTCGTGCGCGACTAGCGGAGGCGGTCGCCGCTCCGGTCGCGCCCGATCCGGTCACCGGCCCCCCGGTCGAGGGTCGGGACCCGCTCGATGCCGGCCCGCTGGGAGGCCCAGTCGCTGTCCCCCAGGTTGGTCGGGAACGGCACGACCTTGCCCGTGCCCTCGGCGTTGCCGGCCGCGGTGAAGGCGTTCCAGGAGATGTCGACGAGGAGCTTCTTGGTCTCGGCGTGCCGGACCGCTGCGTTGTGCTGCAACGCCATCCGGGCGCCCAGCACCACCCCGACGAGCGTGGTGGTGATCGCGCCCGTGGCGGCCAGGACGTGCAGGCCGGTGGCCGAGCCGGTGCGCAGGACCAGGACCAGCAGCCAGATCCAGAACCCGGCGGCGAACACACCGGCCTTGGCGACGAAGAAGAGGCTCACCGCACCGGGCTGGTACGGCTGCGGACGGCTCGGTTCGGCCATGATTGCTCCTCAGCGGTGCTGCGGTCGGACACGGCAGACGGGACGGGCGCTACGCCGGGAGCAGAGCTTAGTTGATGAACGGCAATGGCTGCCGATGTTCTGTTCCGGCTGTTCGCCATGCTGCCGGAGAAAAAGTCCCGTCCACGGGACAGATTGTGCGGTCAGTCAATTGTTTCCGGCCCGGCGCGTACTACCCTCGGGAGGCGCATCGCCCAGTGCTCCGGCCGGGAGGGAAGACCCGCAGGGATGGGTTCCGCAGAGGTTTCGCCACAGATGGCGTTCGCCCGCTTCGTCCGGCGCGCCATCGACGATGCTCGCGACGAACGCGGGTGGACCGTCACCGATCTTGCCTCGCACACGGGCGTGGGCCGCTCCACGGTCTTCCGCTGGCTGGCCGGAGATTGGCAGGACTATCCCGAATTGGCCAAAGTGCGGGGCTTCTGCGCGGCACTGGACCTGCCGGTGGCCGCCGCGTTCCGGGCGCTCGGTCTGCCCGACGCCGGTCCGGCTCCCCGTCGCCGCAACGACGACGGCCCGGTCGAGGCCGACGTCCGGGCGATCCTCGACCGGCTGGCCGACCCCAGCGTCACCGCCGAGGAGAAGCACCACATCCGTGATCTCCTCCGGTACCTGGCCCGCCGGCCCATCCGCCGCGCCGGCTGAGCCACGCGGATCAGGGGACGGTGAGCGTGAACTCGGCGGTGTGGACCTCCGTCTTCACCCGGAAGTCCAGAAAGAGGCGGTAGCGGCCGGAGCCCGGGACGGTCAGCCAGAACTTCACCTGCCCGTCCACCAACTCCGGCTCCGGGTGCACGTGCAGGTAGCCGAGGTCACCCTCGCGCAGCGCCACCAGGTGCCCGTACGCCCCGAGGTAGCGCTCCAGCGGCGCGGCGCCACCGGCGGCGTCGACCCGGAAGGTCAGCGGCACGGTCGCGCCGACCTGCGGCTCGCCCTGGTAGCCGACGGTGAACCCGTCCACCGTCGTCGAGGTGGCCGGCTCCGGCAGCGGCCGGGGCTGGTATCCGCCCGGCACGACAAGGTCCACGCCGAGGGTCACCGCGGTCTGGCCGCCGTTGTCGGCGACCACGGTGAAGTCGGCGTACGCCCGCCAGGCGCCGGCCTCGGTGAGGGTCAGCGGCACGGACCAGGTGCCGTCCGACGCCATGCTCGGGTGCAGGTGCTGGTAACCGGTCAGGTCCCGCCGCACGACGATGAGGTGCATCGGCTTGTCGTGGACGACGGCGAAACGGGTGACCGGCCGACGCTGCACGTCCCGCACCTGGAAGCGGAGCTGCCCCGGCCGACCGGCGGGGAACTCGGTGGTCAGCGGGGCCAACGTGTACCCGGCCGAGCTGACCGACAGGCCGCCCGGCTCGACGCCCGCACCCTGGTCGTTGCCCGTGACAGTGCCGTGGTTGTGCGGAGCAGTGCCCGGCGGGTCGGTGTGGTCGACGGCCACCGACGGGCCGCCGGCGCCGGTGGTGGTGCCGGCGTTCAGGCGGCCCAGGCCGAAGCCGAGCAGCACCGAGAGGACCAACCCACCGACCACCAGCGCCAGCCGGAGCGTGCTCCGATCCGGCGCGGCGGAGACCTGGTCAGGCATCGCCGGCGTCCAGTGCGTAACCGGTGACAGACTGCTGATCGGTCATGCCGCCCACGGTACCGCCGCGGCGGGCCACTCCCGGACGACGCCCGGACGGCGTGGCGACGGTCGCAATCGGCCGCGCCCGGGAACTTTTCCGCGGGCGCACGCTCAACCAGCCACGGCAAGGGCCAGCGGGAGCACGTCGGGTGCGCCGGCCCGGCGCAGAGCCCGGGTCACCATCGTCATCGTCCAACCCGAGTCGACCAGGTCGTCGACGAGCAGCACCGGACCGGCCAGCCCGGCCAGCGCGTCGGCCAGGTCGGTCGGCACGGTGAAGGCGTCGTGCAGCGCGCGTACCCGTTGGGCGCTGTTGCCGCGCGGCCCGCCGGCACCGCCCGGACTCCTCGCGGGGACCTCCCCGAGCAACGGCAGCCTGCCCACGGCGGCGATCCGCTCGGCCAGCGAGCCGACCAGCCGGGGCCGCCGACGGGAACCGACCGCGACCACCGCCACCGGGCGGCGGGGCCACGGGTCGTCGCCATGCGCCCACGCCTTGAGCACCTCCACCACGGCGGCGGCCACGTCGTCGGGCACCGGCGCGTCGGGTGCCTCCGGGCCGACCAGGTCGCGCAGCCGGCCACCCCAGCCCAGGTCGGAGAGACGGCCGACCGCACGGCCCGGCAGCGCCTGCTCCGCCGGCGCGATCCGGCCCTTCAGGGGTACGCCCACCGCGTCCAGCCCGGTCGGCCAGAGCTTCTTCGGGGCGATCTCGACGCCGGGCCGGCCCAGGAAGGTCTGCGCGGCGGCGAGCGCGGCCGTCGACACGTCCGGGGCGAACAGCGGGTCGGCGCACCGGTCACACCGGCCGCAGTTCGTGGCCCCGGTGTCGTCCAGGCGCTCCCGTAGGTACCGCATCCGGCAGTCGGACGTGGTCGCGTACTCCCGCATGGCCTGTTGCTCGACGGTGCGCGCCTCGGCGACGCGGCGCAGCCGGGCCTCGTCGTAGGCCCAGGGCTCGCCGGTGGCGAGCCAGCCACCGCGCACCCGACGGACCGCGCCGTCCACGTCGAGCACCTTGAGCATCAGCTCCAGGCGGGCGCGGCGCAGGTCGACGAGCGGTTCGAGGGCCTGGGTGGAGAGCGGTCGGTCGGTGTGCAGGGCGGCCAGCACGGCCCGGACCTGCTGCTCCGGTGGAAAGGCCAGCGAGGCGAAGTAACGCCAGATGGCGGCGTCCTCGACGCCGGGCAGCAGCAGCACCTCGGCATGCTCGACGGCGCGGCCGGCGCGACCGACCTGCTGGTAGTACGCGATCGGCGACGGCGGCGCGCCGAGGTGGACGACGAAGCCCAGGTCGGGTTTGTCGAAGCCCATGCCGAGCGCGCTGGTCGCGACCAACGCCTTGATCTTGTTGTCGAGCAGGTCCTGTTCGGCGGCCCGCCGGTCGGCGTCGTCGGCCTGCCCCGTGTACGAGGCCACCGGGTAGCCCCGCGAACGCAGGAACTCGGCCGTCTCCCCCGCTGCCGCCACGGTCAACGTGTAGACGATGCCCGAGCCGGGCAGCTCGTCCAGGTGGTCGGCGAGCCAGGCCAGCCGATGCGCCGGACTGGGCAGGTCGAGCACGCCGAGGCGCAGCGACTCCCGGTCCAGGGTGCCGCGCAGGACGAGGGCGTCGCCCAACTGCTCCGCCACGTCCTGGGTGACCCGGGCGTTGGCGGTTGCAGTGGTGGCCAGCACCGGGGTGCGCTCCGGCAACTCGGCGAGGAACGTGCGCAGCCGCCGGTAGTCCGGCCGGAAGTCGTGCCCCCAGTCGGAGACGCAGTGCGCCTCGTCGACCACCAGCAGACCGGTGGTAGCAGCCAACTTCGGGAGTACCCCGTCGCGGAAGTCCGGATTGTTGAGCCGCTCCGGGCTGATCAGTAGGACGTCCACCGCACCGGTCTGGATCTCCGCGGTGATCTCGTCCCACTCGTCGAGGTTCGCCGAGTTGATCGTGCGGGCCCTGATACCGGCGCGGGCAGCCGCCTCGACCTGGTTACGCATCAGCGCCAGCAGCGGCGAGACGATGACGGTCGGGCCGTGCTCGCCGCCCTCGCGGAGCAGGGCGGTGGCCACGAAATAGACCGCCGACTTGCCCCAGCCGGTGCGCTGGACGCAGAGCACCCGCCGCCGGTCGACGACCAGCGCCTCGATGGCCCGCCACTGGTCCTCACGCAGCCGGGCGTGCTCACCGGCCAGCCGGCGCAGCACCGCCTCGGCCCGCTCCCGTACCGCCGCCCGCTCTGCTGTCTCCACCCGACATGTCTACCAGCGCCGTCCGCCAAGCCCTTGTTGATCAAGAGGTTTGCGTCAGAATCCAGCCGGAGAATGACGCAAATCTCTTGATCAACAGGGGCCGGGTCAGCGGCCGAGGACAGAGCCTCCGTTCACGCCGAGGACCTGGCCGGTGAAGTAACCGGCACCCCAACCTCCCCATACGCGCGACCCCGTCGATCATGAAGTTATCGCCATCCGCCACGGCGTGTCGTGGCTATAACTTCATGATCGACGGGGGGTCGAAGGGGGGGGGGCGGAGGGAGCGGGTCAGGTGGGATACGCGGGGGGCCAGGCTGGTCAGGCCCCCCGGGAAGAAGTAGACGGCCAGGATGAAGACCGTGCCGAGGACGAACAGCGGCTGGCTCAACGGGCGGCTGAGGACCGCCGGCAGGTTGTCGACCGCGTCGCTCGTGCCGAACGCGGTGAGCCGGTGGTCCAGGTACATGTAGAGGACGCCGCCGAGCACCGGCCCCCACCGGGTGCCCGGCCCGCCGAGCACCACCATGACCAGCAGCGACAGGGTCAGCTCGGAGGACGTGATGTGCGGTGACGCGCCGCCGACGATCAGGACGTAGACCACCCCGCCCGCCGACGCCAACCCACCCGCCAGGGTGAACGCCACCAGCTTGTAGCGGTACGGGTCCAGCCCGAGCACACCGATCCGCCGCTCGTCGTCGCGCAGCCCGGCGAGCACCCGACCGGTCGGGGAACCGCTCACCCGGTGCACCACGAAGACCACCAGGGTCAGGTACGCGAGCGCCAACCAGTACAGGTTGACCGTGTTGGTCACCCCGACCAGCCCGGCGGGCAGCCCGGACACGTCCAGCGGCAGGCCCTCCTCACCGCCGGTGAGCCCATCGAAGTCCCGTGCCACCAGGATCGCGCCCACCTGGGCGAACGCCAGCGTGACCATGGCGAACGCGATGCCCACGGTCCGCAGCGCCACCGCGCCGAGCAGCGCGGCCAGGATCGTGCCGCCGGTGACGGTCAGCAACGCCGCCTGCCACAGCGGCAGGCCGGCCCGGGTGACGAGGATGTCGGTGCCGTAGACACCGGCGGCGAAGTAGAGCGCGTGCCCGAAGGACAGCATGCCGGTCCGGCCGAAGAGCAGGTCGTACCCGGCGGCCAGACCACCGAAGATCAGGCAGATGGCGAGCAGTTGCAGGGTGCCGGGCGAGTTGACCGGCCCCTCGAAGATCCCCGGCAGGGAGATCGTCGAGTACGGCAGGATCGCCAACACGAGCAGCGCGACCAGCGGCAGGAACGGGCGCACCCGGTGCCACCGCCCCCGCTGCGGACTCAGTTCGTCGGGCACCTGCGCGCGAGGCGCGTCGATCACCGTCATGCCGTTGCCACCTTTCCGGCGATGCCCTGCGGGCGCAGCAGCAGTACCACGGCCAGCAGCCCGACCACGCAGATGTCGCCCAGCCCGGACGTGCCGTAGTAGTTGACGAACTGCTGCACGAGCCCCACCACGACCGCCGCGTACGCGGAGCCGACCACCGAACCCATCCCGCCGATCACCACCACGATGAACGCAAAGATCAGGAGCGAGCCGCCCTGACCGGGCGAGACGGTGCCGAAGTAGACCCCGCCCAGCGCGCCGGCGAGCGCGGCAGCCGCCCCACCGATCGCGAAGACCAGCGTGAACGCCTTGCGGACGTCGATGCCGAGCGCGGTCACCATCTCCCGGTTCTCCACACCGGCCCGGATCACCAGGCCGTAGCGGGTCCACCGCAGAAACGCCAGGATCGCGCCCAGCACCAGCGCCGCCGCGAGGATCAGCAGCAGGCCGCCGTTGGGCACCTGCGCGCCGAGGATCCCGGTCACCTGCCGGGTCCAGTCGGGGCGCGGAAACGGTCGCGCGTCCGCACCCCAGGTGGCCTGGAGCAACGCCACCCCGGCCAGGGACAGGCCGACGGTGACCAGCACCTGCTCGATGGTGCGGGAGTACAGCGGACGGATCAGCACCAGCTCGACCAGGATCGCCACCAGCGTGCCGGCGGCCACCCCGAAGGCGACCGCGAGCACGAAGCCGAACCCGTCGGAGCCGGCGCCCGGCAGGTTGCCCGCCGCCCACCAGGTGCCGTAAGCGCCCACGCCGAGGAACAGCCCGTGCGCGAAGTTGAGCACGTCGGCCAGGCCGAAGACCAGGGACAGTCCGGAGGCGACCAGGAAGTACAGCGCCGCCAGGCCGAGCCCGGTCAACGTCAACAGGATCACGGTGCCCATCAGGGCTGGTCCTTCCTCGCGACGGCGGGGCTCGCAAGCTCACTCCTCGCGCTCGGCGCGCGCACCTCCGCCGAGCCGACGCCGAGCAGCGACTTGGTCAGCCCGGTCTCCAGCAGCAGTTCGCGGGCGTCACCGGTCCAGGCCACCCTGCCGGCGGCCAGCACCACCGCGTCGCGGGCCAGCCGGCGTACGACCGCCAGGTTCTGCTCGACGAGCAGCACCGGCACCGACTCCGCGACCCGTTCCAAGACCTCGGCCACCTCGGTCACCACCTTCGGCGCCAACCCCTTGGTCGGCTCGTCGACCAGCAGCAGCCGGTTGTCGTTGAGCAGCACCCGCCCGATCGCGAGCATCTGCTGCTGCCCGCCGGAGAGCGAACCGGCCCGTTGCCGTCCGCGCCGGTCCAGCTCCGGGAAGAGCGCGAAAACCCTGTCGTACGCCGGGGTGGTGCCACGCCGCTCGGCGAGCCGCAGGTTCTCGGCGACGGTGAGGCCGGCGAACACGCAGCGGTCCTCCGGCACGTAGCCGAGCCCGCCGCGGACCAGCCGGTGGGTGGGGCGGGCCAGCAGGCTCCGCGCGCCCATCCGGATCGCGCCGCGGACCTCCCCGGCGGGCGGGGTGAGGCCGACGATCGCCCGCAACGTGGTGGTCTTGCCGACGCCGTTGCGGCCGAGCAGGACGGTCACGCCGGTCGGGGCGACCGTGAAGGACACCCCCTGGAGGATGTGCAGCCCGGAGATCCGGACCGACAGGTCCTCCACGTTGAGGATCGGTTCCAGCTGAGCCTCTTCCGTTCGCGACTGCGGGGCTCGCAAACCCGGCTCACTCCTCGCGCTCACAGCGCCGCCTCCGTTCGCGACTGCGGGGCCCGCAAACCCGGCTCACTCCTCGCGCTCACAGCGACTCCCCCAGGTAGGCCTCTTGCACGGTGGGGTTGGCCATCACCGTTTCCGGGGTGTCGCAGGCCAGCAGCGCGCCGTGGTGCATGACGGCGATCCGGTCGGCCAGTTCCAGGATGACGTCCATGTGGTGCTCGACCATCAGCACCGCCCGACCGCTGTCGCCGGTCAACGACTTGATGACGGCGACCAGCTCGGGTACGTCCTCGGCGCTGACCCCGGCCATCGGCTCGTCCAGCAGCATCACCCGCGGTTCGCCGGCGAGCAGCAGGGCGATCTCCAGCTTGCGTTTCTCGCCGTGGGCCAGGGTGCCGGCGAGCGCCGTACCCCGGTGGGCGAGGCCGACCCGGTCGAGCGCCGCGTCGGCGGCGGCGGCCACCTCCCGGTCGGCCGCCGCCCGCCGCCACAGTGCCATCGAGCCCCCGCGGTGCGCCTGCACGGCGAGCCGGACGTTCTCCCGCACGCTGAGCGAGCCGAAGACCGAGGACGCCTGGAAGGTACGGCCCAGCCCGAGGCGGGCCCGCCGGTGCGGCGGAAGCGCCCCGATGTCCTGCCCCTCCAGGGTGATCCGGCCCTCCGTGGCCCGGCGCAGGCCGGTGATCAGGTTGAACAGTGAGGTCTTGCCGGCGCCGTTCGGCCCGATCACGCCCAGGAACTCCCCGGGTGCCAGGTCGAGGTGGACGCTGTCGACGATGGCGACCTCACCGATCCGCCAGGTCAGACCGCGGGTGGCGAGCATGGGTCAGCCCTTCATCGCCACGGCCGGCGGCGCGGTCTCGTCACCGGTGAGGCTCTTCTGCGCGGTGGCCGTGAAGGCGGTGCCGCTGCCCGTGAGCTTGGCCTGGAACATCGGCTGGAGCAGCGCGTGGTCCGCGGCCCGGATGGTCATCTTGCCCTTGACCCCGTCGAAGCTCCAGCCCTCCAGGGCGGTGACCATCTTGTCGACGTCGTCCCCACCCTCCTGCACCGCGCGGACCACCATCTGGGCGGCGGCGAAGCCGTCCGGGTGGAACAGGTCGATGGTGCTGACCTTGGCCTTGAGCGCCTTGCTGGCCTCGGTGTCGCTGGCGCCGTCGAAGTAGTGCGACAGGAACGAGATCTTCGCGCCGGCTGCGCCGAAGGTCGGCCACGAGGTGCGGATGTCGAGGCCGGTGACGACCGTGGTGGAGGAGAGCACGCCCTGCTGGTCGAGGGTCTGCCACATCGCCGGGGCGGTCGTGCCGGCCCAGGCCACGAAGAGCAGGTCCGGCTTGGCCGCCTTGATCTGGCTGGCGAACGGCGTGAACTCGGTGGCGCTGGCCGGGGCCCGGACGCTGCTCACGGTGGCACCCGCGCCACCGATGACGGTCTTGACGGCGGCCTCGTTGGCGTCGCCGAAGGCGCCGTCCTGGGCGAAGACCACGACCTTCTTCCCGGTCGGGTCGCCGATGAACGACTTGGCCGTCACCACGTCCTGGTAGGACTGCCGGCCGGAGCGGAACGTGTACTTGTTCGCGCCGGTCACCGCGTCCGTGGCGGCCGGTCCCGAGATGAACAGGACCTTGTTCTGCGCCGCGATCGGCGCCACCTGGAGTGCCACGCCGGAGGCCGTGGAACCAGCGATGATCTTCGTGCCCTTGCCGATCAGGTCCTTCGCCGCGGAGACCGCCTTGGCCGGGTCGCCCGCGTCGTCGACCTCGGTCAGCTCGATCTTCCGATCACCGACCTTGCCGGTGCCCTGGGTGGCGAAGTCCAACCCTGCCTTGAACCCCTCGATGTACTGCTTTCCGTAGCTGGCCAGGGCTCCCGACTGGGAGTACACCAGGCCGACCTTGACCGGCGCGGCGCTGTCGCCGCCGCCGGTGGCGGTGTCCTGCGGGCTACCACAGGCCGTGGCGGCGAGTGCCGCAGCCATCATCGTGGCGGCGGAGAGGAACACCCGCCGCGTGTGCCGGACCGTCATCGCGACTCCAGGTGAGGACAGGATGCTGTGTTGTCGGCTCACGCTAGAAGTGACGTCACCCACGAGCTATGTGGCAGAAACACACAAGTAACAGGAACGAGGTGGCCGGAGGTTACAACAGGCCGCTCCACCACCCGAGCACCCGCGCTCTCGATGGCCCGCACCGCCACGGACCACCCGAGGCGTGTGTCGCCCCGCGCCATCTGCCCTGTTTCGCTGGTTCGCTCAGCCGCAGGGCCCGTCGTGATGGGCCGGACGCGGGCAGCGCCGCCGACCGTCCAGCAGGCGAAGATCACCGCAACTTCCTGGATATTGCTGCCTCGATCGGCCGCGAGACAGCAACATCGGCGAACTTGCCGCCTCAGCCCGCCCGGAGACAGCAACCAAGGCGAAATTGCCGCCCGGCCGCCGGTTAGTCCGATCAAGATCGTGCTCGATCCTGGATTTAGTGGCCTCTGGTGGTCGGCGATGCCACTCCAACCAGGATCGAGCGTGACCTTGGACGTGCGCGGACGTAGGCGGACGTGCGAGGCGTTGGCGGGCGTGGGCGGGAGTAAGCCGCGCGATTCGTTTACGGCATCAACTCCACAGCGTCCGCGTGGTGATGCCCGCACCCGCGAGGGCACCTGGTCCGCCGGACGTGCCGCTGGCCCGCCGTCCGGGTGACGGACGACGGGCCAGCGGGTGGGCCGGGCGTGATCGGCCCGGTGGTCGGCTCGGAGCGGATCAGCTCCGGGCCGAGGTCAACCCGGCGGGGCGGGCACCCCACCGAGGCTCGGGGTCAGTTCCCGGCGAGACCGGCGCGGGCGGCGACGGCGGTGTCCGGGTGGTCGCTGAAGACGCCGTCCAGGCCCAGGCCGAGGAAGAGTTCGTACTCGGCGGTGATGTCGCCGCGCGCGTTGGGGTCGGTGCCGATCCGGAAGTCGACGGGGAGGAACTGGTTCTCCGCGCGGAACGTCCAGGAGTGCACGAGCAGCCGCTCGCGGTGCGCGTCGCGTACCACGTTGGTCGGGGCGAGCAGGGCTCCGGCGGCGTCGCGGGGCACGAGCAGGTTCTTGTTCGCTCCGATGCCGTCGGCGTACCCGGCGATCCACTTCAGCCCTGCCGGCTGGGCGAGATCCTGGTAGCTGCGGGTGTCGCCGGCGACGGTGAAGTCGTACGGGCGGCCGGTGGCGTCAAGCAACTGGATCAGCTTCACGTCGGTGAGCCGGCTCAGCCTGCGCAGGTTGGCCGTCTCGAAGGACTGGATGAAGACCGGCGAGTTCTTGTGGTCCAGCTTGTTCTGCCGGAGCACGCGGACCAGCGGCTCCTCCAACGGCAGGTTGATCGACCTGAAGTAGCTCGGGTGCTTGGTCTCCGGGTAGATGCCGATGGTGCGGCCCCGTGTCCGCCCCTCGGTCCGGGCCAGGTCGATGACCTCCTGGAGGGTGGGCACCTCGAAACGACCGTCGAAGGCGGTGTTCGCGACGCGGACCTGCGGCAGTCGCTCCTTGGCCCGCAGCGTCTTCAGCTCGGCCAGGGTGAAGTCCTCGGTGAACCAGCCGGTCACGGCGACACCGTCGATGGTCTTCGTCGCCTTACGGGCCGCGAACTCCGGGTGCGTCGACACGTCGGTGGTGCCGGAGATCTCGTTCTCGTGCCGGGCGACCAGGACGCCGTCGGACGTGGACACCAGGTCCGGCTCGATGTAGTCGGCGCCCATCCGGATCGCCAGCCGGTACGCCTCCAGGGTGTGCTCCGGCCGGTAGCCGCTGGCGCCTCGGTGACCGATCACGATCGGGCGGTCGTTCGCCCGGGTGCGGTCCGCTCCGGTCGAGGGGTCGGCGGCGGCCATGGTGGGCACGGCCACGGCGGCGGCGAGCAGCGCGCTGGCCACGCCGAGGGTCGAGAGGGTACGTCGCAACGCCGTCTCCTGTCGTCGGGGGATGCCCTTCAGCAGACCGCCCGCGATTGGCCGGGAGTTGGTCGACGACTGGCCGGCAGGTGAATCTCCGGAATGGGCGTTCCCACTCCGACGTCCGTACGGAAAAGGAAGATTGTCTGGTGCGCCGGTTTTTCCGCAACCCCGTGCGGCTGGTGCCGCTGGGGTTCCTGGTGCCGATCCTGCTCGGCACCGGACTGCTGATGGCGCGCTGGGCCACCGTTCAGCATCAGCGACCGCCCCTGGTCACCGCGCTGTTCACCGCCACGTCAGCGGTGTCGGTGACGGGAATGGCGATCACCGACACCCCCAACTACTGGTCCGGCTGGGGACTGCTGGTGATCACCCTGCTCACCCAGCTCGGCGGTCTCGGCATCCTCACCGCCGCGGCGCTGGTGATCCTCGTGGTCTCGCGTCAGCTCGGCCTGCGCAACCGGCTGCTGGTGCAGGCCGAGACAGCGGAGTTCGGTATCGGTGACGTGGCCCGGCTGCTGCGCCGGATCGCGGTGACCGTCTTCGCCTGCGAGGCGGTGATGACCGCGCTGGTCGCCGCCCGGCTCTGGTGGGCGTACGACTACACGCCGGGGCGGGCCCTCTGGTCGGGCGTGTTCCACGCCGTCCAGGCGTTCAACAACGGTGGCTTCGCGCTCTACAGCGAGGGCCTGGTGGCCTTCAACCGCGACCCGTGGGTGTCGCTGCCGTTGGCGTTCGGTGCCATCGTCGGCGGGCTCGGGTTTCCCGCCCTGTTCGAGGCCGTCCGTGAATGGCGCAAGCCGGTCGGATGGGCGGTGGCCACCAAGCTGACCGTCTGGGGCAGCGTCGCTCTCCTGCTGCTCGGCTTCGTCGGTCTGCTCGTCGCAGAGTGGACCAACGCCGGCACCATCGGCTCGTACGACGCCGGAGGCAAGGTGCTCGCGTCGTTCACCCAGATCGCGTTGAGCCGCACCGGCGGCTTCAGCGTCGTGGACATCGCCGACCTGCAGGAGGAGAGCTACCCGCTGCTGATCGTGCTGATGTTCATCGGCGGCGGCAGCGCCAGCACGGCCGGTGGCATCAAGGTGTCCACCTTCTTCCTGCTGGCGTTCACCATCTGGGCGGAGTTGCGCGGCGAGCCCGATGTGACGGTAGGGCACCGCCGGGTGGCCACCGCCAGTCAGCGGCAGGCCATCACCGTTGCCCTGCTCAGCGTCGCGCTGGTCTCGGCCGGAACGATGCTCCTGCTGCTGCTCACCGAGGGTGTACGCCTCGTCGCGGCCCTGTTCGAGGTCACCTCCGCGTTCAGCACCACCGGGCTGACCATCGGTCTGGCCGGCGAACTGCCGGCCAGCGGCCAAGTGGTTCTGACCGTGCTGATGTTCGTCGGCCGGATCGGGCCGCTCACCCTCGGGTCGGCGATCGCCCTGAACACCCGGCGCAACCTCTACCGCTATCCCCAGGAACAACCCATTGTCGGCTAGGCGCGAGGAGGGGCGAGGTGTCGGCGAGACGATCGGACGGCAGCGGCGTCGTGGTGATCGGGTTGGGTCGGTTCGGCTGTCACCTGGCCGGGTCGCTCACCCGGATGGACCGCGAGGTGCTGGCCGTCGACCGCGACCCGGAACAGGTGCAACGCTTCTCGACCCAGCTCGACCGGGTGGTCCAGGCCGATGCGACCGAGGAGGGGGCGCTGCGCCAGCTCGGCGTCGCCAGCTTCGAACGGGCGGTGGTGGCCATCGGGGCCTCGGTCGAGGCGAGCGTCCTCACCGTGCTGGCGTTGACCGAGCTGGGTCTGCCGCAGATCTGGGCCCGTGCCACGTCGCAGAAACACGCCAAGATCCTGTCGTCGGTGGGCGCGCACCACGTGATCTTTCCGGAGGCGGAGACCGGCGACCGGGTGGCCCATCTGATCGTCAGCCGGCTGCTCGACTTCATCGAGTTCGACGACGACTTCGCCATCGCCACCATCCGGGTGCCGGAGTCGCTGGTCGGTCGGACCCTGCTCGACCTGCGTCCGGAGGAGCGCCACGGGGTCCGTGTGATCGGCGCGAAGGCACCGGGTGAGCGTTTCCGGTACGCCTCGGACGACACGGCGCTGGCTCAGGGTGGGTTGCTGGTGGTGGAGGGCGGTATCGACCAGGTGCAGCGGTTCGCGGGACGACGCTGACCGTCACCTGTGGTGACCACCGTGCCCCTCAGGGGCTTTCACCCTTTTCCCGAACCACCTGCCTTGCCCTCGCTGGGCTTCGCGGGGCCCTTCTGGGGCTTCGGAGGCTTGGCCTTCGTCTCGCCGCCACCGGACCCGGACCCGGACCCGGAGCCGGAGCCGGAGCCGGAGCCGGAGCCGGGGCCGCTGCCGGAGCCGCTGCGTGCCGTCGTCGTCTTCGGCGGGGTCTTCGGCGGCACCTTCGTGGTGGCCGCCTTGCTCGCCGGGGCGGTGGACGGCGTGCTGCCGGCCACCCCGGAGACGCGTACCCCGCAGGTCGCGTCGCCGACCCGGAACTCCACCGGAAGCGGGTTCGCCCCGCTGTACTTCCCGGCCAGGGTGACCTTCTCGGCCGCGCCGGGCGCGAGGATGGTGCGCTGGGCGGCCGGTCGGATCAGCACCGTGCTCCCCTGCTGCTGCACCGACGTCGGTTCCGCCTTCGTCACCGCCTGCTGGCCGGGGAAGGTGAAGCTCATCGTCCAGTCCCGCAGTTCCTGGTCGCCGCTGTTGGTCAGGGTCAGCTCGGCGGCGAAATCCTTGCCGGAGTCGGTACGCAGCGCGTACGTCACCTCGCAGGGCGCCGCCTTCGGCGGGCCCATCCGGGCCTCGGTGGTCGGCCGGTCGCCGCCGCTGGCCGGGCTGCGCGAGGTGAACCCCCACATCGCTCCGGTGACCGCGATCAGGCCGACGGCGGCCACCCCGGCCTCGACCCGCCGCCGACGTCGTTGCTCCCGGCGGGTGCGGTTGCGGGTCCGGGACAGCGGCAACGCGTCGGTCGCCGCGGACCAGGGCAGGATGGTCGTGCCCGCGCTGGCCAGCGCGGCCGGGTCCAGTGGCCCGGCGGCCGGCGAGACCGGCACCGCCGCCAGCATCCCCGCCGCCTCGGCGAGGGTCCGGGCCAGTTCGGCGGTGCCCGGCCGGTCGACGGGCTGCTTGGCCAGGCAGCGCCGCACCAGGTCGGTCACCTCGTCGGGCAGGCCGGGCACCGGTGGCATCGGGTCCGGGTCGTTGTACATGTGCGCCCGCAGCATCTGCGTGGTCGTGCTGGCCTGCCACGGCAGCCGGCCGGTGAGCATCCGGTAGAGCAGCAGCCCGACGGCGTACACGTCGGTGGCCGGTGAGACCTGGCCGTTGTCCAACCGCTCCGGGGCGAGGTACGCGGGTGTGCCGAGCAGCGCGCCGTCCGGCCCCTTCTCGCTCTCCCCCACCAGCGCGGAGATACCGAAGTCGACCACCTTGACGCCGGTCGAGGTGAGCATCACGTTGCCCGGGGTGACATCGCGGTGCACCACACCGCGGGCGTGCGCGGTGGCCAGCGCGGAGCTGACCTCGGCGCCGATCGTCACCGCCTCGCGCCACGGCAGGCGCCCCTCCCGGCCCAGCCGGTTGGCGAGTGAGGCGCCGTCGACCAACTCCATCACCACGTACGGCACGGTCAGGCCGACCTGCTCGGACTCGCCGTAGTCGTACACGTTGGTGATGTTGGGGTGGCAGAGCCGCGCGGCGGCCTGCGCCTCCACCCGGATCCGGTGCCGGAAGGCCCGGTCGCTCGCCAGCCGCGACGCCAGTACCTTCACCGCGACCTGGCGGCCGAGCACCTCGTCGTAGCCACGCCAGACCACCGACATGCCGCCCGCGCCGAGTTGCTCGACGAGCCGATACCGCTCATCGAGGAGTTGCGCGTTGTTCCGGTCCCCACCGCCCATGGTGGCCGTTGTTGCCCGCAGGGGGCCTGCCTACACCTGAAGGATCGGAATCGGTCAGGAAAGTCACCCGATCAGGCGGTCGCCAACAGTTGGTCCACCGGGGCGTAATCGTCGGTCAACACCAGGGCCGAGCCGACGAAATCCGTCAGGTTCGCGCCGGAGAGCAGGCTGACCTTCGGGTCGACCTCGCCCAGCCGGGCACCGATGGCGTCCAGGGGCAGTGGAGCGTCCGAGGCGACGACGAGGAAGTTGGCACCCTGCTCCTCGGCGAGCGCCTCCGGTGGAGCGATCAACGCGACGTGCGTGAACTCGGCGGCCACCGTGGCCAGCTCGGCGCGGATGAACCGCAGCGGCGGATGGTCGATGACGTTCTGCACGTACACCCCGCCGGGGCGGGTCACCCGGCGGATCTCGGCGGCCATCTCCCGGGTGGCCAGGTGCCACGGCACCACCAGGTGACCGAACGCGTCGCCGACCACCAGGTCGCGGCTGTCCGCCGGCTCGCCGGCGACCAGCATCCGGGCGTCACCCACCACCGCCCGCAGATCCGGCCCGGTGCGTACGCCCAGCTCACGCTCGCCCAGCTCGACCAGCCCACCGTCGATCTCGAAGACGACGTTGTCGGTGCCCGGCCGGGTGGCGGTCAGGTAACGCGGCACGGTGAAACCGCCACCGCCCAGGTGCAGGGCGTCCAACCGCTGCCCGGCCGCGCGGTCACGTCGGCGACCGCGCCGATCCATTTGACGTACGCGTACTCCAGGTGTCTCGGGTCGGCCAGGTCCACGTACGAGTGCTGGGCCGAGTTGAGCAGCAGCGTCCGACCGCTGGGCCGGCCGGGGTCCGCCGTCACCCGGGCACAGTGGTACGCCGTCTCGATGTCACACGGGTTCGGGGCGACGGTGGTCAGCCCCGCACCGATCAGGCCGAGCACGGCCAGTGCGGCCCGGGTCCGGGCCGGACCGGGCAGGTCGGTGCGCGCCTGCCGGCGCAGATACCACCCGAGGGCGATGCCGGCCAGCCCGAGCGCGACCGCCAACGCCAGCAGGATGACGGTGCTGGGCAGGGCGGCGACCAGCACGAAGCCGGTGAGCAGGGTGGCGGTGATGCCGCCCAGGGTGCCGATCCCGGACAGCCGGCCGACGACCTGACCGGTGCGGCGCAGGTCGGCGAGTTGCAGCTTCACCACCAGCGGGGTGACCGCGGCGAGCAGCGCGGCCGGCACGAACACGGCCAACGCGACGAGCAGCAGGATGGCGCTGGCCGCGCCGCCGCGCAGCACCTCACCGGCGTACCGGACGACGGGCAGGGTGACCGCGGTGGCGATGCCGGCCAGCACCAGCGCCGGCGCCAGCAGGCCGCGCGGGTCGCGTCGGTCGGCCAGCCAGCCGCCGGACCACGCCCCGTACGCGATCGCGGCCAGCGCGATGCCGATCACCGAGCTGGTCACCTGGAGGGTCACCCCGACGTACGGGCCGACCAGGCGCAGCGCGACGGTCTCCAGCACCAGCACGGCGCCGCTGGAGAAGAAGACCAGGAACGCGGCCAGGCCGTTGGGCAGCGCCCGGCCGGTGACCGGCACGGGTGCGGCCGAGGAAGCCGGCGGAGCCGCTACGTCGGACGGTGGGGAGCTCATCGTCGCGATGGTACGCAGCGAAGCTGGTGCTTCGGGTCAGTACATCGAGAGATGAACATGGTTCGTGTGGCTGGCGGCCGGGCTGCCGCTGCCGCTGTACGCGCGCCACCCGGTGCCGGGGTGCCAGATCTGCCGGTACCAGATCACGTAGAGCACACCCAGCCGTTCGGCGTTACGCACGTGCCAGGCGGCCAGACTGTCGCCGTACGCCTTGTCGCCGCCGGTCGCGTTGCGGTCCTCGAAACCGTTGGTGGCGGCCGCGAAGTCGCAGGCCCGCCCCTTCGGGTGCTCGCCACCGCCGCCTTCGCGCTTGCAGGAGACGTGCCGCTTGTAGCCGGCCGCCTGGGTCTGCTTGAGCGCGTGCAGCGTGCGCGGGGTGATACAGCCGGAGGTGGTCGGGTCCTTCACCGAACACGACTCGGGCGGCCACGATCCGTCGGAGTTGCGCGGCGCGGGCTTCGCCGAGGCGGAGCTGCCGCCGCTGAAGCCGTTGCTGCTGCCCCCGCTGACCTCGGCGAGAGCCGCCTCGGCCTCCTTTTTCTTCTTCGCCATCACGGCGAGCTGCTTCTGCTGCTCGCGGACCTCGGCGTCGATGGCGAGCTTGGCCTGCTGCGCCTGCTGCTGGGCGTCGACGAGATCACGCAGCCGCTTGCTGTCCCGCTGGGCCATCAGGTCGAGATCGGCCGCGCGTTGCAGGAACGCCTGCGGCGTGGCGGTGTTGAGCAGCATCGACGCCGGGGTGAGCCGACCGGCCCGATACGACTGCGCGGCCACCTCACCGACCTGGGCGGTGAGCCCGACCAGCCGACCTTCGACGGACTTCAACTCGCCGGTCAACGCCGTCTGCCGGCGCTTGGAGTTGTCCAGTTTGGCCTTGGCCTCGATGTGGCCCTTGGCGGTCAACTCCAACGCGTCCCGCAGCTTCTTGGTGCCGCCTTCGTCGGGTTCCGCGTACGCGGGGACGGCACCACCGACGAGCACCAGCGTGACGGCGGCGAGCACGCCGAGCAGAGCGCGGCGAACGCGCTGCTGACTGAGCCTGGTCCTGGGCACGAAAGCGTCCTTCCGTCGACCGCCGGCCCCCGGTGAAACCCATTACGCGGCGGCGTCCCCGCCGGCGCCGGTCGGCGGCCTGCTGGCGGAGACCGCCGGTCACGATACCGGAACGCCCGCCGGTGACCAGCCCCGTGACCGTTCTGGCGGCCAGGTGTCGACGGAGCGTGCCACCAGCGTCGCGCTGCGCGCGGAGGCGGCCTGCCGCGACCGTCGCGCCGCGCGGATCAGGAGCCGAGGAGGGCTTCGTGCACCTCGGCCCAGACCTGCTCGTTGGCCGCGACGAGCAGACCGCGGCCGTCGTCGGCGGGGTGGTAGTCGACACCGTCGAACCGGCGGGCGACGCCACCGGCGGCGCGGACGAGCAGCACCCCCGGGGCGTGGTCCCACGGCAGGGTGCGCCAGAAGAGGGTGAACTGCTGCTCACCGGTGAGGATGTCCAGGTACTCCCGGCCCGCGCAGTGCTGGCCGGGCAGCAGCTCGCCGAGTCGCCGGCCGCCGGCTCGGACCCGGTCTCGGGCCTCCGGGGGCAGGAACCGGGTCATCGCCGCTCCGCGCAGCTCGCCCAGCGACGGCACCGACCCGGTGCCGTCCACCGGCTGGCCGTTGAGCAGGGTGCCGTCGTCGGCCCAACCCGCGGCCAGCGTCTGGGCCAGCGGGTCGAGGATCCAGCCGGCGGTCGGCCGCCCATCGGTCAACAGCGCCACCATGAGGGCGAACGGCCGGCGGCCGGCGGCGAAGTTGGCGGTGCCGTCGACCGGGTCGACGAGCCAGACGTCGCCGCCGTCGCGCAGGTGCCGCAGCAGCCCCGGATCGTCGGCGACGCCCTCCTCGCCGACCACCAACGAGCCGGGACGCAGGTGACGCAGCCTCGCCGAGATCAGCTCCTCGGCCCGGCGGTCGGCGACGGTGACCACCTCGCCCGGCGCCTTCTCCGACACGTCGGCGTCGTCGAGCTTGCGGAACAGCGGCAGCACGACCTGGTCGGCGGCCTCCCAGAGCAGGTCGCCGACGTCGTTGAGCAGGGTGTCAGCCACGCGGCGGCAACTTGACCACGCTGACGAAGAACTCGTCGATCTGGCGGACCACCGAGATGAAACGCTCGAAGTCCACCGGCTTGGTGACGTAGGCGTTGGCGTGCAGCTGGTAGCTGCGCAGGATGTCCTCGTCGGCCTGGGAGGTGGTGAGCACCACCACGGGGATGCGGCGCAGTTCCTCGTCCTTCTTGATCTCTTCCAGCACCTCCCGGCCGTCGCGGCGGGGCAGGTTGAGGTCGAGCAGGATCAGGTCGGGCGCCATCGCGTCGGCGTACTGGCCCTCCCGCCGCAGGTAGGCGAGCGCCTCGGCGCCGTCGGACACGACGGTCAGCCGGTTGCGGAGCTTGTGCTCCTCGAACGCCTCCTGCGTCATCAACACGTCACCCGGATCGTCCTCGACGAGCAGGACCTCGATCGGGCTCTTGCCGTCCGCTGGCGCGGTCATCCCACCGTCTCCCTCATGTCACCCGTTCTACCGCTTTCCGGGGCTCCGCCAGGCAGGTCCGGCCGGTCCGGGTCGGCGGACTGCTCCGGCGTCTCGGCCGAGGCCGTCGCGTCGTCCGCCACGGAGGGCTGCGACTGCGCCGGCGGGTCGGCGGCGGCAGCAGCGGCCTCGACGTCCTCGGGAAGCGCCGGCAGGGTGAACCGGATCGCGGTGCCCTCCGGTACGTCGGTGTCCACCCAGACCCGGCCACCGTGGTATTCCACGATCTTCTTGACGATGGCCAGCCCGATGCCGGTGCCCGGGTACGCGTCCTTCGAGTGCAGCCGCTGGAAGATCACGAAGATCTTGTCGGCGAACTCCGGCTCGATCCCGATTCCGTTGTCCTGGCAGCTGATCTCCCATTCGGAGCCGACCAGCCGGGCCGAGACGTGCACCTTCGGCGGCACGTCCGGACGACGGAACTTGATCGAGTTGCTGACCAGGTTGGCGAGCAGGTTGGTGAGCAGTGGCTCCTCGCCGCGGATCACCGGCATCTCGGTCCAGGTCAGCTCCGCGTCCGCGTACTGCCGGGCCGCCTCGGTCTGGCCGGCCACGTCACCCAGCACCTTGTTCAGGTCGACCTCGGTGAAACCGGTGGTGAGCCGGCCGATGCGGGAGAACGCGAGCAGGTCGTTGATCAGGCGCTGCATTCGCTGCGCGCCGTCGACCGCGAACGCGATGTACTGGTCGGCCCGCTCGTCGAGCTGCCCGGCGTAGCGACGCTGGAGCAGCTGGCAGAAGCTGGCCACCTTGCGCAGCGGCTCCTGCAGGTCGTGCGAGGCCACGTACGCGAACTGCTCCAGGTCACGGTTGGACCGGGTCAACTCCTCGGCCTGCTTCTGGAGCTGGCTGTTGACCCACTCGATGCGTTCCCGGGCCTCCCGCACCTCGGCCAGGTCGGATGCGATCTTCTGGCGCATCGCGTCGACATCGTCGCCGAGCCGGATGAACTCCGGCGGGCCCACGGTGGCGATGCGGTGCTGGTAGTCGCCCTCGGCGACCTCGCGGACCTGGGTTGCCAGCCCGGTCAGTGGCCGGATCACCATCCGGTCCAGCGAGAGCAGCAGCACCGCGCCGGCCACGACCACCACCAGGGCGGCGACGATCAGCAGTACGACCAGCACGTTGCTGCTGTTGCGGACGTCGGAGGCGGACTGTTCCCGGGCGGCCAGGATCTCCTCCTGGAGGTCGGCCACCGCTGTACGGACCTGGTCGAACTGCTGCCGCGCCTGGTCGGTGACCAACGCCTGGCCGGCGCGGGTGCCGCTCCGCTCGGTGGTGGCGATCACCGGCTCCGCCACCGACTGCCGCCACTGCTGGACGCGGTCCTCCACGATCCGCAGCTCCCGGCCGACCTGCGGATAGTCGCCGAGCAGCGTCCCCATCGAGGCGATGACGGCCTTCTCCTGGTCGAGCCCCTCCCGGTACGGACCCAGGTCGGCCGGCTTGCCGCTCACCGCGTACCCGCGGACCGCCGTCTCCTGGTCGAGCAGCGCGTTGAGCAGCTCCTGCGACTGCACCCGCAGCGGGCCGGTCTGGTTCAGGACGGCGTCGATCTGGGTGCGGTTGCGGGCGGCCATCGCCGCCTCCGCGGCAGCCAGGCCGATCAGCAACACACCCACGACGGTGAGCAGGGTGATGACCCGGCGGCGCAGACTCCAGCCGCCGCTCACCGGCTTCACCGGCCACCACCCCGGCTGACCAGTAGCATCGCCACGTCGTCGGCGAGCGGGCCACCGTTGATCTGTTCGGCCCGCCCGACCAGCCAGGCCGGCAGGTCGGGCAGCGACACCTCACGGTTGGCCGGCTCGTCGAGCAGCCCGCTCAGACCGGGCACGTCGAGGCGTTCGTTGCCCGTACCCACCCGCCCCTCGATGAGGCCGTCGGTATACATCAACAGGGACCAATCATCGGTGTCGAACTCCAGGTCGTAGGCGATCGGCCGGCGGGGTCGTACGCCCAGCAGCAGGCCGCCGGGCGCGGGCACCGGGGTGACCCGGCCACCGGAGAGCAGCAGCGGTGGCGGGTGCCCGGCGAGTCGGACGGTGGCCCGGTTGGCGTCCAGGTCCAGTCGGGTGGTGGCCACCGTCGCGAAGATCTCCTGGAGGCGGCGCTCGCTCATCAGCACCTGCTCCAACGCGGGCAGCACCTCGTCGTCCGGCACCCCGGCGAGCACCAGCGCCCGCCAGGCCACCCGCAGCTCGACGCCGAGCGCCGCCTCGTCGACCCCGTGCCCGCAGACGTCCCCGACGATCAGGTCGAGACGGTCGGGACGGGTCTGCACCACGTCGAAGAAGTCCCCGCCGATCAGCGCGGCGTGCCGACCCGGCCGGTAGAAGGTGTGCACCGCCACCTGTTCGGTCGTCATCAGCGGTTGGGGCAGCAGGCCGCGTTCGAGGCGGGCCGACTCGGCCTGGCGCAGCTCGACCTCGCGCAACCGGCGGGCGTTTTCGTCGGCCCGCTTGCGCTCCACCGCGTAGCGCAGCGCCCGGGTCAGCAGCACCCCGTCCACCTGGCCCTTGACCAGGTAGTCCTGTGCCCCCTCGGCGACCGCCACGACGCCCAGGTGCTCGTCCGAGCGGCCGGTCAGCACGCAGACCGCCGCGCCGCTGGACATCTCCAGCACCTGGCGCAGCCCGTCCAGGCCCTGCGCGTCGGGCAGGCCCAGGTCGAGCAGGACGCAGTCGACGCCGGTGATCCGCTGCCGCGCCTCCCGGAGGCTGGTGGCGACCAGCAGGTCGATCATCGAGTTGGTCTCGGCGAGCAGCTCACCGACCAGGAAGGCGTCACCCTCGTCGTCCTCCACCAGCAGCACCCGCAACCGCTCGCCCGGCGGCAGGTTGGCGTGCCGCGCCAGGCCGCCGTGCGGGTACGGCACGACGGGGGAACCGGCCAGGCCGGGTCCCCGATGCGGCCGGGTCACCGCCGCGAGACGCGGGAGTTCGCTGGTGATGTCGGGCTCCTTCCGAGTGCCCTGCTGATCCTGTATTAGACAACGGTCGCACACAACACGGCGGCCGCGGCGCGGGCGGGGATGGGCCGCGTCACTGCCCGCCGACGGACATCCGGGCCGATCGGTGGCCGACCGGCCGTCCCGTCCGGGGCCGCGGGACGGCAGGATGGTGCCACCCCAGGCCCCACCACCTTCGAGGAGTTCCCGTGGGCGCACCCCCCACCCAGGCCGCGACGGGCCGCCCGGCTCGCCCCGGCGCGGGCGTACCTCCCGCCGACCGTGCGCTGGCCCGACCGCGCCGGCGGCTCCTGGCCGCCGCGGCGGCCCTGGTCGCGCT
>NZ_JAEVHM010000081.1 GCF_016802865.1 Micromonospora parastrephiae | reverse complement strand
CTCCGTGAGCGGCGCGCTGGCCGCGACCATCGCGCGGGCCAACGGCTGGTGGAATGTCACGCCCCCCGGCTCTACGCGGACCAGGCCGGCGACCTCCGCCGCGCGAGCGCCTCGACCGCGGCTCGCGTCGCCCGGGTCGGGGCGCCCGGCCCGCTCTCCTCGTCCAACGCGGCGAGCAGCAGCAGCCGGCGGGTGGACGGCGGCAACCGGTCCAGCCGGGTCCGGTAGGCGCGGCCCAGCGCGCCGTCGGTCGGTGGCACGGTGGGCAGCCGCTCCTCGCCCCGCCACTGCCCCGGGGTGAGTACGTCGGCGAGATCCGCCAGGGCCTGCGGGTTACCGCCGCCGACAACGCCGAGTGCGGCGACGACCGGCGGGGCGGGCCGCTCGGGCGGCCGGTCGGCGTCAACGACATCGCACTGCCGTTGGCTCCGCAGCCGGAGCCGGTCGGTGAGGACGGCCGCGCTCTCCCGTTCGGTCAACGGTCGGAGCCGGTGCGCGGCGATCCCGTCGATCGTGGCGGTGACGTCCGCGGTGAGCAGGACGACGACCGGCAGACGCCGCAGGCGGCGGGCCGCGAAGGCCAGCACCCGTCCGGTCTGCGGGTCACCCAGGTCGACGTCGTCCATCGTCACCAGCAGCGGACGGTCCCGGGCGGCGACGGCGAGCAGCCCGAGCACGGCCATCGACAGCGCGAGTTGGCGACCGTTCGGGCAGTCCTCCCCGCCGAGTGCCCGCCGCAGCAGGTGGCGTTGCTCCTTCGGCAGGGCGGCGGCCCGGTCGAGCAGCGGATCGAGCAGGCGTTGCAGGCCGGCGTACGGCAGGGCGGCCTCCTCGGCCAGCCCGGCGCCGGCGAGCACGGTGGTGGTGCGGCCCTCGACGTGCCGGTGGGCGTGGCCGAGCAGGGCGGTGCGGCCCGATCCGGGCTCACCGTGCACCAGCAGGGAACCGCCGCCGTCGGTGATGGCGTCGAGCAGGCCCTGGATGGTCCGGCACTCGTCGTCCCGGCCACGCAGCACGGTTAATTGCACTCTTGATGCAGTAACCATGCATCACAGTGTCACTCATCGGTAACCGGATGAAAAGGGGGCGATGCCCGCCGGGCCGGATCAGTCGGCCGACACCTCGGCCAGCAGGGCGCCCACCGTACGTGCCATCACCGCGCGGGCCGGGTCCACGCCCAACCCGAGGCCGTCGCGCAGCATCGACCAGGCCGACCACGTGCTCGCCGCCACCAGCGCGTTGAGCAGCTGCTCCCGCCCCCGGCCGGCCCGCGTCAGCTCGGCGGCGAAGAGGTGCTCGACCTCCTCGCGGACCCGGTCGATGTGCTTGAGGCGGTTGCGGTGCAACTGACCCGAGACCGGCTCACGCATCTGGGCGGCCCGCGCCGACGGCGCGATGAGCTGGAGCAGCCGGGCCCGTTGCCGGCAGTACGCGTCGACCCGCTTGGCCAGCGGCAACCCGGGCGAGATCGGCCGGTAGGCGGAGTCCTGCTGGCGGAGCACCTCGGCGCCGCTCGCCTCGAACAGGGTCTCCATGTCCTTGAAGTTGGTCCAGAGCGTCCGCAGCGAGATGCCGGCCCGTTCGGCGATGCGTTCCCCGGTGGGGCGCAGGTCACCCTCGGAGATGAGGGCGAGGTGGGCTTCGACGATGGCGGCGCGGGTGCGCTCGGCCCGGGCGGTCCGCCCGTCGACCCGGCCCGCCGCCTCGACCGTTTCCATCCGTCTCCGCCCCTTCACCGCCACGGCGTCCCCCGACGCACCGCCGAGTCTAGCCAGGCGATGATCAGCCGGTGGCGGCCGGTGACGATGACGAGCAGACATGAATTTGCAGTCATGGTGCGGATAGTAGGAGGGCTGATCTCTCGCGGTCAACGTTCCCCCGGCCCCGCGCCGGGACGCGCGCAGCCGTACGACCGGGTGTGGTCACGCGCGGCCACACCCGGTCGACTGCCGGCGGTACCTGTGGTCAGGAGACGGTCGGCACCCCGTTCGCGGGCGGCGCGGCCGGCGTGGCGGCGTACTCGTTGACCGGCCCGTCCGCCTCGTCGGTCTCGTATGCCGGCCCGAAGTAGCTCTGCACTCCCCCGGTCACCCGGCTCAGCCGCTGGCCGCCGTAGCCGGAGTGGTCGCTCGCGGAGAAGCGCAACGGGACCAGCCCCGGGCCCTGGAAGCCGCCCTTCTGCACGGCCCCGAGCACCTTCTCCCGGGTGAGGTCCTTGCCCGCGCTCAGCAGCGTCTGCACGAACAGGTAGCCGACCGACATGCCGTAGACCGTGTTGCCGTCGAACGGCGCGTCCCCGTTGTGCGTCTTGTTGACCTTCATGAAGAGCTGGATCCACGGGTTCGAGGTGTCGTTCTGCATCGGCAGGTAGTTGGTGCCGATCATGCCCTCCAGCAGCGGAGCGGCGGCACCGAGCTGCTTCGCGAGGGTCGGGTGGTCGGCGCCGACGTTGGAGACCAACCACTGCGGCTTGAAGCCCAGCCTCGCGGCGGTGCCGATGGAGAGCGCGGTGAAGCCGGGCACGGTGGCGAGCACCACGACCTGGCAACCGGCCGCCTTGAACGCGCCGATCTGCGGCGCCACGTTGGTGTTGCTGGTGACGTACGTCTGCTTGACCGCCACGGCCCCGGCGCCGAGCAC
The DNA here is from genome assembly GCF_016802865.1 of Micromonospora parastrephiae. Taxonomy (GTDB): domain Bacteria; phylum Actinomycetota; class Actinomycetes; order Mycobacteriales; family Micromonosporaceae; genus Micromonospora; species Micromonospora parastrephiae. The sequence goes on along the minus strand of NZ_JAEVHM010000081.1, from coordinate 21,655 downwards.
CTTCTCCACGCCGGCCAGGCTGTCGCGGCCGAAGTCGTCGTCCTGGCCCAGGAAGCAGACCTTCTGCCCGGCCAGGTTCGCCTTCGCGTAGTTGGCGAGGATCTTGCCCTCCACCGTGTAGTCCGGGTTGAACCCGAACGTGCCCGGATACTTGTCCGGCTGGTCCCAGCTGCGGCTGCCGGAGGCGACGAAGAGGTCGGGCACCCGGTTGGTCTTGAGGAAGTCGAGCACTCCGGTGTGCGTCGGCGTGCCGAGGCCGTTGAGGATGGCGAAGACCTTGTCCTGCAGGACGAGCTGGCGGACCACCTGCTGGGTGTTCGCCGGGTTGTACCCGTCGTCCATGACCTTGTAAGTGATCTTGCGACCGTGCACACCGCCGGCCGCGTTGACGTAGTCGAAGTACGCCTTCGTCGCCGGCGCGATCTTGGAGTATCCGGCCGAGGCCGGCCCGGTGAGCGGCATGTGGGTGCCGACGACGATCTCGGTGTCGGTGACGCCCGGCACCGCCGCCCCGCCGGGGCCGGAACCGTCGTCACCGCAGCCGGCGGCGGCGACCAACAGGGCGATGGTGCTGACGATCGCGAGACCGCGTTGTGCCGTACGGTGCATGAGGAACACCGACCTTTCTCGGTCCGGTTCTTTCGGGAACGGTGTGGTGGTGGGGCGCCCGGCCGAGGCCGGGCCGGGACAGCTCAGGAACGCCGGGCCGGCCATCGGGCCAGCAGCGCCCGGCCGAGACGCGACAGCAGACCCTGCACGCCGCCGGGGGCGGCGATCATGACGACGATCAGGGTGAGCCCGAAGATCGCCAGTGGGAGGTTGCCCTCCAGCCGCTGGGCCACGGCGGGCGAGAGCGTGAGCACCTCGGTCGCGGAGTGGGTGAGGTCGGGCAGGGCCACGAGCAGCACGGCCCCCCACAGCGCGCCGGTGAGCCGACCGAGACCGCCGATCACCACGGCCATCAGCAGGAACAGCGACAGGGTCAACGAGAACGCGCCGGGCGAGACGCTCTGCGCGAGCACCGCCAGCAGCGCACCGCCGAGCCCGGCGGTGGCGGCGCTGACCACGAACGCGAGGACCTGCGTACGGGCCACGTGGATGCCGGCGAGGCGCGCCGCCACCTCGTCGTCGCGCACCGCCCGGAAGGTACGCCCGTACCGGCTGCGGATCAGGTTGGCCAGCAGCAGCAGCGCGAGCAGGGTGGCCGCGCCGGTGAGCCAGAGCTGCCACCGCTCGTAGGGGAAGAACGGACCGAGCGACGCCGGTGGCGGCTCCACCGGCACCGACAGCCCCTGCTCGCCGTTGAAGACGCCATCGAAGGTGACGGCCAGCGCCGGCACGACGACCGCCACGGCGAGGGTGACCCCGGCCAGGTAGGGGCCGCGCAGCCGGGCCGCGGCCACGCCGACCACCGCGCCGACCGCGACCGTGCTGACGATCGCCGCGCCCAGCGAGAGCGGCAACAGCCAGCCGCCGGTCATCCCCCGCTCGGCGAAGGCGTTCTGACACAGAGCCACGGTGTACGCCCCGGTGGCCATCAACGCGCCGTGCCCGAGCGACAGTTGGCCGTTGAGCCCGGTGAGGACGGTCAGCCCGGCGGTCGCGCAGAGGTAGGCGGCCACCGTGGCGAGCTGGAAGTTGCGGAACGGTTCGACGGCGTAGCTGACCGCCACCAGCAGCAGCCCGACGGCGAGCACGACGGCGAGGTGGCGCAGCAGGGTGGAACCGCGCCGCCGGTCGGCCGGTCGGTCAGCGGCGTCGACCTCTTCGTGCTTCGGCGGCAGGGCCGCCCTCGTGGCGCTCACACCCGCCTCGCCGCGACCGGGGCGAACAGCCCGCCGGGCCGGACCAGCAGCACCGCCAGCAGCAGGACCAGCACCGCCAGCGGGGTGAGGTCACTGCCGGCATAACCACTGACGTACGAGAGCAGCAGACCCACCACCAGACCGCCGACCACCGCCCCTGGTGGACTGTCCAACCCACCGACCACCGCCGCGGTGAAGGCCGAGACGAAGACCAGGTCCATCGCGTGCGGATGCAGCCCCAACTCGGTCGGGAGGACCAGCATGGCGGCCAGCGCGCCCACACCGGACGCGAGCGCCCAGCCGAGCGTCAACATGCCGCCGACGTTGACACCGAGCAGGCGGGAGACCTCGGGCGCGAAGGCCGCGGCGCGCATCCGCAGACCGACCGGGGTACGGGCGAACATCCAGGCCAGTCCGCTGACCACCACCCCGATCGTGGCGAAGACGAACAGGTCGTACGGCGACAGCACGGCGACACCGCCCACGGTGAGCGCCGAGCGACTGAACGGCGCCTCGGCCGGGCGGAACTCGTTGCCGTACACCATGCCCAGGACGGCCTGGATCAGCAGCACCAGCCCGAGCGCGACGATCACCGGGTTGAGCGGCGACGCGTGGTCGACGTGGCGCATCACGACGCGGTCCACCACCGCGCCGAGCAGGAGCCCGGCGACGATCGCCACCCCGAAGCCCAACCAGTACGAGCCGGTCGCGGCGGACACGGAAGCGGGCGCGGCGATCCGGCCGCGCACGCGCGGATCTGCGGGTCATGGCTGGTCCGGCTCAGGAGCCGGCTCCGGTCCGGCGCCGTCCGCCCGCCATGCCGAGCGCGACCGCGGTGGCCACCAGGGCCACGCCGCCGAGCACCAGCAGCGAGCCGGTACCCCGGCCTCCGGCGGTGCCGCCGCCCCCGGTCGCCGGTCCCTTGCTGGGCGAGGCCATGTTGAGCACGGTCAGCGTCGTGGACGCCGTCTGGCCGTTCTGGCAGCGCAGGTCGACCGGGTAGTCGCCCGGTTCCTTGTTGCCCGGAACGGTGACCTCTCCCTTGAGGAAGCCGTTGTCCGGTCTGAGCACCACGTGCCCGAACGCGTCGGAATGCACGTTGCCCTGCCGATCGTTGTTGTTGTCGCAGCTCGCGCGGATCGTGACCCGGCTGCCGGCCGGGACGCTGTTCGGCGTCACCTCGACGAAGGTGTTCTCCCCGGCGCGTGCCGGTGAGACCGTCATCAGGACGAACGCCGCGACCAGCCCCACCAGTGTCAGTGCGGACGAGAGCGCGCGGTTGATCGTGCGGATACCCTGCATGATTTCCCCCCAACCGGCGACGACCGCCGGAACCCTCCCCTGGGCACGCGCGCTGCTTTCCCCCTGACCCGGGGGCAAACCCGTGCGCGGGCGGGGTGGTGGGTGTCAGGGGCGGCGGAGGTTGGCGCCGCTGGACGGGAGCGGGGTGATCGGCTGCCAGTCCAGCGGGGACGACAGGACCATCGTGCTCGACGGCTGGCCGTACGGGGCGAGTCGGTCGATGACCCCTTCGAACTCGCCGATCGACCCGGCGGCCACCCTCAGCATGCTGCACGCGTCCCCGGTGATCCGGTGGATCTCCAGGATTTCCGGCCAGCCGGCCACCGTCGGATCGTGGAGGATGCACCGCGCCCCGTAGCAGGACATCCGGATCATCGCGACCACGGTGCGGCCGGCCCGGGTCAGGTCGACGTGGGCGTGGTACCCGGTGATCACACCGAACTCCTCAAGCCGGCGAACCCGTTCCGCGACCGCTGGTGGGGACAGGTGCACCCGCCGGGACAGCTCGCTGAAGGAGAGCCGCGCGTCGGCCTGCAGCTCGCGCAGCAGCGCCCAGTCCATGTCGTCCACGCTCAGACCTTACTTTCGTGAACCCGACTCGCCTAGCTGCCTTTGGTTTGCCAGCCGCAGTCCGTGAGAGCCGTTGATTCGGCATTCCGTAGGCCGTTCGACCGCGGGATCATGACGTCGGCCAGTTCGGGGAGGGGAGAGCAATGGTGGATCAGACGGAGCGGCGGGCGCCGAACCGCCCCGCCACGGTGCGACCGGTGACCCCGCGGCAGCGGGCCGCCCGCGCCGCCCGCAACGGCGGCGAGCCGACGCTGGAGTTCGCCGAGCGCGTGCCGTACGACGCGTACGTGCAGGCCAGCACGCTGCACCAGTTGCAGCAGCCGCTCAGCACCGACCCGGGCGAGATGTCCTTCCTCATGGTCAGTCAGATCATGGAGCTGTACTTCGGGCTGACCTGCCACGAACTGCGGGAAACCCAGCGACTCCTCCGCGCCGACCAGGTGTGGGAGGCGCTGGCCCCGCTGCGCCGCGCCGCCCTGCACCTGGAGGGGCTCAACGCCGCCTGGCGGGGCCTGCGCTGGATGACCCCGGCCGACTTCAACCGGTTCCGCAACCTGCTCGGTGAGGGCTCCGGCTTCCAGTCGGCCATGTACCGGCACCTGGAGTTCCTGCTCGGGCTCCGCGACCCGGCGCTGATCCGGCCGTTCCGCCGGCAGACCGAGGTGCACGCCGCGCTGACCGCGACGTTGGCCGCCCCCAGCCTCTGGGACGACGTGGTCGCGTTGCTCGCGCGACGCGGCTTCGACCTCCCCGCCGACCTGCTCGACCGGGACGTGGTGGTGGAGCACGACCCGCAGCCGTCGGTCGAGGCGGCCTGGGTACGGATCTACGCCGACACCGGCCCGGACAACCACCTGCGGCTGCTCGGCGAGGCGCTGAGCGGGGTCGCCGAGGAGTTCGGCGACTGGCGGTGGAACCACGTCAAGGCGGTGCAGCGAACAATGGGCGCCAAGGTCGGCAGCGGCGGCTCCGCCGGGCTGGCGTGGTTGCAGCGCAGCATGTCCCGGGTGGTCTTCCCGGAGCTGTGGTCGGCCCGTACCGCGATGTGACCGGAGAGCGAGACATGCACACCCCAGAACGAGAGGCGCACCGCCCCGCCGCAGGCGAGGCCGACGCGCACCGCCTCGACGAGGCCGACCCGGGCCACCGGCACCTGTTCCACGTGCCGCCGGCGGACGGCGGCGACCACCCCGAGTCGGCGTACCTCGCCGGCAACTCGCTCGGGCTGCAACCCCGGGCCACCCGCGACGAACTCCTGGCCGACCTGGACGCCTGGCGGCGCCTCGGCGTCGAAGGGCATCTGGAGGCGGAACGGCCCTGGCTGCCGTACCACGAGCTGTTGACGGCGCCGGCCGCCCGACTGGTCGGCGCCCGGCCCACGGAGACCGTGGTGATGAACTCGCTCACGGTCAACCTGCACCTGCTGATGGTGAGTTTCTACCGCCCGGCGGGTGTCCGCACCCGCATCGTCATCGAGGATGCCGCCTTCCCCTCGGACAGTTACGCGGTCCGCAGCCAGGCGCGGTTCCACGGCCTGGACCCGGACGACACCGTGGTCCGGCTGCGCCCACGCCCCGGCGAGGACGCGCTGCGCACCGAGGACGTGACCGACTACCTGGCCGCCGAGGGCGAGCGGGTGGCGTTGGTGCTGCTCGGCGGGGTCAACTACCTGACCGGCGAACTGCTGGACATCGCGGCGATCACGGCCGCCGGCCGGGCGGCCGGCGCGACGGTCGGCTGGGACCTGGCCCACGCGGTGGGCAACGTGCCGCTGGCCCTGCACGACTGGGACGTCGACTTCGCGGCCTGGTGCTCCTACAAGTACCTGAATTCCGGGCCGGGCGCCCTGGCGGGCGTCTTCGTGCACGAGCGGCACCTCGGCGACCCCGACCTGCCCCGCTTCGAGGGCTGGTGGAGCACCGCGGCGGCGACCCGGTTCGAGATGACCCCGGTGTCCAGGCACCGGCCACGGTGGAGGCCTGGCAGGTCTCCAACCCGCCGATCTTCGCGATGGGTCCGGTGCGCACCTCGCTGGAGCTGTTCGACACGGTCGGGATGACCGCGCTGCGCGCGCGCAGCCAGCGCCTGACCGGCTGGCTGGAGTCGCTTCTCGACGAGGTCATCGCCGACCGGCCGCTGCGCGTGGTCACTCCGCGCGACCCGGCCCGGCGGGGCTGCCAGCTCTCGGTGCGCATCGGTTCCGGCAGCGCCGCCGAGCTGACCAAACGCCTACGGTACGAACACGGCGTCATCGCCGACGCCCGCGAACCGGACGTCGTCCGGTTCGCCCCGGTGCCGCTCTATTCCACCTACCTCGACTGCTGGCGTGCGGCTGCCGCGCTGGCGTCCACCGTGGGGCAGGTGGCCTCATGACGGCCCGGCGGGACGAGATCGCGATCGTCGGCGCGGGGTTGGCCGGTTGTCTGGCCGCCTGTTTCCTGGCCCGGCGCGGCTACCCGGTGGCCCTCTACGAACGGCGGCCCGACCCGCGTACCGGCAGGGCCGAGCGTGGCCGCTCGATCAACCTGGCGCTCTCCGAGCGTGGGCTGGACGCGCTGCGCCGGATCGGCCTGGCCGAGCAGGTGATGACCGACGCGCTGCCGATGCGCGGCCGGATGATCCACCCGGTGCAGGGGGAGTCGCAGTTCCAGTCGTACAGCGCCGGAGGTGACCGGGCGATCAACTCGATCAGCCGCGGCGCGCTGAACAACGCGTTGCTGGACGCGGCCGCCGCGCTGCCCGGTGTCCGGATCGTCTTCGACCACCGGCTGGTCGGGCTCGACCCGACCGACGGCGCCCTGAGCTTCGACACCCCGCACGGCACGATCGCCGCCAAGGCGTCGGTGGTGCTGGGCGCCGACGGCGCGGGCTCCGCGGTACGCGGACAGCTGCTGGCGTACGGGCTGCTGCGCGAGAGCGTGGACTTCCTCGACTACGGCTACAAGGAGTTGACCCTGCCGCCGCTGGGCGGGGACTTCGCGCTCGATCCGGACGCGCTGCACATCTGGCCGCGTGGCACTTCGATGATGATCGCGCTGCCCAACCCGGACCGCTCCTTCACCTGCACGTTGTTCTGGCCCAACGAGGGCCCCGGCAGCTTCGCGGCCCTGGACAATCCGCTGGCGATCGAACGGTACTTCGCCGAGCACTACCCGGACGTGGTCCCGTTGGCGCCGACCCTCGTCGACGACTACCAGCACAACCCGGTTGGTGTGCTCGGCACGGTCCGGTGCGCACCCTGGCAGGTCAACGGCACCGTCGGTCTGCTCGGCGACGCGGCGCACGCGATCGTGCCGTTCTACGGACAGGGCGCCAACTGTGCCTTCGAGGACGTGGTGGAGCTGGACCGCTGCCTCGACGAGTGCGCCGACGACTGGGCGGCGGCGCTGCCGCTGTTCCAGCGGCGGCGACAGGAGAACGCCGAGGCCATCGCGCGGATGGCGCTGACCAACTTCGTGGAGATGCGGGACAAGGTCACCTCCCCGGTCTTCCAGCTGCGCCGGAAGGTCGAGCACGCACTGGAACGGGCACTGCCCGGCCGGTACGTTTCCCAGTACGAGCTGGTGTCCTTCTCCACCACCCCGTACGCCGAGGTGCGCCGCCGGGTGCGCCGGCAGCACCGGGTGCTCGGCGCGGTCGCCGGCGGTGCCGCGCTGCTGCTCGTCGGCGCGATCAACGCGGCATTCGGTCGAGGGAGGCGCGGATGATCGGCAACTGGGATCCACGGCTGATGGCCGGCCGTCCGCCAGCCGGGCCGCAGCGGCTGCGCAACTTCGTCGCCGGCGAGTTCGTCGACGGCGGGCCGACGTTCACCAAGGCCAGCCCGGTGACCGGCGAGCCGGTGTTCGAGGTGGTGGAGGCGTCGCGGTCCACGGTGGACGACGCGGTGGCCGCCGCCCGGGCCGCGCTGCGCGGGCCGTGGGGCCGGATGGGGGAGCGCGAGCGCGCCGAGGTGCTGCGCCGGGTCGCCGACGAGCTGGAACGCCGCTTCGACGACCTGGTCACCGCCGAGGTCGCCGACACCGGCAAGTCCATCGCCCAGGCCCGCACGCTGGACATCCCGCGCGGCGCGGCGAACTTCCGGGCATTCGCCGAGATCGTGGCGACCGCACCGACCGAGTCGTTCACCACGGTCACCCCGACCGGCGGCCGGGCGCTCAACTACGCGCTGCGCAAGCCGGTCGGCGTGGTCGCGGTCATCGTGCCGTGGAACCTGCCGCTGCTGCTGCTCACCTGGAAGGTCGCCCCCGCGCTGGCCTGCGGAAACGCCGTGGTGGTCAAGCCCAGTGAGGAGACGCCCGCGTCGGCGACGCTGCTCGCCGAGGTGATGGCCGCCGCCGGCGTACCGGCCGGGGTGTTCAACCTGGTGCACGGGTTCGGGCCCGACTCGGCCGGTGAGTTCCTCACCCGCCACCCGGGCGTGGACGCGATCACCTTCACCGGTGAGTCGGCCACCGGCGGCGCGATCATGCGGGCCGCCGCCGACGGTGTGAAGGCGGTGAGCTTCGAGCTGGGTGGCAAGAACGCCGGCCTGGTCTTCGCCGACGCCGACCTGGACGCCGCGGTCGCCGGGTCGGTGCGGTCCAGCTTCACCAACGGCGGGCAGGTGTGCCTCTGCACCGAACGCCTCTACGTGCAGCGCCCGGTCTTCGAGGAGTTCACCGCCCGGCTGGCGAAGCGGGCCGGCGAACTGGCGTACGGCTGGCCCACCGACGAGGCCACCGCCACCATGCCGCTGATCTCCCACCAGCACCGGGCGAAGGTGCTCGGAGCGTACGAGCTGGCCCGCGCCGAGGGCGCCGAGGTGCTGACCGGAGGCGGCACGCCCACCTTCGGTGACGCCCGCGACGGCGGGTCGTACGTGCAGCCCACGGTGCTCACCGGGCTCGGCCCGGACGCCCGTACCAACCGGGAGGAGATCTTCGGCCCGGTGGTGCACGTCGCGCCGTTCGACACCGAGGACGAGGCGTACGCCCTCGCCAACGGCACCGAGTACGGCCTCGCGGCGACCGTGTGGACCCGCGACGTGGGCGTCGCGCACCGCGCCGGCGCCCGGCTGGACGCCGGCATCGTCTGGGTGAACACGTGGTTCCTGCGTGACCTGCGCACCCCGTTCGGCGGGGTGAAGGCGTCCGGCATCGGCCGCGAGGGTGGCGTGCACTCGCTGAACTTCTACTCCGAACTCACCAACGTCTGCGTGGACCTGTCGTGAGTTCCAGCGAGGGAGTGGGCATGGAAGCTGACATCGAGGCCGCCAACCGGGAGCTGGCCGACGCCCGCAGCACCGGCAAGCCGTGCCCGCCGCTGCGCGGTTGGCTGCTGCCGGAGGGTGATGTCGAGTCCGCGTACCGTGTGCAGCAGCTCCAGGCGCGGGCCTGGCAGGGCCGTGGCGAACGCCGGGTCGGCGCGAAGATCGGGCTGACGTCCCGGGCGGTGCAGGAGACCTTCGGGGTGTTCCAGCCCGATTTCGGGATGCTGACCGACGCGATGGCCGTCGGCGACGGGGTCGAGGTGGCCGTCGACCGGCTGCTCCAGCCGCGGGTCGAGGCGGAGATCGCGTTCGTGCTCGACCGGGACCTGGCGGACCCGCAGATCACCACGGTCGACCTGATCCGCGCGGTGGACCACGTGCTGCCGGCGATCGAGATCGTCGACTCGCGGATCGCCGCCTGGGACATCTCCATCGTGGACACCGTCGCCGACAACGCCTCCAGCGGGCTCTTCGTGCTCGGCACCACGCCGCGCCGGCTCGCCGACGTCGACCTGCGGCTGTGCGGGATGGTGCTGGAGCACGCCGGTGAACCGGTCTCGGTGGGCGCGGGAGCGGCCTGCCTGGGCAACCCGCTGCACGCCCTGCACTGGCTGGCGAGCACCCTCGCCCGCGCCGGTGACCCGCTGCGCGCCGGCGACGTGGTGCTCTCCGGGGCGCTCGGCCCGATGGTGCCGGTCACGCCCGGAGCGGCCTACGAGGCCCGGATCTCCGGGCTCGGCTCGGTGCGCACATCCTTCAGCGACAGGGGCGGCCAGTGACCATTAACGTGGCGGTGCTGGGTTCGGGAAACATCGGCACCGACCTGATGATCAAGGTGTTGCGGCTGAGCAGTGCCCCCGATGGGTCGCGACTGCGGGACTCCGCTTCGCTGCGTTCCTCGCGCTCCCCGGCGAGCCTGCGGATGGTGGCCATGGCCGGCATCGACCCGGCCTCGGACGGCCTGGCGCGCGCCCGCCGGCTCGGCGTGGCCACCACCGCCCAGGGCGTGGACGGCCTCGTGGCGCTGCCCGAGTTCGCCGACGTCGAGCTGGTCTTCGACGCCACCTCGGCCGGCGCGCACCGGCGCCACGACGAGGTGCTGCGGGCACACGGTCGGACGGTGGTCGACCTGACCCCGGCCGCGCTGGGCCCGTACGTGGTGCCGCCGGTCAACCTCGACGAGCACCTGCACGAACCGAACGTGAACATGGTGACCTGTGGCGGTCAGGCGACCGTGCCGATCGTCGCCGCCGTACGCCGGGTCACCCCGGTGGCGTACGGGGAGATCGTCGCGTCGATCGCGTCGAGGTCGGCGGGGCCGGGCACCCGGGCCAACATCGACGAGTTCACCGAGACCACGGCCCGCGCCATCGAGGTGGTGGGCGGCGCCGAACGGGGCAAGGCGATCATCGTGTTGAACCCGGCGGACCCTCCGCTGCTGATGCGCGACACCGTCTACTGCCTCTGCCCGGACGCCGACGCCGACACCGCCGCCATCGCCGCCTCGGTGGCGGACATGGTGGCCACGGTCCAGGAGTACGTCCCCGGCTACCGACTCAAGCAGGACGTGCAGTTCGACAGGGTGCAGGCGTACCTGCCGACGCTCGGGCGGCAGCTCACCGCGTTGCAGGTGTCGGTCTTCCTGGAGGTCTCCGGTGCCGGGCACTACCTGCCCGCGTACGCCGGCAACCTGGACATCATGACCTCGGCCGCGCTGCGCACCGCCGAGAGGCTGGTCGCCCTGCGCTCCTCGGAGGTGGCCGCGCGATGACCGACCTGTACATCCAGGACGTGACGTTGCGCGACGGCATGCACGCCATCGCCCACCGGTACACCGTCGAGCAGGTGCGCAGCATCGCCGCAGCGCTGGACGCGGCCGGGGTGGCCGCCATCGAGGTGGCGCACGGCGACGGGCTGGCCGGTTCCAGCGTCAACTACGGCCACGGCGCGGCCACCGACGCCGAGTGGATCTCGGCCGCCGCCGAGGTGCTGACCACGGCGAAGCTGACCACGCTGCTGCTGCCCGGCATCGGCACCATCGCCGACCTGAAGGAGGCGAAGGCGCTCGGGGTGACCAGCGTCCGGATCGCCACCCACTGCACGGAGGCGGACATCTCCGCCCAGCACATCTCCTGGGCCCGGGAGAACGGCATGGACGTGGCCGGCTTCCTGATGATGTCGCACATGAACGACGCGGCCGGGCTGGCTGAGCAGGCCAAACTGATGGAGTCGTACGGGGCGCACTGCGTCTACGTGACCGACTCCGGTGGCCGGCTGCTGATGTCCGACGTGGCGCAGCGGGTCGACGCGTACCGGCAGGTGCTCGCACCGGAGACGCAGATCGGCATCCACGCCCACCACAACCTGTCGCTCGGGGTGGCGAACAGCGTGCTGGCCGTCGAGCACGGCCGGATCCTCGGCGCCGGACCACTCGGCTCACCGTCCGGGCGGACCGTCCGCGTCGACGCCTCCCTCGCCGGCATGGGCGCGGGCGCCGGCAACGCACCGCTGGAGGTCTTCGTGGCGGTCGCCGAGCTGCACGGCTGGAAGCACGGCTGCGACGTGTTCGCGCTGATGGACGCCGCCGACGACATCGTCCGCCCGTTGCAGGACCGGCCGGTCCAGGTGGACCGGGAGACGCTCTCCCTCGGGTACGCCGGGGTCTACTCCAGCTTCCTGCGGCACGCCGAACGGGCCTCCGCGAAGTACGGGGTGGACGTGCGGTCGATCCTCGTCGAGCTGGGCCGGCGTCGGATGGTCGGCGGCCAGGAGGACATGATCGTCGACGTCGCACTCGACCTGGCCGGCCAGGAGGAGCAGTCATGAGCGGACCGGACATCGCGGGGATCGCCGAGAAGCTGGGCACGGCCGCCGACACGGCCACCGCCATCCCGCAGCTCGCCGCCGAGGCCGGCCTCGACGTGGACACCGCGTACGCCGTGCAGGCCGCGCTGCTCCAGCGTCGCATCGACTCCGGCGAGCGGCTGGTCGGGCTGAAGATGGGGCTCACGAGCAGGGCGAAGATGGCCCAGGTCGGCGTGGACGAGGTGATCTGGGGGCGGCTCACCAACGCGATGCGGGTGCCCGACGGTGGCGTGGTGGACCCGAGCGCGTACATCCATCCCCGGGTCGAGCCCGAGGTGGCGTTCCTGCTGGACCGGCTGCCGGAGCCGGGCGAGCCGGTCGGCGACTTCGCCACGGCCGTCCGCGCGGTCGCCCCGGCCATCGAGCTGATCGACTCCCGGTACGCGGACTTCCGCTTCTCGCTGCCGGACGTGGTCGCCGACAACACCTCGGCCGCCGCGTTCGTGATCGGGCCGTGGTCACCGGTGCCGGCGGGGCTGGACAACCTGGGCGTGCTGCTGGAGGTCGACGGGCGAGTGGCGCAGGTCGGCTCGACGGCGGCGATCCTCGGTGACCCGCGCCGTGCGCTCGACGAGGGCATCCGGCTGGCCGGCGGGCACGGGGTGCGGCTGGAGCCCGGGTGGGTCTTCCTGGCCGGTGCCGCCACCGCCGCGGTGCCGCTGCGTCCCGGTGCCCATGTCCGTGCGGTCGTCGAGAAGCTCGGCACCGCGTCCCTGAAGGCAACGTCATGACCCCCCACACCGCGGTCATCATGGAGTTGTGGTGGGGGATGAAAGGTGCGAGACGCAATCTATCGGGCACCACAAGTCCATGATCGACGCAATTGTGGGGCTTGGCGGGGGAGCGGGACGGTGACCGGGGGCGGCGGGGCTCGGGTTGTCGCGGGGAAGGCCGTGCCTCGGGGGGCGTTTCCGCACGTGAAGGTCGCCGGGGGTTTTGTCTTTGTCTCCGGTACGTCGTCGCGGCGGGCCGACAACAGCTTCGCGGGCGTGTCGGTGGACGGGTTCGGCACCACGAACCTGGACATCCGGGTGCAGACGCGGGCGGTCATCGAGAACGTGCGGGACCTGCTGCGGTCGGTCGGCGCGGACCTCACCGACCTCGTCCAGGTGACGTCGTACCTGGTCAACATGAACGACTTCGGTGGTTACAACGAGGTCTGGGCGGAGTTCTTCGACGCGTCCGGGCCGACCCGCACCACGGTGGCGGTGCACCAGTTGCCGCATCCGCACCTGCTCATCGAGATCCAGGCCGTGGCCCTTCTTCCCTCGGGAGGTCAGTCGTGAGTGAGATCGCCGAGCCGTTCAGTTTTCCCGGATGGATCGCGGAGAACCAGCACCTGCTGAAGCCGCCGGTGGGCAACAGGGAGATGTTCCCCGGCGGGGACGACTTCATCGTGATGGTGGTGGGCGGGCCCAACCAGCGCACCGACTTCCACGTGGACCCGTACGAGGAGTTCTTTTACCAGGTCAAGGGCAATATGCACATCAACCTGATGACCCCGCAGGGGCCGCGTACGGTGCACGTGCGCGAGGGTCAGATGTGGATGCTGCCGCGGAACACCCCGCATTCGCCGCAGCGGCCGGAGGCCGGTTCGATCGGTGTGGTCGTGGAGCGGGTCCGCGAGGAGGGCACGCTGGAGACCTTCCAGTGGTACTGCCCCGACTGCGGGCACAAGGTGCACGAGGTGGAGTTGCAGGTCCGCGACATCGCGGCCGACCTGCCGCCGGTGTTCCAGGCGTTCTACGCCGACGAGGCGGCGCGTACCTGCGCCAACTGCGGCACCCTGCATCCGGGCAAGGGCTGATGCCCGCAGATGTGGTCGACGTGCACACGCACGTCGTACCGAAGGGGTGGCCGGACCTCGGCGGCGCGTGCGGCGGGTCCGGTTGGCCCTGGTTGCGGGTGGACTCGGAGCGCGCCGCCATGATCATGGTGGGGGAGACGGAGTTCCGCCCGGTCGGTGCCGAGTGCTGGGACGCGTCGCGCCGACTGGCCGACATGGACGCCGACGGTGTGGCCGTGCAGGTGGTGTCACCGACCCCGGTCTTCTTCAGCTACGACCGCCCGGCCGACCAGGCGGTGAAGGTCGCCCGGATCTTCAACGACCTGACCCTGGAGGTCACCGTGGCCGGTGGCGACCGGCTGGTGCCGTTCTGCCAGGTGCCCCTCCAGGACCCGGACGCCGCCTGCGCCGAACTGGACCGCAGCCTGGCCGCCGGGCACGTGGGCGTGGAGATCGGCAACCACGTCGGCGACCGGGACCTGGACGACGCCGGAGTGGTCACCTTCCTCCAGCACTGCGCCGAGGTGGGAGCGCCGGTCTTCGTCCACCCTTGGGACATGCCGGGCGGTCCCCGGCTGGACCGGTGGATGGCGCGGTGGCTCACCGGGATGCCCGCCGAGACACACCTGTCGGTGCTGGCGATGATCCTGGGTGGCGTCTTCGACCGGGTGCCGGAGACCCTGCGGATCTGCTTCGCGCACGGTGGCGGCAGCTTTCCGTTCTGGCTGGGTCGCGCCGACAACGCCTGGCACCGCCGTGGCGACCTGGTCCGGGGCGCGTCCGCCGGCCCGCCCAGCAGCTACCTCGACCGCTTCGGCGTCGACTCGGTGGTCTTCGCCCCGGCCGCGCTGCGGCTGCTGGTCGACACCATGGGGGAGGACCGGGTGCTGGTGGGCAGCGACTACCCGTACCCGTTGGGTGAGCGGCCCGCCGGCGCGGTGGTCCGCGCGGCCGACTTCCTCACCGACGACCAGCGCGACAAGATCCTGTCCGGCAACGCCCTGCGCTTCCTCGGCCGGTCGCATCCATAGGTACTCGCGTGCTCGCCCGCCGAGCTGCTGGTCGACCTGCCAATCACTCCGGCCGTCACCACCGCGGGCACGCTGGACTGACGTCCGGACGCCGTGTCGGCCCGTCGGCGGGCGGTTCCAGCGGGCAGGATGACGGAATGGCCGAGCCGCACGACCTGACCGCGTTGGAGCAGGCCACCGCGATAGCTCGCGGTGAGCTGTCCAGTGCCGACCTGGTCGAGCATCACCTCCGTCGGGTGGCCGCGCTCGGCGACACGGTCGGCGCGTTCGTCACGGTCACCCCGGACCTGGCCCGGGAGGCCGCCCGCGCCGCCGACGCCGCGACCGTCGACCGGCGCGGCCCGCTGCACGGCGTACCGACCGCCATCAAGGATCTGACCCTCACCGCGGGGGTCCGCACCACCTTCGGTTCCGCCGCCTTCGCCGACTTCGTCCCGCCGGTCGACGCCGACGTGGTCCGGTTCATCAAGGCCGCCGGCCTGGTCAGCCTCGGCAAGACGACCACCTCCGAGTTGGGCTGCTCGCTCTACTCGGAGGGCCGGGTCGCGCCGCCGGCCCGAAATCCGTGGCAACTGGCGTACACCGCCGGTGGTTCCAGCGGCGGCGCGGCGGCGGCGGTCGCGGCCGGTCTGGTCCCGGTCGCCCAGGGCTCCGACGGCGGCGGGTCGCTGCGCATCCCGGCGTCGCTGTGTGGCCTGGTCGGCTACAAGCCCAGTCGCGGCCTCGTCTCCGGCGGGCCGCTCGGCTCCGGCGCGTTCGGCCTGCCCACCAGCGGGCCCCTCGGGCGGACCGTCACCGACGTCGCCGCGCTGCTCGACGTCATGGCCGTGCCGGTGCCGGGCGAGCCCTACCTGCCGCCGCCGGCGCCGCCCGATGGCTTCCTGGCCGCCGCCCGCCGGGCCGCACCCGGCAAACTGCGGATCGGTCGGTTCACCACCCCGATGCTCGCCGACGAGCCGGTCCACCCCGACTGCGTCGCCGCCGTGGACCGGGCCGCGGCGCTGCTCACCGCCGCGGGGCACGAGGTGGTCGAGGTGCCACCGCCGCTCGGGCCGGCCGCGTGGCCGCTGTTCGAGATCATCTGGTACGTGCTGGCGCTCGCCCCGGTGCCCCCGCAGCGGGAGCCGGAGCTGCTGCCGTTGACCCGGCTCCTACGCGCCCGTGGCGCCGACATCTCCGCCGGCACGCTGGCCGCCACCCTCGGCGAGTTGCAGGCCCAGGTCCGCCTCGGCGCCCGCCGCACCGCCGGCTGCGACCTGCTGCTCTGCCCCACCCTGGCCACCCCGCAGGCGCCCGTGGGCTGGTTCACCGCAGACGGTGACCCGGCGGCCGACTTCGACCGGCAACGCCGCTTCTCGCCCTACTGCGCCATCTTCAACGTCACCGGCGATCCCTCCGTCTCCCTGCCGCTGGGCACCACCACCGACGGCCTGCCCGTCGGGGTGCTGCTCACCGGCCGGTACGGCGACGACGCGCGGCTCATCGCGACCGCTGCGCAACTGGAGAACTCCAGTGGCGGATGGGATCGGCACCCCGCAATCTGGCTGGCCGTCGACTCCGCTAACGTGAATGGAGACGGAGTCGGGCGGTCAACGTCATGATCGTCCATCCGACCCGATTGTTCGAGGTCCTTCTTCCGCCTGGGGGCGTTGGGATTGTCTGTTACCGAGACGTTGCTGGTCTTCGTCGGCATCCCGGCGGCCGCGGTGCTGGTCATCGCCGGCCTGACGTACGCGGGTAGCCGTGGTGGTGCCACCGGCGGCGGCGGTGGCGCGAAGCGCTACCGGCCGGGCCGCCCCTTCGACTTCACTCCGGTGTGGTTCCTGGGCCGCCCGGAGCAGCTGGCCGACTCGGCCGGCACCGCGCTGACGGCGGGCGCGCAGGCGCCCGCGCTGACCAGCCACAAGCTTGAGCAGGCCAGCGTCGAGGCGCCGGCCGGGGGAACCGGAGGCGCAAGTGACCGTTGGTGAGAAGCAGGCCGGGTCGGAGAATCCGCCCGAGGTGCTCGACGGGCCGTTCTCGACCCGTCAGCTGCTGCGCATCGACGAGGCCCTGCGACTGGCCGACCAGGGCACCGGCCTGGTGTTCTCGGTGTTCGTCGGCGGCCTCGACGAGCCGATCCGTGAGCACGCCCAGCGGCTGCACCGCCAGCTCGCCGACCCCGACAAGTCGGTGCTGATCGCGGTGTCGCCCAACCAGCGCCAGTTGGAGATCGTCACCGGTCGGCATGCCCGCAAGCGCATCCCCGACACGTACGTCAAGCTGGCCGCACTCTCCATGGTCAGCGCCTTCAGCGGCGGCGACCTGGCCGGCGGCATCATCAACGGCCTCGACCAGCTCGCCAGCCACGCGGGCAAGGGCTGACCCACTCGTACGACGAAGCCCGGCCCGCGCTCAGCGGGGCCGGGCTTCGGTCTGTCCGGGGCCGTCTCAGCGCGGCCAGGCGCTCGGATCCAGCGTCATCGCCCACGGCTCGTCCACGGTCACCGGGTCGTCCGGCCCCACGGTGCCCAACAGGTCGTAATGGTCGCCCTTGCCGAGCTGGTAGCGGTAGACCACCGGTCCGAAGTCGCCCATTTCCACCCGCCAGTAGTGCGCGATACCCGCCTCGGCGTAGAGCGCCGGCTTGGTGAACCGGTCATGCCGACGGCTTCCCGTCGACTCGACTTCCAGAACGAGCGCGATGTCCGCCGGTTCGGCCCACATCCGCCCGCGTGGTGCCTTCGGCCGCAACACCGTCAGATCGGGGATGAGGTTGCCGCCGGGCACCCGTACGCCGATCTCCCGGATCACCCGCCAATCGGTGGGAGCCGTCTGCCGCAGCGCCATCCGAATCTCGTCCGCCAGCTCGTGGTGCTCGGGACCGGCTGGAGGGGTCACGTGCAGGCTCCCGTCGATGATTTCGTAGCGGTTCCCGTCGGCGGGCAATCCGAACAGGTCCTGTTCGCGCCAGCCCCGCTCCGGTGGGCGCCACTGGTAGGTCGGCTGTGCCATCGCTTCCACCTCCTTCCGCAACCATAATCGCCCGAGGCCGGCGCGGGCTCACACCCACGCCGGCCCCGGTCCGGCAGTAGCGGATCAGGCGCTCTGGGCGTCCTTCGCGCGGGCCTTGAGCGCCCGCACCACACCGTCGCGGCCCTCGGCGACCAGCCGACGCAGCGGGGCGGGGTGCCCGTCGCCGGCCAGCCACGCGTCGGTGGCCGCCACCGTGTCGTCCTCCACGAGGTACGTCGGGTACGCCAACTGGGCGAACTCCTGCGCCGGCTCGCTGTCCCGGGTGGCCCACACCTGCCCGACCGCCGCGAAGTACCGCTCCCGGTACGGGGCGACCAGCTCCACCTGCGTCGGGTGCGCGAAGCCCTGCAACAGCGCCCGGTGCCGCCAGTTGGGCAGCGCGTCGGGGCCGGTCAGCAACGCCCAGACGGCGGCCTTGTTCTCCGCCGTCGGCACCAACGCGTGCGCGTACGCGGCCTCCCGCTCGCCACTGGCGGTGCGGTCGCCGGCCAGTTCCGCCTCGATCTCGGCCGGTTCGGCCGCGCCGTTGGCCACCAGCGCGCCGAGCACCGTCCACCGCAGCTCCGTGTCCACGGTCAGACCGGCCGGCGCGCCGGAGCCGTCCAGCCAGCCGCGCAGCTCGCCAGGTCCTCCTCGGAGCGGGCCGCCGAGGTGAAGGCGCGGGCCCAGGCCAGCTGGAACCCACTGCCCGGCTCGGCGGCGGCCAGCGCGTCGCGGGCCGTACGGGCCAGCTCGGCCCAGCCCGTCGGCGCCCAGGCCGGGTCGGCGTACAGGGTGAGCGCGGTGGTCGCCTGCCGCAGGGTGGCGGTGACCAGGTTGATGTCGGTCTCCGCGGGCAGCCCGCTCAGCGTCAGCGCCACGTAGTCGCGGGCGGACAGCTCGGCGTCACGGATCATGTCCCAGGCGGCGGTCCAGCACAGCGCGCGGGCCAGCGACGACTCGAAGCCGCCGATGTGCTGCACCACCGTGGCCATCGACCGGTCGTCGAGGCGCAGCTTGGTGTAGCTCAGGTCGTCGTCGTTGAGCAGCAGGACATCGGCGGCGCGGACACCGCGCAGCTCGGCGAGGTCGGTCCGCTCGCCGGTCACGTCCACCTCGTACCGCTCGCGGCGGACCAGCCGCCCGTCGGCCAGGTCGTACAGGCCCACGCCGATCCGGTGCGTCCGCAGCGTCGGGTACGCGGCCGGCGCCTCCTGCCGGACCGCCACCTGCTCGTACGTGCCGTCCGCGCCGATGGTCACCTCCGGGCGCAACGTGTTGACCTGCGCGGTCTCCAGCCACTGCGCCGCGAACTTGCGCAGCTCCCGCCCGGAGGCCGACTCCAGCTCGGTGAGCAGGTCGTCGAAGGTGGCGTTGCCCCAGGCGTGCTTGCCGAAGTACGCCCGCAGGCCGGCGACGAACGGCTCCTCACCCACGTACGCGACGAGCTGCTTGAGCACGCTCGCGCCCTTGGCGTAGGTGATGCCGTCGAAGTTGACCTCGACGGCCTCCATGTCCGGCATCTCGGTGTAGACCGGGTGGGTGGAGGACAGCTGGTCCTGCCGGTAGCCCCAGTTCTTCCGGATGGACAGGAACGTCGTCCACGCCTCGGTGAACCGGGTGGCGTTGGTGTTGCACCAGTGGCTGGCCCACTCCGCGAACGACTCGTTCAGCCACAGGTCGTTCCACCAGCGCATGGTGACCAGGTCACCGAACCACATGTGGGCAAGCTCGTGCAGGATCGTGTTGGCCCGCTGCTCGTACTCGAAGTCGGTGACCTGCGAGCGGAACAGGTAGTGCGACTCGGCGTGCGTGACGCAGCCGAAGTTCTCCATCGCGCCGGCGTTGAAGTCGGGCACCCAGAGCTGGTCGTACTTCGGCAGCGGGTAGCGCACCCCGAACTTCTCGTGGAAGAAGTCGAAGCCCTGCTTGGTGATCAGGAACAGGTCGTCGGAGTCCAGGTACCGTGCCATCGACGCGCGGCAGAACACCCCCATGTCGATGCCGTCGTGGGTGTCGCGCACCTCGTGGTACGGCCCGGCGCAGAGCGCCGTGATGTAGGTGCTCATCCGCGGCGACTCGGCGAAGTGAACGGTCTTCAGCCCCTCACCGGCCGGGTCCTCGCTGCGCACCGGCATGTTGGACACCACCCGCCAGTGCGCCGGCACCGTCGCGTGCCAGGTGTAGACGCTCTTCAGGTCGGGCTGGTCGAAGCAGGCGAACACCCGCTGCGCGTCGGCCGTCTCGAACTGGCTGTAGAGGTACGTCTCGCCGTCCACCGGGTCGACCGTGCGGTGCAGCCCCTGCCCGCTGTTCGAGTAGCCGAAGTCCGCGTCGACCACCAGGACGTTCTCGCTGTGCAGCCCGGACAGGGTCAGGCCCTTCTCGGCCGACCAGTCGGAGAGGTCGACCGGGGTCCCGTTCAGCACGGCGGAACGCACCGACTCGGCGGCCAGCTCGATGAACGTGCTCGCGCCCGGCTCGGCGCAGCGGAACCGGACCTCGGTCGTCGACCGGAAGGTGCGGCCGTCGGCCGCCAGCACGGCGGTCGACAGGTCCAGACTGATGTCGTACCCGGTCACATCGAGCAGGTGTGCCCGCTTCGTGGCCTCGACCTGCGTCAGGTTGCGCACTCCCGGCACTGTTCGTCTCCATCCCACATCTCGCCGTACGCCCGGCGGCGCCCGTCTCCGGCCGCTCGCGGCGGCGGTCCGGATCCGAGTCTTCCATGGACCCGCATCGGGCGGTGGTCGAGGTCACGGTCCGATTCCTGTGCCGGCCGACGGGACGCGGAGTGAAGATTCCCCAAGACGCCGGATCGCCGGTGCAACCCCGCCACGAAGGGATCTCGCCGTGACCGACCGTGTCACCGCCGACATGTGGTTCGATCCGTCCTGCCCATGGGCGTGGATCACGTCCCGCTGGCTGCTTGAGGTCGAGCAGGTCCGAGCCGTGGACTTCCGCTTCCACGTGATGAGCCTGTCCGTGCTCAACCAGGGCCGGGACCACCTGGACGAGGACTACAAGGCGTTTCTGAGCACCGCCTGGGGCCCGGTGCGGATCTGCGTCGCCGCCGAGCAGCGGTACGGCAGCCACGTCCTGCTTCCGCTCTACACCGCGCTCGGCACCCGGATCCACCTCGCCAAGGAGGAGCGGGGTCCGGAGCTGTACGTGGCCGCGTTGACCGAGGCCGGCCTGGACCCCGCGCTGGCCGCCGCCGCCGACAGCACCGAGTACGACGAGGCGCTGCGGGCCAGCCACGAGGCGGGCATGCGTCCGGTCGGGCAGGACGTCGGCACGCCGGTCGTGCACGCGTCCGGCCCGGACGGCAGTCCGGTCGCCTTCTTCGGCCCGGTGATCACGCCGGCCCCGAAGGGGGAGGCCGCCGGCCGGCTCTGGGACGGCGTCCTGCTGGTCGCCGGCACCCCGGGCTTCTACGAGCTCAAGCGCACCCGTGAGCAGGACCCGATCTTCGACTGATCCCCGACCATTACGCGCCCCCAACCGGACACCGTCGGCTGCCCGGCTGGGGGCGCGTCGCGTTGGTCGTCGGGTGCGTCGCGAGGGCTGGAGGCGGTTGCGGCGTCACCGGTGGGCGGGCGGCGTCGTTTCCCTCGGTGTCCGCCGCAGCGACCCGCAGGGCCGCACCCCGCAGCTCGTGGAGGCATTCCCGATGGCCAAGCACCGTGCGTCCGGTGACGATCAGCTGACCCGGCAGGGGGTGATCGAGACTCCCGGCGCGGCCTACTGGTCGGTCGACGACTCCCGCTGGCCGGCGGTCCGCCCCGACCTTCCCGCCCACGTGGTGGATCTGCTCGCACCGCCCATCGTGGTCGGCGTGGCCCGGGTTCCGGTGACCTCCCGTCTGAGCCCGCCCGCCGACGACCCGCCGGCTGACCTTCCGCCGTCGCTCGTTGCTCCCACACCGCCCATGGCGCCGATCCTCGCGTCCGTACCGTCGGCGCCGGTCCTTCCGTCGGCGGCCGCGCCGGCCGAACCCGAGCCGCCTCCGCCAGCGCCTGCGCCCCCGCGGCCGGTGCCGACGCCGCCG
>NZ_JAEVHM010000080.1 GCF_016802865.1 Micromonospora parastrephiae | reverse complement strand
ACGGGGCGGAGGCGGGTGGGTTAGCAGGGTGGGGGGAGTTCTTCCTGGGTCTTGCGGAGGTCGTGGGGGAGTAGTTCGCGGAGCTGCTCCGGTAGGAACGGCAGGTCCAGCAGGCCCAACTTCAGCTGGTTGCGTTCCTGGTAGCGCAGCGGGTCCAAGCGGACCACCAGGCCGGCGTTGCGGCGGTAGCTGATGTCGACGGCACCCTCGGTCGCCGCGTCACGGAACACCCGGCCGTCCATCTCCACCACCACCGCCGACGAGTTGGCCTCCAGCTCCAGCCGGATCTTCTCCTCCGGGGAGAGCACCACCGAGCGGGAGATGCCGGCCATCGGCGCCGATGGCGTGATCACCACGGCGTCCGCCGCCGGGGAGATCAGCGGGCCGCCGGCGGCGTAGCTGTAGGCGGTGGAGCCGGTCGGCGTGCTGACCACCACCGCGTCGGCGCGGTAGTAGCCGTACTGCTGGCCGTCCACCGCCAGGGTGGCGGTGACGAAGCCGGAACCGGGTTGGCGGACCAGGGCGATGTCGTTGAACGCCACGACGTTGTCGCCGCACACGTCGCACGCCAGGCAGGCGTGCGACTCGATCGTGAAGTCCTTCGACAGCAACCGGCTCAACGCGTCGGGCAGCTCCGGCGGCTCGACCTCGACCAGGAAGCCGAGCCGGCCCAGGTGCACACCGAGCACCGGCTTCGGGTCGAGGACGGCGGAGCGCAGCGCACCCAGCATGGTGCCGTCACCGCCGATGCTGATCAACGCGTCGGCGCGGGAGGCCACCTCGTCGGCCGGCACGGGCTCGACGCTGGCCGGCACGCGGTGCTTGTCCTCGGCGCGCACCATCAGCGATTTGCGGTGGCGCGTCGCCCACCGTTCGATGATCCCGACCACCTCGGTGACATCCCGGGTGGGGTGCAGCACAAGACCCAGCCCCGACACCCGTACAGCTCATCACATCGGCGTTGGACCTGCCCGGCGTACCTCGGAAGCTGCGCCGGCGGTCCGCGGCCGGCGGCGCGCCTCGCGACCCTCCGGGCCGGGCGCGGCCGGTCAGGTGGGTCAGTTAGCGGGTGACCGTGTCGACAGGTCGATGGGAGCGAGGTCGCCGAGCGTGTCGGAGTGACCGCTTGCCGTGACGGTGGTACCGGTGGAATCCGGCCGGCGGGTCTTACGCCGTTCGGGCGCGTTGGACGGTCAGGGCGACTACCCTCGGGCTCCATAAATCACGACAAAGGCGTAATCGGTGGTGACGATGCTGGGCACGGTACGCGCGACATACGTGGCTCTGCGGGACCGACGGGCCGCCGCCCGGGATCCGGAGGGGTTCGCCCGATCCCTGGGTGTCGACCTGCGGGGCCGGGTCAGGTTCTACGGCATCGACCGGGCGATGTTCGGCTCCGAACCGTGGCTCGTCTCCCTCGGCGACAACGTCTACGTCACCGCCGGCGTGCAGTTCATCACCCACGACGGCGGCACGCTGATCCTCCGCAAGGAGGTGCCGGATCTGGAGTGGACCGCGCCGATCCGCGTCGGCGACGACGTCTACCTCGGCGTCCGCACGACCATTCTGCCCGGCGTGACGATCGGCAACCGGTGCGTGATCGGCGCCGGCTCGGTGGTGGCCCGCGACATCCCGGACAACAGCGTGGCCGCCGGTGTGCCGGCCCGGGTGATCCGTACCGTGGACGACTACCTCGACCGGATGAAGGCTCGGTCGCTGCGGTGCGGGCACCTGCCCGCGGCGGAGAAGGCGGCCGTGATCCGGCAGATCTACGGGGTGCCGGAGCAGGCCCGTGCCCGGATGGGGTCCTGATGCGGATCGCCGCGAACCGGCCCGGCGCGCTCCTCGGGTCGGTGGCCGGGGTCCTGGATCGTCTCCTGAGCACCGGCTCCCGGGTCCGGCGCGCCATCCGCGGCTACGCCCTGGCCGGCCGGTTCGCCGCCCGGGGTGACAACTTCGCCTTCGATCCCGACGGCGTCTACACCTGTCACACGATCGAGGTGGGGCGGAATGTCGACCTCGGGTACCAGCCGATCCTGATGGCGACCCGGTCCCGGATCCGGATCGGCGACAACGTCATGTTCGGTCCCGAGGTGACCATCCGCGGCGGCAACCACCGCATCGATCAGGTCGGCCTGCCGATGATCGCGGTGCGCAAACAGCCCGGTGACGACACCCAGGACCGGGGAGTGACCATCGGTGACGACGTCTGGGTGGGCACCCGGGCGGTCATCCTGCACGGGGTGACGATCGGACGCGGTGCGGTGATCGGGGCCGGCGCGGTGGTGACCCGCTCGGTGCCGCCCTACGCGGTGGCCGCCGGTAATCCCGCCCGGGTCGTCCGGCTGCGCTGGCCGGTGGAGACGATCCGGGCCCACGAGCGGCAGCTCTATCCGGCGGAGCGCCGGCTGACCGACGCCGAGCTCGCCGGCCTGGCCGATCTGCCGGTGCCCGGGCCGCGCCACGCCCCGCAGACGAAATCGCTGACCACCGGCGTCCAGGCCCGGTAGTCGAAGCAGTGGGCCCGCTCGCGGGCCGAGCGGCTCATCGCCCGCCAGTCCGCGTCGGTGAGCCGTAGCGCCCGTTCCAGGCCGCGCCGGACGTCGTCGGCCTCCGAGCCGTCGAGCACGACGCCCTCTCGGCCGTCCACGATGTAGCGCCTGAGGTCGCTGGTGTGGTTGAGCAGCACCGGGCAGCCGGCGGCCAGGCTCTCCGGCACCTTGGACGGGAAGCCCGCCTGCGCGTACCCGGCGGCCGGTCTCACCAGCACCGAGAAGTGCGCCCCGCGCAGTTCGGCGAGCACCCGGTCCCGGGGGATCCGCCCGAGGAAGCTGATCCGGTCGTCGAGGTCGAGCGACCCGGCCGTACCCAGGTCGGAGAGGCCGCCGGCCTGGTCCCGGCTGATCCCGGCGATCACCAGGTGTACCCGGGACCGCTCGGCGTCCGGGAGGCGGCGGATGCCCTCCAGCACCACGGCCAGCTGATCCTTCGGGCCGGCCGAACCGGCGTAGAGCAGCCGGAGCCCTTCGTCGAGCGGGGGCGGCGCCGGGTCCGTGTAGTCGGCGCAGTCCACCTGCGGCGGCACCAGCAGGGTTGGCCGGCCCCGACGGACGAAGTGTCTTTCCAGCGTCTCGGAGATGGCGATGATCTGGTCGGCCAGCCGTCCGGCCAGGAAGGTCGACCACCGGTGCCGGATGAAATAGGGCGCCAGGCGGCCCCGGGGGAACTGTGTCGGGTCGTGCCGCTCCAGCACGTCCACGGTCACCGGGCAGGAGACCGCCACCCGCAGCACCGCCCAGGTGATCAGGTTCCACAGGCCGAGTGGCAGGTACACCCCGCTCAGTTCGCGTCGCCGGATGCCCGCGCGGCGTAGCGCGGCCAGCACCCGCAGGGGGCGGGCGCGGAGGTACAGCCACCGGCCCAGGGCGCCGCCGCCGATGCGCCGAGGCGGCAGCGTGATCAGCCGTACGCCGGGCGGCAGGTCCGGCACGGCGGGCGGACGAGTCCCGTCCTCGGGCCAGTCGTTGACCACCAGGGTGACGCCTCCGGGCGGCGTGGCGGACCGGGCGAGTTGCAGCAGCCGGTTGGACATCGCGTCGCCGTGCGGGAACCGGTACGCGGCGAGCGCCATCAGCAGTGGCGTCGCTCCGATCCGGGTCGCGGGTGCCAGGCCGCTGATGGTGGTGGGCTCGCCCATGTTCGTTCCCTCCAGATTCCCAACCTTTTTGTGCCGGTATCGGGGGTTAAGCTTAGTTTCAGCATCACGTCGCTCGGGGCCGCCGTGCCGTGTCGGTTCGAGTACGCCCGACCAGCTTGTGTGAACTCTCGGTTTTGATCCCGTCACCGTCCGCAACAGGTTGCGAGTAATCGTCGTTGTAGGGGTGACTGGTCAACGGGGGCGCGGAGGCGACAGGGCATGACGACTGACCATCGGCGCGCCGGCGTGACCGGGCCGGCGTCGGCCCCTGCCGTGGTCGGCCCTGCGCCGGCCCGTGCCCCGACCGGCGCCTGGCCGGCACCCACTCCCGGCCCGGTGGGGGCGTGGTCGCCCTGGGGTGAGATGCCGGCCGTCGGGAAGCCCCGGGGCGGGGCGACCGACGCCGGGAAGTCCCGGAGCCGGGCGCTCGCCAGCGGCATCATCTCCTCGCTGGCCGGGAAGCTGGTCGGTCTGGCCGCGCCCTTGCTGATCACCCCGCTGGCGTTCCGGAGCCTCGGCGCCGAACGGTACGGACTCTGGATGGCGGTCACCTCACTGACCGGCATGGCACTCTTTGCCGACTTCGGGCTCGGCAACGGCCTGCTGACGCGGTTGGCCCGGCTGCACGGCACCGGCGAGCGTCGGGCGGCGAGCCGGGAGGTGTCGAGTGCGTACGCCATGCTCGGTGTGCTGGCCGTCCTGCTGCTGGCGGCCCTGCTCGCAACCCTGCGGTGGGTGCCGTGGCCGGAGTTGTTGAACGCCGCGGACCCGGCGGTGGCGGCCGACGCCCGCTCCGTGGTGCTGCTCTGCTTCGGCGCCTTCCTGGTCAACATGCCGTTGGCCCTGATCCAGCGGGTCCAGTACGCCCAGCAGCAGGTGGCCCAGAGCAACCTCTGGCAGGCCGGCGGCAGCCTCGTCTCGGTCGCCCTGGTCTACGCGGCGGTCAGCCGCGGGGCAGACGAGGTGCTGGTCATCGCCGCCGCCGTGCTCGCGGTACCGGTGGTCAACCTGGCCAACACCGTCTGCTACTTCGGCTGGCAGGGCCGGGAGCTGCGCCCGCGGCCCGGTCTGGTCGCGGTGCCGGCGGCCCGAGGTCTGCTCCGCCTGGGCGCGCGGTTCTTCCTGCTCTCCGTGCTCAGCTCGGTGGTGCTCAACCTCGACGGCTTCCTGATCGGCCGGGTGCTCGGGCTGCCCGCCGCGGCGGCGTACGCGGTGGTGCTGCGGGTGTTCGCCCTCCTGACACTCTTCGTCACGCTGGTGAACCTGCCGCTCTGGCCGGCCAACGGCGAGGCCCTGGCACGCGGTGACCTGACCTGGGTGCGGCGCACCACTCCCCGGATGGTGTGCCTGTCCGCCGTCGTGGTCGCCCTGCCCGGGGCGGCGCTGGTGCTCTTCGGCAACGACGTGCTGCGGCTCTGGGTGCGCTCGGCCGATCTCGCGCCGATCCCACGACCGCTGTTCGCCGCGCTCGCGGTCTGGTCGGTGCTGCTGGCCGCCGCGGCGCCGCTGTTCATGGTGCAGAACAGCGTCGGTCTGCTGCGGCCGCAGTTCGTCGGCTGGGCGGCCTGTCTGCTGCTGGCCGTACCCCTGAAGATCGTGCTGGCCGCCCGGGTGGGCCTGTCCGGGGTGGCGCTGGCCTCCGCCGCGACGTACGCGGTGACGGTGCTGCCGGCCGCGGTCGTCGGCTACCGCCGTGCGCTGGCCGACAGGAACCGGGCGCGCCACCGGGCACCCGGGCCGGGAAGCCGGCGGGCGGCCGCCTCGTGACCGGTTCCGGGCTTCGGCGTGTCGCCACTTTGCCACTTATGCCGGAGTTACCGTACGTGGTGCCGTCGGTACGTCGAGGCCGGATCGTCGCCGCCGTCGAGGCCGAGCCCCCGTCGATGTGGAGGGTCATGCAGCGTTCCGTCGTGCTCGACTCCTGGTGCCACCGCGCGCCGGTCGGGATCGCATCGTGAACCGGCCGGTGGTCGTGCAGCACTCGGCCGGCGTTCCCGGCGCCAACGGCCCGCTGACCGCGGTGCAGCGGGTGCTCGCCTCGCGCCTGACCGACCGGTACGAGTTCGTCCGCATGCACAGCAGCGCCGGCAACGGCGGCCTGAACGTGCCGCTGCTCCGGGAGTGGGTGCGGCTGCTGCGGCAGGTACGCCCCGACCTGGTCCACGTGCGAGGGTTGCAGAACGAGGGCTTCCACGGGGTGCTCGCCGCCCGCCTCGCCGGCTGTCCGCGGATCCTGGTCACCGTGCACGGCACGGTGCGCGACCTGCGTCAGCCCGGCCGGGCCTGGCGCCGTCGGCTGCTCGTCCACGGGGCCGAGCCCGCGACGCTGCGGCTGGCCAGCCACGTCGCCACCGTCTGCGAGTACGCCGCCGGTCGTGACTTCCTGCGCCACCTCGGCGGGAAGTTCGTCGGGGTGATTCCCAACGGGGTTCCGTTACCGGCGCAGGCGGGGGCGGGCCGGGACCGGGCCCGCGCCGGCCTGGGACTGCGCCCCGACGACGTGGCCATGATCGCGGTGGCCCGGCTGACCTGGGAGAAGGGCTTCGGTGTCCTCGCCGACGCGTTACGCCGGCTGCCGCCGTCCGCCGCCCGCCGGGTGCTGCTGGTCGCGGGCGACGGACCGGACCGCGCCGGGATCGCGGCGGCCCTGACCGACATCGGCGGGGTCGACGTCCGGCTGCTCGGCAACCGGCTCGACGTGCCGGACCTGCTCGCCGCGGCGGACCTCTTCGTCTTTCCGACGCTGCACGAGAACCTCTCCAACGCTCTGCTGGAGGCGATGGCGCACGGCCTGCCGGTGGTCGCGTCGGCGGTGGGCGGCAACGTGGAGGTGCTGCGCTCCGGCGGTGGCCGCCTGGTGCCGGCGGGCGACCCCGGCGCCCTGGCCACCGCGCTGGCGCCGCTGCTCGACGATCCCGGCGAGCGGCGCCACGTGGGGCAGTTGGGCCGCAAGGTGGTGGCCGACGGCTACAGCCTCGACGTCATGCTCGGCTCCCTCGACCGGGTCTACCAGCGGCTGATCGGGGAGTGAACGGTGCCCCAGGAACGCGGCCCGCGAGTCACCCTGCTGGGCTTCACCGTGCCCGACGACCTGCTCGTCGAGATCATGGCCCGGGACACCATCATGCCCACCCAGACCCACACCTTCGCGTGGGGTCTGGTCCGTAGTCTGCGTGCCGCCGGCTGTCCGGTGGACCTGCTCTCCGCGGCGCCGGTGTCGACGTGGCCGGGCAACCGCCAGGTCCGGTTCCGCGCCGGCCGGTTCCGGCAGGACGGCGTGGACGGGCAGCTCCTCCCGTTCGTGAACCTCCTTGGCCTCAAGCACCTCACCCGGTTCGGCGCCGCCTGGCGGGCGGGCGGGCGTGCGCTACGCGAGCGGGAGACCGATGTGCTGCTGATCCACGGCGTGCACTCGCCCTTCCTGTGGTTCGGCGCGCTGCGGGCCCGGAGCCTGGGCGTCCCGGTGGTCCCGGTGCTCACCGACCCGCCGGGTGTGGCGCTGCCCACCGACGGCCGTCTGGTCCGCCTGCTGCGCGGGCTCGACGTGGCGCTGGTCCGGGCCGCCCTGGCCCGTTGCTCCGGGGTGATCGCACTGACTTCCGCGCTCGCCGAGGACTTCGCGCCCGGCCGCCCCCGGCTGGTGATGGAGGGGATCTACTCGCCCGACCCGGCCGGCGACGTGCCGCAGGAGGCCGGGGCGACCCGGGACATCGTCTACGCCGGCGGGCTCAGTCGGGCCTACGGCGTCGACCGCCTGGTCGAGGCGTTCCGTGGCCTGCCTGGGGACGACCTGCGGTTGCTCACGTACGGCCGGGGAGAGCTGGCGGAGTGGCTGCGCGAGCAGTCCGCGGTGGACCGGCGCATCGCGGGGCCGGAGCTGCTGCCCCGACAGGAGTTGCTGCCCCGGCTCGCCCGGGCGAGCGTGCTGGTCAACCCGCGTCCGGTCGACCAGGGCTTCGTCCGATGGTCCTTCCCATCCAAGATCATCGAGTATCTGGGCACCGGCGTGCCGGTGGTGAGCACGCGGCTGCCGGGCATCCCCGCGGAGTACGCGCCCTGGCTGTCCTTCGCCGAGCCGGACACCGCGGAAGGGCTACGCGCGGCGATCGATCGGGTGCTGCACCTGTCGGCGGGCGAGGCGGCGGTGCTGGGAGCGGGTGGCGCCCGTTTCGTCCGGGAGACCCGGAACCCGGCCGTCCAGGGTGGCCGAATGCGCGCCTTCCTCGCCGGTCTGACCGGGCTCGGCGACCAACTCACCGATCCCGGCAGCCCGGCCGGTGCCGGAACCACGGTGCCGGATCGGGTGGGCTGACCCGGGCTATCGCCTGCCGGCCGAGGGCATGCCGGTCGACGCCGCGGTGGTCCGCGGCCGCAGACCGACAGGCCGCCGCTTGTCGACGGCGTTTCGCCGAAGGCGGTGGGCGGCGGTCCGGACGGGCAGCGCCACCGGCAGCCGGGACCAGACGGCGAGTACCAGCCAGGCCATCGGTGAGATCTCCCAGTGGCCGCTGAGCCAGATCGGCGTCCAGCCCACGACCAGCGCACCCACCAGCAGCCCGTGCAGCCGGCCCTGACCCGGTGCCGCGTCGCGGAGCAGGAAGCCGATCAGCGCCGCGAACAGCACGATTCCGATCAGGCCGAGGTCGTTGCCGAGGGTGAGCAGCAGCGAATGGGCACCCACCTCGTAGTACGGGTTGGTGCTCGGGAAGGCGCCCACGCCGATTCCGACCAGCGGCGATTCCCAGAACGACGCCTCGGCGATCGGCCAGACGGCCAGCCGTCCGGAGAGGTCGTCGAGCGGCCGGTTGAACAGGTTCTCCAGCCACTGTGGGTGGTACGTCGCCAGGTGCCCGAAGGGTATGACGGCCAGCATGGAGGCCGACGCGGGTACGGCGAGGATCCAGGTGCGCTCGGAGAACCGGCTGACGATCACGTAGGCCGCGACGGCGGCCAGGGCGATCAGGCTGGCCCGGGTGCCGGTCAGCATCGTCGCGTAGGTCAGCAGCGGCAGCAGCAGCCAGAGCACGACGCGGACGAGACGGTTGCCGGCCCGCACCGCCAGCAGCAGGACGGTGACCAGTGCTGCCGTGGCCAGGCAGTAGGCGGTGTAGTTGACGCCCACGCCGTCGAGGGAGGTGCGCAGCGCCGGGCCGGCGGCCGCCTCGTCCCTGGCCAGGATCAGCTGCACCGCAACCCATCCGGCGCCGCCGAGGAAGCATCCGGCGACCAGGAGCAGCCGGCGGCGGCTGGACAGCACGTGCCGTGCGGCGATCAGCAGCAGGGCGACCGTCCACCAGGCATGCACGGCGATCCGGCTGCTGTCGACGTCGCGGCTCCAGATCAGTGTGGCGCTCGCCCAGCAGCAGAGCAGCAGGGCCAGGTAGTCCGCCGGCCCGGTGCGGGGGATGCGCCCGCTGGTGAGCAGGGCGATGATGCCGATCCAGATCCCACCGGCGAACACCAGGGTGGGATTGACCGGGGCGAGTGCGGCGGCCAGGCAGATGGGCAGCACGCTCAGCCCCGCCAGGTTCCACCGCGGGGCCTCCGGCATCGGGGCCGGCATCCGGAGCGAACCGATCGGTGACGGGCCCCCGGGGGTGCCCGCCGACGGACGCGTCGGGCGCTCCATGGTGGAACGTGCTGCGCCGTGTGTCACGGGCTCCCCTCCTGCCGAGCGTGATCCGTCCGGCGCTCGCCGGACCATGCCGCAACGAGCCTAGGCGGGGTCTGGGGCATATTTCGGTTTTTCGCCCTATATGGAGGAAAGACGGTCTCTGTGGGGCCTGGCATCAGTGCCGGCCGTGGGCAGTGGCCTTGGCGAGCAGATCCTCGATCTGGTCCACCCCCACCCGCAACGACATCCGATCCAGGTAGAGCTGGCGGCCCTGTCGACCCATCGCCAGCCGCTCGTCGGTGGGCACCCGCGCGGCGGCGACGAACTGGTCGGCCAGTGCCCGCCAGTCGTCCGGCGGGCAGACCAACCCGGCCCCGCCCGCGGTGACCAGCCCGGCGGCGTCCCCGTCGGCCGACATCAACACGGGAACGCCGCAGGCCAGCGCGGCCTGCAACTTCGACGGCACCGTCCCGCGCAGCCAGGGCAGGTCGCGCAGCATGACCAACTGGTAGTCGGCGGCGGCGTACAACTCGGCCATCTCGGCGGCCGGGCGCTGGCCGAGGAACCGGACGTTGGCCGCGCCCAGCTCCGCGGCGAGCTGCCGGGCCTGCTCGGCACCCACGCCGGTGCCGACGAAGACCAGGTCCACCGCGTCCGGCACGGCCGCCGCCGCCCGGATCGCCACGTCGACGCCCTGCAACAAGCCCAGGTTGCCGGCGAACATCACCGTGGTGCGGCCCCGGTGACCGATCGCCGTCCGCCCCGCCTCGGTGGCCTCCAACGGCCGGAACAGCGCCTCGTCGGTCCAGTTGAAGACGGTGCGGACGGCACCCGGGTCGACACCACGCTCGATCACCTGCTCCGCCATCGCCGGCGCGATCACCGCGATCCCCGCGCAGGAGCGGTAGATCCGGCGCATCGTCGCCGCGAGGACCCCGTCCAACGCCCGCCCGGCGAGCCCCGACGGGGCCATCCCGGACGCCGTCACGGACTCCGGCCACAGGTCCTGCACGTGCAGCACCGTCGGAACGCCGCGCAACAGGCGCAGCAGCCCCGCGGCGGCGTACGAGGTGGGTGGCGGGTGGTAGACGTAGAGCGCGTCGGCGCCGCGCAGGTGACGCGGGGCGGCCAGGGTGCTGGTGGCGGCGAACGACAGGTAGCTCGCCGCGCGCCGCAGGCCGGAACGGTCGTGGCTCGGGTACGCCGGCACCCGCCGGACGGTCACCCCGCGGTCGGCGGCCCGGTGGTTCCAGCGTTGCCGCCAGCCCGGGTACGTCCGCCCGAGCGGCAGGCTCGGGAAGGTGGTCAGCACCCGTACCTCGTGCCCACGTCGGGCCAGTTCCGTGGCCAGCTGGCCCGGCACGAACGTGCTCTCCGGCGGGTACCACTGACTGATCAGTCCGATTCGCATCTCCGGCTCCCGTCGGCCTCTCCTCGACCACCAGGGCGAACAACGGACGGAAGGCAACGAAAGACACGCGGCGTACGGTCCGTTCCGCGTGACGTGCGGGTGCAGCGCTCGTTGTCCAACCGGTGGCCGCCACGCCGGCCGCCGCCACCGCGCCGACACCGCACCGTCGGTCGGCCGGGGGCCGAGTCGATCGGGGAGACGCCGTGAAGGTAGTGGTGACCGGGGGTGCCGGCTTCATCGGCGCCAATCTGGTGCGGGCCCTGGACGCGGCTCCCCAGGTGGCCGAGATCGTGGTCGTCGACGACCTGTCCACCGGGCTGCTGGACAACCTGGACGGCCAGCCGGTCCGCCTGCACCGGGGCACCGTGCTCGACCCGGACCTGCTGGACGAGGCGTTCGCCGGTGCGGCCAGCGTCGTGCACCTGGGCGCTCTCGGCTCCGTGCCGCGCTCCATCGACCGGCCGCTGCCCAGCCACCACGCCAACGCCACCGGGACGCTGATGGTGCTGGAGGCCGCCCGCCGGCACGGCGTGCAGCAGGTGATCCTCTCCTCGTCCTCGTCGGTCTACGGCGCCAACCCGGTGCTGCCCCGGCAGGAGGGGCTCCGCCCGATCCCGGTCTCCCCGTACGCGGTCTCCAAGCTGGCCGCCGAGGCGTACGCGGTCGCCTACGCCTCCTGCTACGACATGGGCGTGCTGCCGTTCCGCTTCTTCAACGTCTTCGGCCCGCGGCAGGCGGCGCACCACGCGTACGCCGCCGTGCTGCCCCGGTTCGTCACCGCCGCGCTCGCCGGCGAGCCGCTGCGGGTGCACGGCGACGGCCGGCAGACCCGCGACTTCACCTTCGTCGGCAGCGTCACCTCGGTGATCGTCGACGCCATCGTCCGCCGGGTGTCGACCACCGACGTGGTGAACCTGGCCTTCGGGGCGCGGGTCTCGCTGCTCGACATGATCGCCGAGCTGGAGGACATCATGGGCCGGCCGTTGCCGGTGGTGCATGAGGCGCCGCGCCCGGGCGACGTGCGGGACTCGCAGGCCGACTGCACCCGGCTGCGCGAGCTGTTCCCGTCGGTGCGACCGGTGCCGCTGCGCACCGGCCTCGAGCAGACCGTGTCCTGGATGTCCGGTCGTGTGCTCGCCGGTCAGTAGGGGGCGTCGCCGGGGACCGGAGGGGCGGCGCCTGTATCGGCTGACCGGACGGGAATTGCCGCATTCTGCTACAAAGCCGGGACGTCTGTCCTGGACTTTGCACCTCCTATGACGAATTCGTGGTGTTTGAGTCTTACACGTATCTGCTGTTCAAAGCACTCGTTGACCCGGTTGCCGAACCCGGCGGAGGTCCAGCCTGACCGCCGGCGTCGGCGCCCCGGCAGCGCGCCGCGCTCGGTCAGGGGCTGGCGGGTGGATGCCGCCCGTCGGGTGACGAATCGGGAGAACCAATGAGTGTGATGACCGCGGGTCGCCGGGTGCTGATCACCGGCGGGACCGGATCCTTCGGACAGACCATGGCCCGGCGACTGCTCGACCGGGACGTCGCCGAGGTGCGGATCCTCAGCCGGGACGAGGCCAAGCAGGATGCCATGCGACGTTCCATCGGCGACGAGCGCATGCGCTACCACGTCGGGGACGTCCGCGACATGGACACCGTGCTGCGCGCCACCCGGGGCGTCGACTTCGTCTTCCACGCGGCGGCGCTCAAGCAGGTGCCGTCCTGCGAGTTCTTCCCCCTGGAGGCGGTGCGCACCAACATCCTCGGCAGCGGCAACGTGATCGAGGCCGCCGCCCAGAACGGCGTCAGCTCGGTGGTGGCGCTCAGCACCGAC
The DNA here is from genome assembly GCF_016802865.1 of Micromonospora parastrephiae. Taxonomy (GTDB): domain Bacteria; phylum Actinomycetota; class Actinomycetes; order Mycobacteriales; family Micromonosporaceae; genus Micromonospora; species Micromonospora parastrephiae. Next base: position 11,832 of record NZ_JAEVHM010000080.1, on the reverse strand, counting down.
AAGGCCGTCTACCCGGTGAGCGCCATGGGCATGACCAAGGCTCTGATGGAGAAGGTCGCCCAGGCGTACGCGAGGAACAACCCGAACAGCGCCACGACCGTCTCCTGCGTCCGGTACGGCAACGTGATGTACTCGCGCGGCTCGGTGATCCCGCTCTTCATCGAGCAGATCAAGGCTGGCCGGGCGCCCACCGTGACCGAACCCGCCATGACCCGGTTCGTGATGTCGCTGGCCGACTCGGTCGACCTGGTCGAGCACGCCTTCCACCACGCCCGCCCCGGCGACGTGTTCATCCGCAAGGCCGCCGCCTGCACCATCAGCGACCTCGCCGAGGCGGTCTGCCAGCTCTTCGACGTGCCGTTCAAGCTGGAGGTCATCGGCGTCCGGCACAGCGAGAAGTGGCACGAGACGCTCGCGAGCCGGGAGGAGTTGGCCCAGGCCGACGACTTCGGTGACTTCTTCCGGGTGCCGCTGGACGCGCGGGACCTCAACTACGCGCTCTACGTCTCCGAGGGCGAGCTGGGTGAGGTGACCCGCGAGGACTTCAACTCGGCCAACGCCACCCGGCTCGGCGTACCCGAGGTGGTGGAGCTGCTCAGGACGCTGCCGGAGATCCGGGCGGAGCTGGCGCTGCGTGATCCGGTGCTGGCGTGCTGAGCCTCGCCGTCACCGGCGCCAGCGGTTTCCTCGGCTGGCACGTGCGGGTGCTGCTGCGCGCGCTCGGCTGGCCCGAGCCGACCGTGCTGACCCGCGCCGACCTCGCCGACCCGGCGGTGGTCGCCCGCAGGATCGCCGGAGTGGACCGGGTGCTGCACCTCGCCGGGGTCAACCGCGGTGAACCCGCCGACGTGGCCGCCGGCAACGTCCAGCTCGCCGCCCAGCTCGCCAACGGCCTGCGGGACTGCCCGGACCCGCCCATCGGAGTGGTCTTCGCCAACTCGGTGCAGGCGGGCAACGGCACCCCGTACGGCGACGCGAAGGCCACCGCCGCCGGCATCCTCGCCGACACCGGCGTGCCGCTGGACGACCTGCTGCTGCCCAACCTGTACGGCGAGCACGGCCGGCCCTGGTACAACTCGGCGGTCGCCACCTTCTGCCGCGTGCTCGCCGGGGGCGGCCAGCCGGAGGTGCACGCCGACCGGGAGATGGACCTGGTGCACGTCACCGACGCGGCGGCCCGGCTGGCCGGCGTCGCGGCGGGCAGCTCCTGGGACCCGGCGATGCCGGCGCTGCGGATCGGGGTCCGTGACCTCGCCGAGCAGCTCGCCTCGTACGCGCGCATCTACCGCACGGGTGAGATCCCGCCGCTGCGCGACCGGCACGACGTGCGGCTGTTCAACACCTACCGGTCGCACTGCTTCCCGGCGCACTATCCGCTCGCCCTGCCCACCCGGGCCGACGCCCGCGGGGCGCTGGTCGAGACGGTGAAGGCGCACGGGGGAGCGGGGCAGACCTTCTGCTCCACCACCCGGCCGGGGATCACCCGGGGCGAGCACTTCCACCTGGCCAAGGTGGAACGTTTCGTGGTGCTGCGCGGCACCGCCGAGATCAGCCTGCGCCGGATCGGCGACACCGAGGTCGTCCGGTTCCCGGTCAGCGGCGACGAGCCGGTGGTGATCGACATGCCGACCATGTGGGCGCACAACATCACCAACACCGGTTCGGACGAGCTGCTCACCCTCTTCTGGACCAACGAGCTGTTCGACCCGGAACGGCCCGACACCTGGCCGGAGCCGGTCGGTGACGAGCGCCGGGTGCCGGCCGGCGTCCGGTGAGTGACCTGCGGAGGGAGACCACATGACCCGGGTGATGACGGTCGTCGGCACCCGTCCCGAGATCATCCGACTGTCCCGGGTGCTCAGCCGGCTCGACGACACCGTGGACCACGTGCTGGTGCACACCGGACAGAACTGGGACACCAGCCTCTCCGACGTGTTCTTCACCGAGCTGCGGCTGCGGCAGCCCGACCGGTTTCTCCGCGTCGACACCTCGTCGCTGGGCCGGGTACTCGGCGGGGTCCTCGTCGGCATGGAGGCGGCCATCGCCGAGGTGCGGCCGGACGCGCTGCTCGTCCTCGGTGACACCAACAGTTGCATCGCGGCGCTGATGGCCCGTCGGATGCGGGTGCCGGTCTACCACATGGAGGCCGGCAACCGCTGCTTCGACCTGAACGTGCCGGAGGAGACGAACCGGCGGCTGGTCGACCACGTCGCCGACTTCAACCTGGTCTACACCGAACACGCCCGACGCAACCTGCTCGCCGAGGGCCTGCACCCGCGCCGGATCCTGCACACCGGCTCGCCGATGCGGGAGGTGCTGGAGCACTACCGGGCACCGATCGCCAGCTCCACCATCCTGCGTCAGCTGGAACTCGACCGGGGCGGATACTTCCTGGTCAGCGCACACCGGGAGGAGAACGTCGACCGGCCCGACCGGCTCCAGCGGCTGCTGGACTGCCTGGTCGCGGTCCGCGACCGGTGGGGCCTGCCGGTGCTGGTCTCCACCCACCCGCGCACCCGTAAGCGGTTGGAGGCGCTGGCCCCGGACGCCACCGCGCTGGACGGCATCGCCTTCCACGAGCCGTTCGGCCTGCTCGACTACGTGCACCTGGAGAGCAGGGCGTACTGCACGCTGTCGGACAGCGGGACGATCAGCGAGGAGGCGGCCATCCTCGGCTTCCCCGCGGTGACCCTGCGCGAGTCGATCGAACGCCCCGAGGCGCTCGACGCCGGCGGGATCATCATGACCGGCCTCGACCCGCGGGGTGTGGTCGAGGCCGTCGAGGTGACGGTGGCGCAGGTCGCCGCGCAGGGGGTGCCCTGCCCGGTCGACTACCAGGTGCCGGACACCTCCCGGCGGGTGGTCGACTTCATCCTCTCCACCGTGCGCCGGCACCACGACTGGGCCGGCATCCGGCACTGAGGCGCCGTCGCGGGCGGTCGGTGGTCCGGCGGGACCGGCCACCGGCCGCCCACCGTCGTGCTCAGCGCCGGCGGGCCGCCACGTCCTCCACGATGTCCGCAACCTCTGCCGCCGCCCGCAGATCGTCGAAGGACGCCAGCACGTGTTGGCGGGCCAACCGGCCGCGCAGCGTGAGCGTGCCGTTGACCCAGCCGCGGTACGCCGTTTCGAGCGCGTCCACCAGGGCCGTCGGATCCGCCGGTGGGACGACCCAGCCGGAGCGCTCGGTGACCGCCTCCGGCAGACCACCGGCCGCGCTGACGATGCTCGGCACGCCCATCGAGCCGGCCTCCACCGCCGCGCCGGGGCTGTCGCAGAGCGACGGCGAGACGCTGACGTCGGCAGCGGCGTAGCAGGGCCGCACGTCCGGGACCGACTCCACCCACGTCACCGCCGGGTCATCCGCCACGCCGAAGCGCTCGCCGAGTTGTCGCCGGTAACTCTCCCCGGCCGCCGTCCAACCGCCGCCGACCAGCAGCAGGTGTGCGTCCGGATGCCGACGGTGGAACGTCCGCCACGCGGCCAGCAGCACGTCGTGCCCCTTCACCCCCCGCCCCGAGTGCACCAGCCGCTTGGGCGGGTAGACGTAGGAGACCATCACCGCCAGGAACGCGCCCTGGTCGATGCCCAGCTCGGCGCGGAGCTTCGCCCGCTGGTCCGGGCGGGTGGCGTCCGGGCTGAACGCGTCGGTGTCCACCCCGTACACCGCGACCGGGCGCCGCTGCGGTGGGCAACCCAGCTCGCCGTAGCGGGCGGAGGCGTACCGGCAGCCGCAGATCACCACGTCGTCCAGCCGCCACATCAACCGCTCCACCGACCGGACCAGCCGGGACTCCAGGTACGCCGGACCGGCCACCATGTGCACCCGGCGCACCGGCAGTCCCAGGGTGGCCAGCCGCACCGCGTACGCCGAGGCGATGAGGTGGTACTGCACCACGTCGGGGCGCAGCCGGCGAAGCAGCGCGCGTAGCCGCAGCAGCCCGATCGGCACGTACCGACCCATCGTGAAGTCGAACGGCGACGCGAGCACCTCGAAACCACGGTGCTCCAACTCGTCGGTCAGGCGCCCGGCCCCGCGCGGCAGCACGACGGTCACCTCGTGCCCCCGGTGTCGAAGTTCCTCGACCTGGGGCAGTAACCACATCCCGCCGGCGTTGGTCTTGACCAGCACGGCGATGCGCAGCCGGCGGACCCCGAGCGGGTGACCCGGGCCGGGGCCGCCGAGGGCGCTCACCGGGCCGGGACTCCCTTGACCACCGCGCCGGCCGGCACGTCCCGAACCACGCAGGCCCCCGCACCGACGATCGCGTCGGCACCCACCCGCAGTTTCTGCAGCACCACCGCTCCGGCCCCGATCAGCACGCCGTCGCCCAACCGGCAGTCACCGGACACCGCACCCAGCGGGTTGACCGAGACGTGGTCACCCAGCTCGCAGTCGTGCGCCACCACGCTGTTCTGGTTGAGGTGCACGTGCCGGCCGAACGTGACGTTGGTGGTGACCCGCGCACCGGGAAACGCGATCAGACCCTCGCCGTAGACCGCGTCCGAGCCGATGGTGGCATCCGGGTGCACCAGCACCGCCGCCGGCAGCCCGTACGCCGACAGTCGCCGGTCCACCGCCCGGCGGGCGGCCGGGTCCCCGACGCCGAGCGCCAGGTACGTACCGGCGGGCTGCTCGGCGAGGCGAGCGGTGCTGCCCAGGTAGGGCACCTCCAGGCGCTGCACCCGCTTCAGGTTCGCCTCGCTGGGCCGGTCGTCGACGAAGCCGCGCACCCGCCACACCGGAGCGCCCGGGGCGGCGGCGTTCACGGCCCGGACGATGCCGAGCACCTCACGGCCGTGCCCGCCGCAGCCGACGATGACGATGCCCAGGCTCACCGGCGGGCCTCCGCCGGCCCGCTGCCGGCGGTGGCCAGCTCGGCGGGACCGAGGTACTCGTGGGCGGTGGCCGCGCCGGCCGCGGTGATCCCCTCCCGGAGCAGCACGGTGCGTACCGTGCGGAGCAGGATCCGCAGGTCCAGGCCGAGCGAGCGGTTCCGCACGTACCGCACGTCCAGGTCGAAGCGCTCCTCCCAGCTCAGCGCGTTGCGCCCGTACACCTGCTGGAGGCCGGTGATGCCGGGGCGGACCTCATGGCGGCGGAACTGCTCCGGGGTGTACCGCGTCAGGTACGCCGGCAGCAGGGGGCGCGGCCCGATCAGGCTCATCTCGCCGCGCAGCACGTTCCACAGCTGGGGTAGCTCGTCGAGGCTGGTGGTCCGCAGCCACCGGCCGAACGGGGTGAGCCGGGCGCCGTCGTTGGCCGGCGCGCCGTCCTCGCCGCCCACGGTCATCGAGCGGAACTTGACCAGCTCGAACAGCCGCCCGTGCCGACCCGGACGGGCCTGCCGGAACAGCACCGGCCGACCCATGGTGACCAGCACCGCCAGCGCGACCGCGGTGAGCACCGGGGTCGCCACGAGCAGACCGATGACGGCCACGAGCACGTCCAGCACGCGCTTGACCGTGTCGTAGGGGCGGCTCATCCGCGCCCGTCCAGGAACTCGGTGATCGCGGCGAAGACGCGGTCCACCTGCTCGTCGGTGAGAGCGGAGCCGCTGGGCAGGGACAGGCTGGTGGCGAAGAGCTGGTCGGCGGCGCCGGTGAGGGCGACCTGCCGGTCGGCGTACACCGGTTGGCGGTGCATCGGCTTCCACATCGGGCGGGTCTCCACGCCGCGGGCGGCCAGGTGCTCGGCGAGTTCGCCGGCTCGCCAGCCGGTCCGCTCCGGTTCGACGGTCACCGAGGTCAGCCAGCAGTTCGAGCCGGAATCACCGGCGCCGAGGATCCGGGTGCCCGGCACGGTGGCGAAGAGCTGGGCGTACCGGTCCCGCAGGGCCCGTCGCCGGGCGATCATCGTGTCCAGCCGGGTGAGCTGGGCCCGGCCGAGCGCGGCCAGCAACGTGCTGAGGCGGTAGTTGTAGCCGACGTCGCGGTGCTCGTAGTGCGACACCGGCTCGCGGGCCTGGGTTGCCAGGTGCCGGGCTCGGGCGACCAGCGCCGGGTCGTCGGAGACCACCATCCCGCCGCCCGTGGTGGTCATCACCTTGTTGTGGCTGAACGAGTAGATCCCGATCCGACCGAACGTGCCGGCGCAGCGGCCACGGTAGGTGGAGCCGAGCGCCTGCGCCGCGTCCTCCACGACCGGGATGCCGGTGGCCGCGCAGAGCGGCAGCAGCCGGTCGTAGTCGGCGCACCGGCCGTTGATGTCCACGGTCAGTACGGCGGCGACTCGCCGGCCGGCTTCGGCGAGCCGACCGAGCAGGTCGGAGAGCAGGTCGACGTCGAGGTTGCCGGTGGATGCGTCACAGTCCACGAAGACCGGTTCGGCGCCGGTGTAGGCGACGGCGTTGGCGCTGGCGGCGAACGTGAGCGTGGGCACCACCACCACGGTGCCCGGCCCGGCGCCGACGGTGAGCAGTGCCAGGTGCAGGGCGGCCGTGCCGGAGGAGAGCCCCAGCGCGTAGTCGACGCCCACCCGTGCGGCGACCTCCCGCTCGAACGCCCGCAGATCGGCCCCGTCGGGATCGAAGCGGCCGGCGCGGATGGCGCGCACCAGGTAGGACTCCTCCAACTCGCCGATGTCGGGTGGCGAGAGATAGACCGGGTCGGTCACAGCCGGGCCGCGCTGCGCGGCGCCACGGGCGGACGGTGGTGGATCAGGTCCACGGACGGCGCCTCCGATCGGACGTGACAAAAGACCACAATGGTTGTATCAGGGTGTTTGGCGGCGGGTGAGCTGTTTCGCCGATCCTGCGCCGAATCGGCCAGAACCGTCCCCTGGGCTCGCGCCCGCCACCGGACGCTGCCGCTAGAGTGCTGCCGGCCGCGCCCGCGTGCCGCGTACAACAGGGAGAACGAGTGCTGCACCTGAGGGTGATCGCCCCGGCGGACAGATCTGCGGAGGTCGTCGACCTGTTGTCCGCGGAGGCGGGAGTGACCCACCTGGCCGTGCTGCCCGGCGCGGCCCGACAGCCGCAGGGCGACCTCATCCTCTGCGACGTGGTGCGGGAGAGCGCCGACGGCGTCCTGCGGGGCCTGCAACAACTCGGCGTGGAGGCGGGCGGCGGTATCGCCGCCGACGACGTCGAGTTGACCATCTCCGCGTCGGCCGACCGGGCGGCGGAGCGGGCGCCCGGTAGTGGCGCCGACGCGGTGGTCTGGGACGAGATCGCGGCGAAGACGGGCGAGCAGACCGAACTGTCCGGCACCTACCTCGTGCTGATCGTGGTGGCCACGATGATCGCCGGTATCGGTGTGCTGCTGGACCAGCCGATCCTCATCGTCGGGGCGATGGTGGTCGGCCCGGAGTTCGGCCCGCTCGCCGCGCTCTGCGTGGCGCTGCTGCGCCGCCGGCTCGACGTGATCGGACGGTCGGTGCAGGCCCTCACCGTCGGCTTCCTGGCGGCCATGGTCGCGACCGTGCTGAGCACCTGGGCGCTGACGGCGGCCGGCCTGGTCAGCGAGGAGATGCTGCGCGCCGACCGGCCGCTCACCAGCTTCATCTGGCGGCCCGACGCGCTGTCCTGGGTGGTCGGCCTGCTCGCCGGCGTGGCCGGCATGCTGTCCCTGACGTCGAAGAAGTCGGGCAGCCTGGTCGGGGTGCTGATCTCGGTGACCACGGTGCCGGCCGCGGCGAACGTGGCCGTGGCCGCCGCCTACGGGGTGTGGGACGAGGCGGGCGGCTCCGCGCTCCAGCTGGTGATCAACGTGTGTGCGATCGTCCTCGCCGGGCTGCTCACGCTCCTGGTGCAGCAGGCCTGGTGGTGGAACCTGGCCCGTCGGGCCCGTCGTCCAGCAGCCGGGTGAGCAGAGTACGCAACGGGATCGACTCGCCGTCGCGGCCACCCGCCCCGACGACCAGCGGCGCGGGGCTGGGCTGCGGATCGACGCCGAACAGCAGGGCCCGCAGACCGCCCGGCACGGTCAGCAGATGGAACCGGCCGTCCACGTCCACCGCGCGGGTCTCGGCCCGGTCGACGTACCAGCCGGTCAGTCGGGTGCGGTAGCGCCCGCGCCCGTCGTAGCCACGCGCGACCAGCCGGCTGGTGGGCAACCCCCGCCGGGTCGCCTCGGCCACGAACCAGGCCACCAACTCCGCCGCCTGCGCCTGCTCGGCTGCCCGCCGCCGGGCGTCCGCGTCGGCGTGCGCCCGCACCGCCTGCCGCTGCCGCTCCCGCCACTCCCGGCCGTCGCCCTCAACCACGAGCCGACGGTACGCGACCCGACTCAGTCGAGCACGGCCCGCAGGGTGTGCCGGGCGATCCCGGCCATCACCGGGTTGGTCTCGACGTAGTACGGCAGCGCGTTGATCGCCTGCTCCAGGGCCCAGCCGCGTCCCCGCTCCCACGTCGCGTCGTCCACGCCCAACGCCCGCCGGTACGTCTCCCGCGGCCCGGCGTCGAGCAGGTTCCACGCCGGCATCAGGTCCACCGCCGGGTCGCCCACACCGACCGCGCCCAGGTCGATGACCGCGGCCAGCCGCCCGTCGCGGACCAGCAGGTTGCCCGGCATCAGGTCGGCGTGGATCCACACGTCACCGGCGTCGTACCGGGGCGCGTCCCGGCACCGGTCCCACACCTCGGCGAGTCGGGCGGTGTCGGTCAGCTCGCCGCTGACGGCGAGGGCAGCCCGCACAGCAGAGTCCTGGTCGGCCAGTGGCCCGCCCCGACCGGCTCCCGACCAGCAGCGCCCGCCGTGTCGATGCCGCGCAGGGCGACCACGACACCGGCCAGGTCACGGGCGAAGACGTCCGGATCGCCGACCCGGCCGGTCCGGGCCGTCTCGCCGGGGATGAACCGGTACGCCGCCCACGGCCCCGGGTACCCGTCGCCGGGCTCCCCGAGGCCGAGCGGTTCGGGCACCGCGACCGGCAGGTGCGCGGCGAGCAGCCGGGCGTGCTCCTGCTCCCGCCGAAGCTCGTCGCGCAGCTCGGGACGGGCCGAGGGGCGCAGCGGAAACCGCAACACGTACTCCGTGCCGAGCCGGAACAGGGCGTTCACCGTGCCGGCCGAGGCGAGTGGGCGGACCGGCAGGCCCCGCCAGCGGGGAAACTGCTCGGCCACCAGCGCGGCGACCACGTCCGCGCTCACGTCCATCTGGTCGGCATGCATCCGCACCGCGAGATCATCACCCAGAATCCCACCGCCGGGCCATCCGATTTTCCGTGCGCCGGGTCGAGACGTGATCAACACGACTTCACCGATGTCGGGGTATCCCACAGTCCTGGATACCCCGACATCCGCGATACCGCAGCGCTGATCCTCAGCAGCGATCAGGCCAGTCCGGCGCGCCGCAGGGCCTCCGCCATCGCGTCGTTCGCCGGTGCGCTCTGCCGCTGCTGCGCCGCCGCGCCCGCCCTGCTGTCCGCCACGACCACCCTGCTGTCCGCCGCGCGGGGCCGGTCCGCCACGACCACCCTGCGGGCCGCGCTGCGCCGGGCCGCCGCGCCCCTCCTGGTCGCTGCGGCCACCACCGTTGGCGGTGCCCGGCTCGTCCTCCAGGCGCAGGGTCAACGAGATCCGCTTACGGGGTACGTCCACGTCGAGCACCCGGACCTTGACCACGTCGCCGGACTTCACCACCTCGCGAGGGTCCTTCACGAAGGTCCGGGACATCGCCGAGACGTGCACCAGACCGTCCTGGTGCACACCGACGTCCACGAACGCCCCGAACGCGGCCACGTTGGTGACCACGCCCTCCAACACCATGCCGGGCGTCAGGTCGCCGATCTTCTCCACCCCCTCGACGAAGGTGGCGGTGCGGAACTCCGGCCGGGGGTCCCGACCCGGCTTCTCCAACTCGGCGAGGATGTCGGTGACGGTGGGCAGGCCGAACCGGTCGTCGACGAAGTCGGTCGCCCGCAGCCCGCGCAGGATCGCGCTCCTGCCGATCACCGAGCGCAGGTCCTGGCCGGTGCTGGCGAGGATGCGACGCACCACCGGGTACGCCTCGGGGTGCACGCTGGAGGAGTCCAACGGGTCGTCCCCGTCCGGGATGCGCAGGAAGCCGGCGCACTGCTCGAACGCCTTCGGGCCGAGCCGCGCCACCTTCTTCAGCTCCGAGCGGGACCGGAACGGCCCGTTCGCGTCGCGGTGCAGCACGATGTTCTCGGCCAGCCCCGCGCCGATACCGGAGACGCGGGTCAGCAGCGGCGCGGAGGCGGTGTTGACGTCCACGCCGACCGCGTTGACGCAGTCCTCCACCACCGCGTCCAGCGAACGGGACAGCTTCACCTCGGACAGGTCGTGCTGGTACTGCCCGACCCCGATCGACCGAGGGTCGATCTTGACCAGCTCGGCGAGCGGATCCTGGAGGCGGCGGGCGATGGAGACCGCGCCGCGCAGCGACACGTCCATCCCGGGCAGCTCCTGCGAGGCGTACGCGGACGCGGAGTAGACCGACGCGCCGGCCTCGGAGACCACCACCTTGGTCAGGTTGAGCTGCGGATGCCGCTTGATCAGGTCGCCGGCAAGCTTGTCGGTCTCCCGGGAGGCGGTGCCGTTGCCGATCGCGATCAGCTCCACGCCGTGGGCACCGGCCAGCCGGGCGAGGGTCTCGACCGACGCGTCCCACTGCCGGCGCGGCTCGTGCGGGTAGATCGTGTCGGTGGCGACCACCTTGCCGGTGGCGTCCACCACGGCCACCTTGACGCCGGTCCGCAGACCCGGGTCCAGTCCCATCGTCGGCCGGGTGCCGGCCGGCGCGGCGAGCAGCAGGTCGCGCAGGTTGGTGGCGAACACCCGCACCGCCTCCTCCTCGGCCGCCTGCCACAGCCGCATCCGCAGGTCCGCGCCCAGGTGGATGAGGATCCGGGTACGCCAGGCCCAGCGGACCGTGTCGGCCAGCCACCGGTCGGCCGGGCGACCCGCGTCGGACACCCCGAACCGGCCGGCGATGGCCGCCTCGTACCGGCTCGGACCGGTCGGTACGGCGTCCGCCTCGCCGGCCTCCTCCGGTTCCATGGTCAGGTCGAGCACGCCCTCCTTCTCGCCCCGGAACATCGCCAGGATCCGGTGCGAGGGCAGCTTCGGGTACGGCTCGGAGAAGTCGAAGTAGTCGGAGAACTTGGCCCCGGCCGTCTCCTGACCCTCGCGTACCCGGGACACCAGACGGCCCCGCGACCACATCTGCTCGCGCAGCGTGCCAATCAGGTCGGCGTCCTCGGCGAAGGTCTCGATCAGGATCGCACGGGCGCCCTCCAGCGCGGCGGCGGCGTCGGCGACGCCCTTCTCCGCGTCGACGAACCCGGCGGCCGTGGCCCGTGGGTCCTGGGTGGGATCCGCCAGCAGCGTCTCGGCCAGCGGGGCGAGACCGGCCTCCCGGGCGATCTGCGCCCGGGTCCGCCGCTTCGGCTTGTACGGCAGGTAGATGTCCTCCAGCCGGGACTTCGAGTCGGCGGCCATGATCTGCGCTTCCAGGGCCTCGTCCAGCTTGCCCTGGCCGCGGATCGACTCCAGCACGGCAAGCCGCCGCTCGTCCAGCTCCCGCAGGTAGCGCAGCCGCTCCTCCAGGGTGCGCAGCTGGGTGTCGTCGAGCAGGCCGGTGGCCTCCTTGCGGTAGCGGGCGATGAACGGCACGGTGGCGCCGCCGTCGAGCAGCTCCACGGCCGCCCGCACCTGACGCTCGGCCACGCCGAGCTCGTCGGCGATCCGCTGATGAACAGACTGGGTCACGATCTCGATCCGCCTTCGGAAGCTGGGTACCGCCTGCATTGTGCCGGGCGTCCCGAGCGGCGGGCAGGTCACCGAGGCGTACGGCCTCGTCGGCGGCATGACACCCGACTAACATTCATCGGCCGGCGACCCGCTCGCCGTCGCTGGCCTGGCCGCC
>NZ_JAEVHM010000008.1 GCF_016802865.1 Micromonospora parastrephiae | reverse complement strand
ACGCCCACCCACCAACCCCGAACCCGTGGAGGACGCCGTGCCGCACCCCGCCACCCCGACCGGCACCCCACCGCGACGCCCCCGACGGCCAGCCCTCGGTCTCCTCATACCGACCCTGCTGCTGGCAGCCTGTACCAGCACCGGCACGCCACCCACGGACACGGAACCAGCGACCAGCACCACGACACCCCACGTCGCCGGGCCACTGTGCGCCGCCCTGCCCACCGGCACCGAACCGGGCAACCCGGCCTTCCTCGCCGGCCAACCCGTCGACGAGGCACTGCGGTGGATCCCCACCCTCACCACGTTCGAGGCGGCCCTGCGCACCAGCGGAGTCCTCACCGACCTACCCGCCGGAACCGCCGTCACCGTCCTCGCACCCACCGACGACGCGTTCGCCGCCACGTTCTCCCAGGACAACTGGGACGACCTCATGACCCACCACACCGACCAGCTCCGCACCCTGCTCAAGGCGCACCTCATCACGGGGGACCACCCGATCGACCACCTCGCCTCCGCCGGCACGACCACCACCCTCGACGGCGTCACCGTCACCGTCACCCGTACCGCCACCACCGCCCGCCTCAGCGACCGCGCCGACGCGGTCTGCGCCGACTACCAGGCCACCAACGCCCGCATCCACATCATCAACGCCGTCCTCGGCCCCCTTCCCGTCACCGCCGACGGCACCGACGACCGAGCACACTGACCGCGCTCACTCCTGGTCCATCGCAACCAGAGCCGCCAGCGCCCGGTTGGTCCGGTTGGCCCGCACCGCATCACGCTGCTGGCCCGCCGTCACCTCGATGTACGTCTGCGACGACGCCAGCGACGCGTGCCCCAGCAACCGCATGATCTCCGCAGCGCTCGCCCCGTCCTCCGCCAACCGCGTGGCGAACGTGTGCCGCAGCGCGTGCAACCGCGCCCCGCGCGGCACCCGGTCACCGATGCCCGCCCGCCGGTAACAGGACTCGACGAGATACTGCAGCCCACCGCGGCGCAGCGGCTCGCCGTGCCGGTCCACCAGCAACGCCGAGTCGGGGCGTACCGACCGCGCACCGAAGCGCCGACGGCGACTGTCCAGATAGTCCACCAACACCCGGTCCAGATCGCCCTCGATCGGCACCACCCGGGGACGCCCACCCTTGCCGGTGACCTCGATCCGCCGCTCACCGGGCCGACCCGCCAGCGACCCGACCCGTAACGCCAGCAGCTCCGACAGACGCAGCCCGGCGCACAGCGCCACCGCCAGCACCGCGACGTCCCGCTCCGGCCACGGATCACGCTGCCGGCCGTCGTCACGCGCCACCGACGCGAGCAGCACCTCGGGGGTGTCCGCGCCGCGCAGCGGCTTCGGCTGGGGGAGTAGCGCCCGAGGCCGGCCAACCGCCGGCATCGGATTGCCCGGCACCACCCCGTCGGCGACCAGGAACGTGAAGAAACTGTTCCAGGTGGACCAGGCCCGATGCACCGACGCGGGCGCTCGGGGCGCCGCGAACCGGGCGAAGGCCGCCCGCATCACGCGGGGGGAGAGGTCGGTGATCGACAGCTCGTCGAGGGGGAGGGGAGTGGTGTCGCCCTCGGCTACCAGAGCGGCCACCGCGTGCAGGTCCCGCCGGTAGGCCGCCAGGGTGTGCGGGGAGGGCTTGCGGGTCGCCCGGGCGGTCAGGAACTCCTCGATCAGCACTCCGAGCGAGTCGTCCTTTTTGTCATGCATAAGGGATATTATGCACTATTTTCGCCGTTTCCGGGAAGCGTGAAGGAAGGGGGAGAGCATGCCTGAACCCAGGCGGTACGGTCCTGACCGGAGCACCCGGCGCCGGCAAGACGACCCTGCTGGAGGCGCTGCGCCACAAGGGACACGTCACCGTACGAGAGGCCGCGAAGACCTTCCCGTCGATCATGGACTTGTGGTGCCCGCTGCCACCACATTCGCGCAGTTCGTCCACCACCACAACTCCATGATCGACGGGAATGGGCGCACCGCGGGCCGGCCGGTGCACTGGTATGACCGGTCGCCTCTGTGCACTCTGGCGTTGGCGCGGTATCTGGGTAGGGCGATCGGTTGGGCGCTCGCGGCCGAGGTGGAGCGGGCCGTGCGGGAGCGGACCTACCAGCGGTTGGTGTTCCTGATCAGCCCGCTGGGCTTCGTCGAACGAACGGCCGTGCGCCGGATCGGCTACGCCGAGTCCCTGGCCTTCGCCCGCGTGCACGAGGAGGTGTACGAGGCGTACGGGTTCCACCTGGTCCACGTGCCGGCCCGACCGGTGGCGGAACGGGTCACCCTGGTCGAGAAGTACCTGTCCACGGACGACGGGGGGATCCCCACATCGCGCTACTTTACATAATGTGCATTATCGAATCAGAACTGACCCAAAGCGGGACCCGAGGCAGCGCCTCTCGCCGCTGGCGCACGCCGACCCGGACAACCCGCGGCTGACAGGCGAGCGCGACTCGAAGAGTGATCGGCCGATCACCGGATGCGGTGGCGTGTCCACATAGCTACCATGAGTCAGCAATCCCGAGCGGAAGGGGTCGTGCCGCGTGCGAAGTCCCGTCAATGGAACCGCGCCGACGCGTGCGCCGACCCGATCGGTTTCGCCCGCGGCCGACCGGGGGCGCTGGCTCACCCGGCGGATGGCGCTGATCCTGGCTACCGTCGGGGCCGGCTTCATCGTGGTCCTTCTGTTCCAGGGGCCAGCCGCCGCCGACGGGGGCCGCAGCGGTTCCGGCGGCGAGCGTCATCAGCAGACCGGCGTCCTGGTCGAGCGGGTCGTCGTCGGGCTCCCGGTCGCGGAAGGCCACAACCGGCACCGCCAGCGGGGCGCGGGTGCCGACGAGCGTCACCAGGGTGGACCCCTCGCCCCGCCGGCAGGCGTCGTCTCTCCGAGGGACGCGACGCCACCGACGGCGCGTTCCGGTTCCGGCCGACGCTCGTCCGGGTCGGTGCCGCTCCCCCGCATCGGCGCATCCGTGGCGCACGGCTCGGTCGAGCGCGGAGGACTCCAGCCGGGCCGTCGGTCGGACGCAGCCGCCGGTGCGGGTCATCGTCCGGCTCGCGGTACCGGCCCGGCCGGCCCGGCCGCCGATCCCCCGCGGCATTCAGGCTCGGCCACGCTCGGCACGCCGTCGGCCGTGCCGCCCGCCATTTCGTCCACGATGGACCTGGTCAGTGCCCCGTTTCCGCAGGTCGCCGGCGTCGTGGGCGGTGTGCCGATCCGGTCGATCGTCATCGCGCTCCGGCACGTCGCCGATGCCGTTCTTCCGCCCGTTCTCGGCGTGGTGACCGTTCCGACGCCATTGCGACTGCCCGTGCCGCCGGCGTCCGGGTCCCGTCCCGTCGCGGTGAGCGACCCGACGAGGCAGCCCGCCTCGGCCGTGCCGGCGTCACCGGTGGATCCGACGCTGACCCCGGTACCAGCCGGGACGCTGCCGGCGGTGGCTGCGCCGCCGCTGGCGCCTGTCGTCGAGGCGGTGGACAGCGCGGTCTCGACGGGACGCCGTGTCGCACGGCCAGGTCCGACGCCCATGCGGGCGAATCTTCCGGGTCTGCCCGTCGCACCCGCTGAGCAGGGTGCCGCCGGAGTCAACGACGGATCGGCGCCCGGGCCCGGGTTGGTGTGGCCACTCGCCCGGCAGTCGCCCGCTGGTGCTGAGCAGACCTGCGATCTCGTGTCGCTCGTCCTCGGGACCCGATCTCGGTCGGTGATCGCCCGGCCTGGCTGACGCGGGCCGATCGGCCGGGGTGGCTGGCCTGCTCGACAGGTTCACCCGCTGGGGTCGACCGGCGCCCGTGCCCGTTCGTCGTGACGGTGCCCTGGGCCGATACCTGCCCGTCTGTCGCGCGCGACCGGCCCTGTTGAGCCCTGTGGATGATCCGGGGTGGGTGGCCGTCACGCGTACCTGAGATCGGAGAAACGTGGTGATCCACGTTGTCATCGCCGAGGACATGGGTTTGCTCCGCGGGGCGCTCTGCGCCGCGCTGTCAACTGAGGAGGACATGGAGGTCGTCGCCGACGTCGAGGGCGTCGGCGAGCTGTTGAAGGTGGTCCGGCGGTGCAAACCGCAGGTGGTGGTGCTCGCGCTGAGCCCGGATCTCCCCGACCCGGTGGAGGTGGTCGCCGCGGTTGGTGTCGAGGCGCCCACCACTGCCGTGTTGGCGATGAGTCCGCGGTGGAGTCCGGCGCTGGTGGAGGCGGCGCTGGCGGCCGGCGCTCGGGGTCTGGTCGGCAAGGATGGCTCCCTGGCGGAGTTGGTGCGGGCGATCCGCACGCTCGCCGCCGGGGAGCGTGCGATCGACCCGGCCGCTGCGGCGGCGGTGCTGTGGCCCACGGAGAGCCCGTTGACGCCCCGGGAGATGGATGTGCTGCGGATGGCCGCCGAAGGTCTGCCTCTCAAGGAGATCGCTGTCCGCCTGTACCTGGCACATGGGACGGTGCGCAACCATCTGTCGGCGATTCTGCGCAAGACCGGTGCTCGGAACCGGTTGGAGGCGGTGTGGCGTGCGCGGCGGGACGGCTGGTTGTAGTGGTCGGGGGCGGGTCCGGCGGTCTGCCCGGGCCCGCTCCCCCGACGTGCGGACACGTCGGGTGCGTGCTTGAATTATCACGTTGTGTGATCATCATCGGAGTGCGTGGGAAGGTTCGAAGTGATCCGTACCCTGCTCGCGTTGGACGGTGCCCTGGTGTTGGGCGCGTTGTCGTTCGTCCTCGCTGCCGAGGATGACATCCGTGTGGTGGCGAAGGTGGACCGCGGCGAGGCGGTTCCCGCGGCGGTGCGGGCCCAACGCCCCGACGTGGTGGTGGCGGACCTGAACTTCATCGAGGGGGTCGACGCCAGTCGCCTCGGCCCGTGTCCGGTCCTGGTGCTGGCTCACCCACGTCGGGCTGGGCGGCTGCGCGGAATGGCCTGCGCGACCCGGATGGTGGGCGTGCTGCGCAGCGACGTCGCTCCTCAGCGGGTCATCGACGGGATCCGCCGGCTCGCTCGGCGGGAGCCGGTGCTCGACGCGGACCTCGTCGTCGCGGCGCTGCACTCGGACGGCCCACTGACCGATCGTGAGACGGAGGTGTTGTCCCTGACCGCGGCGGGGGCGCCGGTCGCGGAGGTCGCGGTGTCGCTGGGGCTCACCTCGGGCACCGTCCGCAACCATCTGGGGCGGATCGCGCGCAAGGTTGGTGCGCGTACCCGGGTCGAGGCGGTGCGCGTCGCACGCGAGGCGGGCTGGATCTGACCCCCCGCCGGTGTGGGCGGGCGGTGTCAGCCCCGCCGCGCCGGCGTCGCCGGGGGTGCCACCGCCGGCTCGTCCCAGTAGCCGACGAGCAGCCGGTAGGTGGCCGAGTGTGCCAGCAGTTGCTCATGCGTCCCCGCGACGGGCTCGTCACCGTCGAGGACCAGAAGTCGACGGGCCCGGAGCGCGGAACTGATCCGGTGGGCGATCACGACCAGGCTGCCGGGTCGCCGGGCGAAGGCGTCTTCGACCGTGGCCTCCAGTGCCGGGTCCAGGTGGCAGGTGGCTTCGTCGAGGATCACCAGTGGGGCGGGCGCGAGCCAGGCCCGGACCGCGGCGATGAGCTGCCGCTCGCCGCCGGAGAGCAGGGCCGGTGTGACCTGTGCGTTCAGGCCGCCCAGGCGGGTTGCCAAGGGGCGCGCGCCGAGCGTGTCGAGGGCGGTTTCCAGCGTGCGGTCGTCGGCGTCGGGCCGGAGGTAGCGCAGGTTGTCGGCGAGGCGTCCGGTGAAGATGTAGGCCTCCTGCGGTACCAGCACCCGCATTCGGGCGAGGGCGGCCGGGTCGGCGCCGGTCACCGGCTCGCCGGCCAGGTGGACGGTGCCGGCTTGCGGTGGCACCAGGCCGGCCATCAGGGCGGCCAGTGTGGACTTGCCCGCACCACTCGGGCCCACCACGGCGAGGTGTTCGCCGTGGGTCAGGTCGAGTGAGAAGTTCTCCAGGATGGGCCGGGAGCGCGGGCCGTAGCGGAAGGTCAGTCCCCGGACCTCGACGGCCGGGGCGGGGCCGGTCCGGCCGGTCGGTGGGCGGGAGCGGGGCGTCCGGTTGACCGACTCCGGTGGACGGGGAGCGTCGATCTCCGGGCAGGTGCGCAGGATGTTCTCCAGGGTCACCACGTAGCGCAGTCCGCCGCCGCCGACGCCCTGGACCAGGGTGTGCAGGGCTGGTTGCAGGCCGGTGGAGACGTAGATCAGCGCGCCCAGCACCGCGCCGGCGGTCAGGCCATGCTGGACCAGCCACGGTGCGGCTGCCAGCAGCACCACCAGCGGCAGCCAGCCGCCGATGCCGAGGCTGAGGCTGCGGATCGCGGCCATCCGGGCGAGTGTGCGTTCCGCGGCGGCCTGCGACGACACTCGACGTTCCACGTCGGCCGTCACACGTGCCTGCGCGCCGCAGGCCAGCACGTCTCGGTGCCCGGCCAACGCGGTCGCGGCGGACTGGCCGAGCTGCTCACCGGCCCGGACGTACGCGCGCTGGTGCGTGACCATCGCCGGCAGCGCGGTGAGGAACACGGCCAGGCCGACGGCCAGGGGCGCGGCGGCGAGCGCCGCCACCACCGGTGCCAGGGCGAGCAGGCCGAGCAGGGCGGCGCCGGCGGAGAAGAGGAAACCGCGGGTCACCATCAGCAGACCGGCGAAGGTGTCGCGGACAATCTCCGTCTGGTGGGTCAACCGGGCCACCGCGGTGCTGTCCGGGTGGCCGCCGGCCCGGGTGGCGTCGCGCAGCGCCCCGCGGACCACCTGAGCGGCCAGTTCGTCGCGGAACGGCTCGACCACGGCGCCGAGGCTCCGGTACGTCCGGCCGGTGGCCGTCGCGCCGATCAGCACGGCCACGGCGAGGGCACCCAACCAGGTCAGGCCGGTGAGTGCGTGCCCGGCCAGGAAACCCTCGTCGACGGCGCGGGCGACCAGGTAGCCGGAGAGCAGCGCGGGCAGTGACTCGACCAGCGACCAGCCGCACAGCCGGGCCAGCTCCCGCCGGCGGGCCCGCATCGCCCGCCAGGTCACTCGGCGTACCCCGGGAGGGTTCACGACCCACCGCTGGCGGGTTGGAAGACCGCTCGGTAGTCCGGGTCGGCCCAGAGCCGCTGGTGTGGTGCCAGGCCGCGCAGCCGTCCGCCGTCCAGCCAGGCGACGAGGTCGGCCGTCGCGGCCGTGGCGACCCGGTGGGTGATCACCAGCCGGGTGCGCTCGCCGGTCCGTCCGGTGACCGCCTGGGCGATGCGGTGTTCGGTGGCCGTGTCCAGGCTGGATGTCGCGTCGTCCAGGATGAGCAGTCGTTCGGCGGCGAAGGCGCGTGCCAGGCCGAGGCGTTGGGTTTCGCCCCCGGACAGGGGTGTGTCCGCCAGCGGGGTGCGGTAGCCGTGGGGTAGCCGTTCGACCACGTCGGCGACCGCCGCCATGCGGGCGGCCTGTAGGACCGCCGGTGTCGCCGGAGCCGGGTCGGTCGGCAGGGCTGCCGACCCGGGCGGCAGCGCCAACCCGATCGCGTCGTGGATGGTCGCGCCGATCAACACGGGTCGGTCGAAGGCGTAGCCCACGGCCCGGCGCAGCGCCGCCCGGTCGAGGTGCCGCAGGGGTACGCCGTCCAGTCGCACGTCGCCGTCGTCGGGATCGTGCAGTCGTCCCGCTATTGCGGCCAGGGTCGATTTGCCGGAGCCGGACGTTCCGACGACGGCCACGGTCGAGCCGGCCGGTACGTCCAGGTCGATCCGGTCCAGGATGGGCCGGCCGTCGTCGGCGCGCACGCTCACCCCGCGCAGTCGCAGCGCGCCGCCGCCGGGTGGGAGGGGTCGGTCGCCTGCCGGCACGACGGGCTGAGCCAGCAGCTCGGCGATCCGAGTCGCGCCCGCGCGGCTGCGGACCAGGTGGTTCAGTGCGGCGAGTACGCCGCCGAGGCCGGCGCCCATCGCCGCGTAGCGGACCGCGGCGACCAGTTGCCCTGGCGTCAGCCAGCCGACGGTCAGGGCGTATCCGCCGACCGCGACGACGCTGAGGTGCAGCAGCGGCGCCACGGCGGACGTGCGTGCGCTCACCCGGGCCAGCAGCTCCCAACCGCGCCGGCCGTGCGCGCCGAGTTCCGGTAGGGCCGCCAGCACCCGCTCCTGCTCACGGTGGGTGGTGGCGGCGGCGGCGATGGTCCGGGCCCCGGTCAGTGATTCCAGCAGTCGGCCGGCGATGGCGCCCAGCACCCGTTGGTAGCTGGCGGTCACGGCCGAGGCGTCGGAGACGAAGGCCCGCATGAGGATGGTGAGCAGGCCGAGGCCGGCGAGCAGGGTGACCCCGAGCACCGGTTCCATGATGGTGAGCGCGACGACGCTGCCGAGTGGCGGCAGCAACGCGATCACCGCCAGCACCACGGCGTTGCCGGCTTGTCCCGCGTCGGCCGTCTGGCTGACCAGCCGGCCGACGAGATCACCCACCGGGTGCCGGCGGGTGGTGCGGACGTCCAGCGCGAACAGGTGGCGCAGCAGGTGCCGGCGCAGCTCGGCGGTGGCTCGTGCCGCGCCGAATCCGGTGGCCAGGTCCGTGAGGGTGTCGACGCAGATGAGTACGACGACCAGTGCGCAGGCGGCCACCGTCCACCAGCCGGAGCCCGCGGCGAGAGCGGCGTCGACGGCGCGTCCGAGGACCGCGGGTAGCAGGAGTTCGGCGGTCGCGCCGAGCAGCGCGACGCCGCGAGTGCGGCGGTCCAGCCACCGCCCGCCAGGACCGTCCGCCTGAGCAACCGGTCTCCCGTGGCGAACGTCGGCATCGGTCCTCCCGGTGCTGCGTGGTTGCCCTGGGCGGGTACGTCTACCCGCCCAGGGCCACGCGTGCGAATGGATCAGTTGCAGGTCGTGACGGAGAGCGAGCTGTCGCCGCAGAGCAGCAGGCTCGCCCGGCTACCGCCACCCGTGCGGTCGGCCGGAGCCATCTCCAGGCCCTGGAGGTCCAGAAGCGCCATGTCGTGTCACCTCCCTTCCATCCGTTCGTCGGTCAGGTCGCCCTCGCTGTCGCGAGGGAGTCTGGTCGCGCCCGCGAGGGGCGCGAGGAACGGCAGCACCGGCGGCTCGTCGTGCTGGGCGCAGGCCAGCGCGTACAGCACGCCGGCGGTGCCGGTGCCGAGGTCCATGGACAGGCGCAGCAACTGCTCACCGGGGAAGGCCGTGCCGTCGCGGTACGGCAGCGCGTGCCAGGACAGCCGATCCAGCTGCACGTCGAGTTCCCGGCGGTCGGCGTCGTCGGTCGATGCGGCGAGGTAGCTGATGATGCCGGCCCGGCCAGCGAAGAGTCCGGATTGCGCGTAGAACGGTGACCGTGCCGCGCGGCGGATCCCGGCACTCGCCTCGGCGAACCGGTCGTCGGCGCGGTGGCGCAGGTACTGGTCGATGACCAGCCCGATGCCGACGCTGCCGTGCGCCAGGTATGGCATGGTTCGCCAGCCCTCGTTGACCTCCAGCGCGCCGTCCGGGCGCAGCACGCACCGGCGCAGGTCCTGGCGCAGCGCCGTGGCGGCGTGCCCCAGGAGGTCGTCGTCGCCGGTGAGTTCGTAGAGCCGCAGCAACATCAGCGCCGGTCCGGTCCGGCCGCGCAGCAGCCCGGCGTAAGGGTGGCGTCCGCCGCTGATGTCGGGGCCCGGGTCGTCGGCCAGCCGGTCGATCACCCGCTGGGCCGCCCGCCAGGCGGCGTCGAGCAGTGACGCCTCCCCGGTACGCGCGGCCAGTTCGGCCAGGTTGAGGGCGATTCCGGACAGTCCGCTCGACAGGCTGTGGTCGAGCCCGTCCAGGGGCTCGCGCAGGCAGATGTCGAGGACGTCCAGGGCGTCCTGCCGGCGTCCGAGGTGTTCCAGGGTGTACGCCACACCGTGCAGGCCGTCGTAGAAGCCGCAGCGGGTGCCGGACGGGGGTGCTGTCGCCCGCCGTACCAGCCAGTCCTCGTGTTCGGGCCAGCGGCCCGCGCCGGCCTTGTCGAGTGCGTACAGCACGCCGGCCGCGCCGTGGGCGAGGTTGAGGCCGCCGCTGCGGAACTGTTCGATGTCGCCGGGGAAGAGCCGGTCGTCGCGCTCGGGGGTGGCGCTGGCGACGATCGCTCTGGTCAGTTGGTCTCGCAGGGTCGGCCAGTCGCGCGTGTCGAGGTCCAGGCCGGGGTTGGCGGTGTCTCGTGGACCGCCGGTGATTTCCTCGACCGCCGGGTCCAGGAAGGATCGCGGCACCGGGAAGTTCGCGGCGATGATGTCGGCGAGGTGGCCCACCTTCGTCGGTGCGAGGCGGACCAGCTGGGTCAGTGGCAGGAACAGCGCCAGCCGCAGGCACGCCAGCGCGTACCGGTCGACCGCTGGTCCGGTCCGGTCCCGGGGCGCCGCGAAGCCCTGGTTGCGCAGCCCGGGTCGACGGTGTCCGGTGATCGGGGCGGCGACCTCGAAGTCGACCAGGACGACTCGATCGTCCGGGCGGACCATGATGTTGAACAGGTGCAGGTCCCCGTAGACCAGGCCGTGCTGGTGGATCGCCTCGATGAGGGACTCGACCTGCTCGTAGATGTGCCGGGCCCATCGGGCGTACGTCGCCCGGTCGTCGTCCGTGGCGTCGGCGTCGATGAGCGGGTAGCGGTCGACGAGCACCTTGTTCAGCGGCCGGCCCTCGATGAATTCGAGGGCGAGGAACCGGTGCTCGCCGAGGGTGAACTCGTCGTGCACACGTGGCACCTGCGGCAGGTCGGAGAGTTGCCGCAGTGCGGCGGCCTCGCGTGCCAGTCGGGCGACGGCGTCGACGCCGTCGGCGTCCAGGCCGGCGTGCGGTCGTGCCTCCTTCAGCACCACCTGGGTGTCGCTGCGCAGGTCCCGGCCCACGTACAGCCCGCCGCCGTTCGAGAAGTGGATCACCCGCTCGATGCGGTAGGGCACCTCGTTGGTGCTGGTCTCGCTCCGGGCGGCCAGGTGCGGGCCGAGGAAGTCGGGCAGGGTGATCCAGGACGGGACGTGGAAGACCGGTTCGCGACGGTCGGGTACCAGCGCACCGGAGTCGTCCTCGATCGCCGGCACCACCTGACCGTCCGGCGAGTGGCAGTAACGGGCGGCGAAGCCGCCGTAGCGCACGTGGACCGGGCCGGCTCCGTAGCGGAGGTCGCTGAGGATGTACGGTCCGGACTCGCCGGCGAGCAGTTTGTCGAGTTCCTTGCAGGTCAGCTCCAGCTCCGCGTCGTCGCGGGGGTAGACCGTGATGAACTTGCCGCTGGCGGCCCGCGCGGCGTACTTGGAGTTGCGCAGCAGCAACGTGCGAGGTCCGCGCAGGAACTTGAAGGACAGGCCGCGGGGGACGCAGTAGTCCCAGACCGCGTCGAGCACCCGCTCGGCGTTGGCCAGACCCGCCGACACGTGGATCTTCCAGCCCTGCTGCGGCAGCGAGCCGCCGTCCGGGCCGTAGATCAACCAGTCGTCGAGCGGCTCTCGGCGCCAGCCGGCCGGTACCGGCCGCTCGGCGGCCGGGAAGACGGGCTGCGCGACGGCGCTGCCGAGCGAGTCGTAGAACAGTCGATCCGCGGCGCAGTAACTGTCGTAGCGCTCGTCCACCGTCCCGCCTCCCGTCACGAACTCGGCCGGCATGTGTTCCGGCGCTGGATTGAGTCTCGTTCACAGGACGTGACGGGCCACAGTGCGCTTAGTCATGAGCTTCGGTGTGGGGCGCACGGGCACTCATGACAAAAGTCAGGTCCGCACGGCCGGGGAGGGTCGGGGACCCTGCCGCGCTGGCTTGCCGCAGGTCGGGCGGTCAGTTGTGCGTGCGGCGCAGCCAGTCCTGGGTGAGCGAGCGCAGCAGCGCCGGTTGTTCGAAGGGCAGGTAGTGCCCGGCTTCGTCGATCACCGTGAAGGTGCCACGGGGATAGCGGCGCATGGCGTGGAACTGGTCGGCGTAGCCGACGATGCCGTCCTGTCGGCCGGTGAGCACGCTGACCGGCCCGTCGAAGACGGTGTCGTCGTGCTCGTCGGGAAGCGCGTACCCGGGGCCTGTTCGCAGGTCCTGCTGGAACGTCTCGTCGCCGGAGCCGCCGGAGGTGAGCGCGGCGAGCACCGTCGCGACGACGGCCGGGGTGCGATGGCCCAGCGCGGTGTCGAGGTGTGCGCGCAGGTCGGCGGGGGCGGCGTCGAGCCAGCCGGTGGGCGCCGCCGGTGGGCGACGACGGTCGGGCAGGGTCCGACGTTCCGGCGAGATGGCGACACCCGGGCAGACGAGGAGCAGGCCACGGACGAGTTCTGGCCGCTGGCGTGCGATCCCGGCGGCGAGGTAGGCGCCGTAGGACGCGCCGGCCAGCAGGACGGGCGCGTCGAGGTGACGGTCGAGCCATGCGCAGACGGCGTCCAGCACCGCCTGGGAGGTGGGGTGGCCGGTCGCTGGTGAGTCGCCGTGGCCGGGCAGGTCCAGGTACGTCTCGCGCAGGCCCGCACCGGCGAGGGCGGGACTGAGGGCGGCTGCCGTGGTGGCGCGGCTCGTGCCGAACATGGGCAGGCAGACGATCGCCGGTCCGGTTCCCGCTGTCTCGTCGACCGCCAGATCCATCCCGGGAGCCTAGCGAGTGTGCCCGGCGGCGGGTGGAACGGGCGTGCGCCCGCGGCTGGTGCTCTCTACAGTGGTGCGCTCGGCCGGCGAAGTGATCATCGTCGGGGCCGCTCACCACAACGGGGGAACGACCATGATGGGTAGGCCTGTCCGTACCGTCCTGACCCTTGTCGCGCTGGCCGGCCTGGCCGCTGGTTGCGACCCGTCGGCGGCGCAGGACGCGGGGAGCGCCGCGCCGTCGGCGGCCGCGGCGCCCAGTGCGACGGTGGACGTCGCGGCGAACAGCAAGCAGGTCTGCGAGACGACCCTGGCGGTGGTGAAGAAGCACTTTGTCGCGATGGCGGACGACGCGATCGCCGCGATCGACAAGCCGGTCAGCGCGAAGGAGCAGGGTGCGAAGGTGCGGGGCCACTACACGGCGCTCGCGCAGGATCTCCGTGAGGAGGCGCCGACGGCTGCGGATCCGCGGGTGCGTACGGCGTTGGAGAATCTCGCCGCCGCGGTCGAGAAGCGGCTCACCGGCCCGAAGGCCACCGAGGTGGAGGCGCCGGACCTGGATCCGACCCTGAAGGCGTTGGACAGCGCCTGCGGTCGTTGAGCGACGCGGGGGCACCGGCCGCGGCGGCCGGTGCCCCCGACCGGCTCAGCTCCAGGGCACCTGGGGCGACGGGTAGAAGTTGACCTGCTGCAGGCGCCAGCGGGGTGCCTGCTCCCCCAGTCGGGTCCGGAACGATTCCCAGTCGTGGCTGGCCGCCGTCGACCAGCCGAGCTCGGCGATCGCGGGCAGGCGTGGGAAGGCCATGTACTCGATGTCGTCGAGGGTTCGCAGGGTTTCGGACCACAGGGGTGCCTCGACGCCGAGGATCGCGTTCTCGCCGACGCGCTGACGCGGGTGGCGGGGTCCCAGCCGTACGCGTCGGAAACCTCGATCAGGCCGGCCCAGCGCAGCCCGAGGGGCGTGTTGGCGTCGTACTTCATGTCCAGGTAGGACTTGTTGGCCGGCGACATGATGACCTTGGTGCCTCGGGCGGCGGCGTCGGCCAGGTCGGCGTTGGTGGTGCCGGTGCCCCAGAACTGTGCGACCACGTCGGCGGGTGGATCGACCTGTGTGACCTCGTTCCAGCCCGAGGCGCGTTTGCCGTACTTGGTGACGAGGGGCAGGACGCGGTTCATGAAGGTGCGGTAGTCCTCGTCGGTGGTGGCGTGGGCTTCGTCGCCGCCGATGTGCAGGAAGGGTCCGGGTGTGATGGCGGCGAGTTCGCGGATGACGTCCTCGACGAAGCGGTAGGTCAGGTCGTCGTTGATGCAGAGGGAGCTGTAGCCGACGGCGGTGTCGGTGCGTGGGGGCGGCGGGACACCGTCGCAGTTGAGTTCGGGGTAGGTCGACTGGGCGGCGTTGGTGTGGCCGGGCATGTCGATCTCGGGGACGATGGTGATGTGTCGTGCGGCCGCGTAGGCGACGACGGCCTTGTAGTCGGCCTTGGTGAGGTATCCGGGGCCGACGCCGTCGACTCCGGTGCCGGGGCCGCCGCCGACGGTGGTGAGTCGGGGCCAGGAGTCGATCTGGATGCGCCAGCCCTGGTCGTCGGTCAGGTGCAGGTGCAGGTAGTTGATTTTGTACTGGCTGATGAGGTCCACGTAGGCGGTGATCTCGTCGACGGTGTGGAAGTGCCGTGCGAGGTCGAGCATGGCGCCGCGGTAGGCGAAGCGCGGGTAGTCGACGATGCGTCCGCCGGGGATGGTCCAGGTGGTTCGTCGCCGGTTGGGCGCCTCGATGTCGGCGGGTAGGAGTTGGCGCAGGGTCTGTGTGCCGGCGAACAGTCCGGCGGGGGTGTTGGCGCGGATCGTGACGCGCTGGCGGGTGACGTCGAGTTGGTAGCCCTCCTGGCCGATGCGGTGGTCCGCTCCCCCGAGCAGGAGGGCGATCTCGGGCAGTGGTGTGGAGGGCACGGGTAGGACCGGCAGGGGGTAGCCGGTGGCGGGGCGCAGTGTCTCGGCGAGTTGACGGCCCACCTGGCGGGCGTCGGTGGAGCCGGGTGTGGTGCGGATGACGGTCAGGGGGCTGATCCGGAACGCGGCCCGGGGGTCGGGGCGGGTGTCGACGGGTGCGGGGATCACGTCGGTCAGGTGTCGGGCCGGGGTGGTGGGCGCGGCGACGGCCGGGGCTGCGGTGAGGGTGAGGGGCAGTGCGAGTGCGGCGGTGACCATCAGCCGCGTCGTGGTGTGTCGGCGACGCACGGATACCTCCAGGCGTTCGTTATGATCGGTGTTCGTCGATCCGACTCGCACGCTACCCGTGGCGCGCTTGGACTGTAAACCTTCCTAATCAATGGTCCGGGTGCGACGCTGGTGCGGTCTGTCGCCGTGCTCACGGCGGCACAGCAGGGGAATTCGCAGGTGGGCAGCGCCGTTCACCGGTTGGAAGATCAGTTCAGATGATCGGATGGAAGTGCCATGCCCATGCGCTCTGACGCGGTAGTGCTGTTCGGCGTCACGGGAGACCTCGTATCGAAGAAGCTGTTCCCGGCGCTGTACGAGCTGACCCGACGCGGTCGCCTCGACGTGCCGGTGATCGGCGTGGCCCGCTCCCCCTGGGATGATCAACAACTGGTCTCCACCGCCCGCAAGTCGGTCAGCGAGGCGAACGCCGAGGTCGACGACGAGGCGTTCGACGCCCTGGCGCGCAACCTGTCGATGATCTCCGGCGACTACGCCGACCCGTTCACGTACCAACGGCTCGCGGAGCGTCTGCGCGACGCCGAACGACCGATCTTCTACCTGGCGATCCCGCCGGCGGTGTTCGGCGCCGTCGTCGACGGCCTGGCGGCGGCCGGACTGGCCGAGCGGGGCCGGGTGATCGTGGAGAAGCCGTTCGGGCGTGACCTGACGTCGTCGCGCGAGCTGGACCGTACGCTGCGCGCGGCGTTCGACCCGCGGCGTGTGTTCCGCATCGACCACTACCTCGGCAAGGAAGCCGTCGAGGGCCTCTACGCCTTCCGGTTCGCGAACCGGTTGTTCGAGCCGTTGTGGAACAGCGAGCACATCGACAACATCCAGGTCACGCTCGCCGAGGGCTTCGGCACCCAGGGCCGGGCCGGCTTCTACGACCGGGTGGGCGCCACCCGCGACGTGCTGCAGAACCACATCCTGCAGGTCGTCGCCCTGATCGCGATGGACGCGCCGGCCGCCGACGACATCGACGCCTTCCGCGAGGCGGAGAGCGCGGTGCTGCGGCAGATCGAGCCCCTGTCGCCGGACTCCACGGTGCGGGGGCAGTACGCGGGTTACCGCGACGAGCCGGGCGTCGCGCCGGACTCGAACACGGAGACGTTCGTGGCCACCCGGTTGACGGTCAACTCCCCCCGCTGGGCGGGTGTGCCGTTCTACCTGCGCACCGGCAAGTCCCTGCCAGGGACGGCGACCGAGGTGGTGGTCGAGTTCAAGCAGCCGCAGCGCTCGCTCATCCCGGCCGAGAACGGGGCCCAGGCGCCCGCGAACCTGCTGCGGTTCCGGCTCGGTCGCGGCGACGGCATCACGATGTCCATCCAGGCCAAGAGCCCGGGCGCCGAGGTGACCAGCCGGCCGGTGGACCTGTCGGTCGACTTCGGCGCGGCGTTCGGTCGCCGTCAGGAGGCGTACGAGCGGCTGCTCGACGACGCGATGGACGGGCAGCATCTGCGGTTCGCGCGCGCGGAGACGATCGAGCAGGAGTGGCGCATCGTCGGGCCGATCCTGGATCTGGCGGCCGAGGTCCAGTCGTACGACAAGGGCACCTGGGGTCCGGCGGACGCCGACGCGTTGGCCGGCGGCTGGCACACCCCGGACCTGCGGTAGTGGTGCTGCTCACGGTGCCGGCAGCGCCGGCATCGTGGCAGGCTGGGCCGAGTGACAGCTGATCATCAGGACCAGGACCAGGACACGCTACGCGCGCTCGCCGAGCTGGCCGAGGCCGAGTTCATGTTCCGGTACGAGTCGGGGGCGCCGGCCGACGTCCGGGAGGCGCTCGGGATCCGGACCGCCCGGATGGGCGGCGGGGTGGTGCTGTCGATGCGGCACGACCCGACCGGGTACTGGAGCAAGGCGCTCGGGTTCGGCTTCGACGAGCCGGTCAGCGGCGACCTGATCGCCCGGGTGTGCGACCTCTACCGCGCCGAGGGCACTCCGGCAGCTGTCATCCAGATCGCTCCGGACCGGTTGCCGGCGGACTGGGACGACATCTGCGCGCGGGAGAACATCAGCGCGGGGAGCGTCTGGGTGAAGCTCGCCGGCGAGATCGCGGCGCTGCGGCCGGGCCGCACGGACCTGCGGGTCGGGCCGGTCCCGGACCACCTGGTGGACGAGTGGGCCTCGGTGGTGCTGCGCTGCTTCGGGATGCCCGAGGAACACCTGGCGCCGATGGTCGCCGCGAGCGTGCGCGATCCGGGCTTTCGCCCCTTCGCCGCCTGGGACGGCACGCAGATGGTGGCCGCCGCCAACCTGTTCCTGCACGGCGCGGTCGGTTCGCTCAACACCGCCGCGACCCTGCCGACGCATCGGGGTCGGGGTGCGCAGTCGGCCCTGTTGGCGGCCAGGGCGGCCGCCGCCGCGGCGGCCGGCTGCCGGTGGGTCACCGCCGAGACGGGACGACCCGAGCCGGGGTCGTCCAACCCGTCGCTGAACAACATGCGCCGGCTGGGCCTCACACCGTTGTACGAGCGGCGCAACTGGGTCTGGCGGGCGCAGCAGCCGGCCGTCTAGGAAATCACGGCCGGCCCGATGCGTGATCGACTCCGGATCACCGACATGGGGGTGTCCCGCGCCAGGGACACCCCCATGTCGCCGGTGAGCAGTGGGTCGACCACCGGCGGCTGAGTGACCGCTCAGCTCACCGCAGCGACCGTCCGGCGACGGTGAGGTTTGCCGCTCGGGCGCGGTGTGGGCACGTTGTCACCAACGTTTCCCGCCCGCTCCGAGAGGAAGCAGCGCATGCTTTCCGCACTCGACCGTCGGCACACCGTCGCGCCACCCGGCTACAGCCGGTGGCTGATCCCCCCGGCGGCGTTGGCCATCCATCTCTGCATCGGTCAGGTCTACGCGACCAGCGTCTACAAGAACTCGCTGATCGCCCACTTCGACACCGGTCAGACCGCGATCGGGGTCATCTTCAGCATCGCGATCGTGATGCTCGGCCTGTCGGCCGCGGTCGCCGGGACCTGGGTGGAGGCGAACGGGCCGCGCAAGGCCATGTTCGTCTCCGCCTGCTTCTGGGCGGCGGGCTTCCTGGTGGGGTCGCTGGGCATCGCCACGAAGCAGCTGTGGCTGCTGTACCTGGGCTACGGGCTGCTCGGCGGCATCGGCCTGGGAATCGGGTACATCTCCCCCGTCTCCACGCTGATCAAGTGTTCCCGGATCGGCCGGGTCTCGCCACCGGTCTGGCGATCATGGGTTTCGGAGGTGGGGCGATGGTGGCCTCTCCCCTGTCGCGGCAGCTGTTGTCGTTCTACGACCCCGCCTACGACCCGTCCAACGGGGCCTCCACGGCGTCGGGCAGCGCGCTGGTGTGGTTGTTCGTGACGCTCGGCCTGGGCTACTTCGTGATCATGATGTTCGGGGTGGCGAACGTGCGGGTGCCGGCCGACGGCTGGCGTCCGGCGGGCTTCGACCCGGCGAGTGTGGCGGCGAAACCACTGGTCACCACGGCGAACGTGTCGGCGGCCAACGCGGTGAAGACCCGCTCGTTCTGGCTGCTGTGGGTGGTGCTGTTCTGCAACGTGACCGCGGGCATCGGCATCCTGGAACAGGCCAGCCCGATGATCCAGGACTTCTTCCGGGACAACGGCACGTCGGCGGTGTCGGTGGCGGCGGCCGGCGGGTTCGTGGGCCTGCTGTCGCTGTTCAACATGGCAGGTCGGTTCGTGTGGTCGTCCACGTCGGACCTGATCGGGCGTCGTCCGATCTACATGGTGTATCTGGGTGTCGGCATGGTGCTGTACGTGCTGCTGGCGCTCGTCGGGCAGACCGCGACGGCGCTGTTCGTGCTGCTGGCCTGTGTGATCCTCTCGTTCTACGGCGGCGGATTCGCCACCGTGCCGGCGTACCTGCGGGACCTGTTCGGCACGTACCAGGTGGGCGCGATCCACGGACGGCTGCTGACCGCCTGGTCGGCGGCGGGAATCGCCGGGCCGTTGATCGTCAACGGGTTCCTCGACGCGCAGGGCAAGCCGGGCACGTTGACGGCGGCGGCGTACCGGCCGGCGTTGTTCACCATGGTCGGCCTGCTGGCCGTGGGCTTCGTGGCGAACCTGCTGGTGCGCCCGGTGCCGCAGCGCTACCACGAACCGTCGGCGCAGGGAAACGTGGACGAGGGCAGGACCGCGGAGAGGAGTGGCACGCGATGAGTGACGACAGCCGACACGGGCAGCACGCCCGGTTGTGGATTTCCTGGCTGGTGGTGGCGGCGCTGCTGGGCTACGGGGTGGTGCAGACGCTGATCACGGCGGCGAAACTGTTCACGCACTGAGGAGGTGAGCCGGGGCGCGCGGCGCCCCGGCTCACAGGCCACCGGAGACGCGCAGCACCGTGCCGGTGGCGTACGAGGCGTCCGGGCTGAGCAGCCAGGCTATGGCGGCGGCGATCTCGTCGGGTTCCCCGGCGCGGCCCAGCGGGATGCGGCCGACCGCGGTGTCGGCACGGTCGGGTACGCCTGAGTCGGCGTGGATGTCGGTGCGCACGATGCCGGGCGCGACGGCGTTGACCCGGATGCCCCTCGGGGCGAGTTCCTTGGCCAGACCCACGGTGAGCGTGTCGGTGGCCGCCTTCACCGCGGCGTAGTGCACGTACTCCCCCGGGCTGCCGAGGGTCGCGGCGGCCGACGAGACGTTGACGATAGCGCCGCCGTCGGTCAACCGGCGGGCGGCCTGCTGGGCGCAGAGGACGTAGCCGACGAGGTTGACGTCGACGACCCGGCGCAGGTCCTCGACGCGCAGCTCGGTGAAGGGCCCGATGAGGCTGGTGACGCCGGCGTTGTTGACCAGGCCGGTGAGCGGACCGAGGCGCGCGGCGGCGTCGAACAGCGCGGCGACCTGGTCGGGATCGGTGGTGTCGGCGCGTACCGCGATGGCCTGCCCGCCGGCCGCCCGCAGATCGGCCAGGACGGCGTCCGCGGCGGCGTGGTCACGGCGGTAACACAGGGCGATGTGGTGACCGGCCTGGGCGAGACGGCGGGCGGTGGCCGCGCCGATGCCGCGGCCACCGCCGGTGATGACGGTGACGGGTGCCACGGTGCCTCCCGGGATTTCTGACGGCTGCGCAACGGTCCCGCCGACGCTACCGTGACCGGCGCGGACCAGTCGTCGAGAGGAGGGTCACACGCAGCGGGCGTTGGTGCTCGGCGGTGGTGGCGTGACCGGCGTGGCGTGGGAGTTGGGGCTGCTGGCGGGGTTGGCCGAGCGGGGCGCGGCGGTCACCGAGGCCGACCTGGTGGTCGGCACGTCGGCGGGTTCGGTGGTCGGCGCGCAGGTGCGTTCCGGGGTGCCGCTGGAGCAGCTGTACGAGGAGCAGTTGGCGCCGCCGACGGGTGAGGTGGCGGCGCGGCTGGGTTCGTGGCGGTGGCGCGGCTGGTGTGGGCCGGTGGCCGCACCCGTGACGCGGCGGCGCGGGCCGGACGGGCGCAGGCAGCGGTGGTGGCGGACGAGGTGACGACGCTCTGGGTGTGATCGCTTACGCTCACCGCGCGTTCGGTCGGACAACGGAGGTGCGCGGTGGCGGGTGTGGGTGTCGGCGACGTGGTGGAGGATTTCGAGCTGCCGGACGAGACGGGCACGCCGCGACGGCTGTCGGAGTTCCTGGCGACCGGTCCGGTGGCGCTGTTCTTCTACCCGGCGGCGATGACCCGGGGCTGCACGGCGGAGAGCTGCCACTTCCGGGACCTCGCGGCGGAGTTCGCGGCGCTGGGCGCCTCGCGGGTGGGCATCAGCCGCGATCCGGTGGCGAAGCAGGCGGAGTTCTCCCGGCTGCACGGCTTCGACTATCCGCTGCTGTCGGATGTGGACGGCAGGGTGGCGCAGCAGCTGGGGGTCAGGCGGCGGCTGCCGTTGGGGCCGTTGAGCATGAAGCGGATGACGTTCGTGATCGGTACCGACCGGCGGATCATCGAGGTGATCCACAGCGAGGTCAGCATGAACGACCACGCGGACCGGGCGCTGCGGGCGTTGGGCGGTTGAGCCCCGTGCGGCGGGTGTCGCAGCGGGCTGGTATCAAGACAGCAATCAAACAGGTGTACGGAAGAGGGTTGTGATGGATGCCGGCCAGGGTTTGTCCACTGACGAGGTGCAGAGCATCCGGGAGGCGTTGGCGGCCGGGCGTAAGCCGCGGGTGGTGTTCACCGCGTCGGCGGGGCAGATCGCCGGTCAGGTCGGCCAGGTGGTCGAGCTGACCGATCCCGAGGTGTCCGACGAGTTCGTGGTGGTGCGGTTCGGCCGCGACGAGTTGCCGTTCTCCCCGGCCGATCTGGCGGTGGCGCCCAAGGGCGCGGGCCGCCGGGTGGTGGAGCCGAAACCGGAGCCGGAGCCGCAGGCGCCGCCGGCGGTGGCGGTGCCGGAGTTCGTGTTGGACACGCCGCGGGTTCCCGCGCAGCGACAGGAGGAGCCGAAGGTGGAGCAGACCGAGAAGCCGCCGGCGCGGCGGCCGGTCAAGGCTGTCAAGCCCAAGGGGCCCGCGGGTCTGACGGTGACGCTGGCGTACGCCGACGGTGAGTGGACCGTCGCCGCGCAGCAGGGCAGCAAGGCCCTGGCCAAGCCGTACGTGGTGAAGCCGGCGGAGGCGTTGAAGATGGTGGCGCTGGTCGACGTGCCCGGTGTGCAGGAGGCGGTGGAGCAGATCCTCGGCACCGAGCGGGCCGAGGCGGAGCAGCAGGCGGAGAAGCTGCGCGCCGAGCTGGCCGAGATCGAGGCGCGACTGGCGGAGCTGCGCGAGGCCCGCTGAGGGCGCTCAGCGCCGGGCGCGGTGTTCCAGTGGCCGGGTGAGCAGCCGGGTCAACTGGTCGCGTTCGGCGCTGCCGGCCCGACCGGATGCGATCACCGGGCGGCTCGGCGCCGTACCCGACGATCTGAGCGGCACGCGGCCGCTCAGAAGTAGTCGAGCAGTTGCGCCGGGCCTCCGGAGCCCAGCAGGTCCAGGGCGTCCGGCGCGACACCGGCGGCGTGCAGCAGGCCCGCCTGGGCGACCG
The DNA here is from genome assembly GCF_016802865.1 of Micromonospora parastrephiae. Classification (GTDB taxonomy): domain Bacteria; phylum Actinomycetota; class Actinomycetes; order Mycobacteriales; family Micromonosporaceae; genus Micromonospora; species Micromonospora parastrephiae. Next base: position 46,406 of record NZ_JAEVHM010000008.1, on the reverse strand, counting down.
ACCGGGCGCGGGCCGCCCCGGCGTACAGCAGCGCGAAGCCGCGGACGTTCAGCCGCAGGTCCGCCTCACCGTCGAACCGGGTCAGCTCGGCGGCGCCGTCGGTCACGGCCAAGCGCCACGTGCCGGTGTTCCACTCGGCGAGCGGGTCGGTGAGGCTGAAGTCGACGACGCCCCGAGCGTGGGCCGGCCAACCGCGTGCGCTCACCGCCCGGGCCACGTCCACCGGCCGGTGCATCCACAGGTCCCGCTCGTGTTCGCGGGCCGACTCCAGCGGCAGGTGGACGCCGACCGCGTCACCGTCGAGGGGGCACAGCCGCAGGGTCGGCGCGACGCTGGCCCAACTGGCGAGCACGCCGACGAGTTCCCGGGCGGCCTCGGAGGTGGTGGCCAGGGCCTCGTCGACGGTGAGTACGGAGTCGGCGCCGTATCCGCGGCCCCGCTGCCAGGTGGCGTAGCCCACGAGGTCGCCGTCGTGCTCGACGAGGGTGAGCCCGTCGCCGGGCAGGCCGCCGTCGGCGGCGAAGAAGTCGAACAGCTCGCCCCGGCGCGTCAGCATGCCGTTGCGGTGCCGGGTGACCTGTTCGTAGAGGGCGGCGACGGCGGGTAGGTCCGCAGGCGTGCCGGCCCGCACGCTCAGGTGCGCGGCAGGTCGGTGTCGGGGCAGCGCGGCGGTGGCCAGGTCGACGGTGCGCAGCACACCGCCGGCCTCCCACCCGCAGGCGCGGTAGGGGGCGGCGATGGTCGGGTACAACGCGCTGACCGCGGCGCCGCGCTCGCGGGCGCCGCGCAGCAGCGTGTTGAGCAGGGCGCGGGCCACGCCCCGACCGCGGGCCTCGGGGGCGACCGCCACACCGGCGACGTCGGCGGCCGGCACCGCACGCCCGGACCACCACTGCTCGTGGTGCAGGTCGACGGCCTTGCCGACGAGCCGACCGGCGTCGTCGAACGCGCCGTAGCGGGTCATCCCGGGCACCTCGACGCTGGCGTGCGGAGGTCGTTGCGGGTCGGAGCCGAACGCGAACCGCCCCAGCTCCCAGGCGGCTTCGAGGTCGGCGGCGGAGAGTTCGCGGACGGGGTCGGGCATCGGCACACCCTAGCGGGCGGATCGGAGCCGACCCCCCTCCCTCGCCGTCGATCAAGGAATTGTGGTGGGTGACAAAGCAGCCCTACCGCGTCAAGTCCGGCACCATAACTCCATGATCGACCGGGTCGGCCCGCGGGCTCGGCCCGCGGGCCGGTCGGTCAGTGCTGCGGGATGTTGGCGACGCCGATGCGCTTGCGGAACACCCAGTACGTCCAGCCCTGGTAGGCCAGCACCACCGGAGTGAAGATCACCGCCACCCACGTCATGAGCTTCAGGGTGTACGGGGTGGAGGCGGCGTTGGTGGCCGTCAGCGTGCCCGCCGCGTCCAGGGTGGAGGGCAGCACGTTCGGGAACAGCGCCGCGAACAGGGTGGCCACGGCCAGGCCGATCGCCAGGGCGGTGCCGGTGAACGCCCAGCCCTCCCGACGTACCCGGGCGGCGGCGAGGCCACCGAGCAGCGCGAGGGCCGCGCCGACGGCGAGCACGACGGCGGCCGCGCTGGAGCGGATGTTCAGCGTCCAGGTCAGGAAGCCGATCGCGAGCACGGCCGCGCCGGCACCCACGCGCACCGCGAGGGCGCCCGCGCGCTCGCGGATGTCGCCGGTGGTCTTCAGGGCGAGGAACACCGCGCCGTGGGTGAGGAACAGCGCGAGGGTGGTCGCGCCGCCCAGCAGGGCGTACGGGTTGAGCAGGTCCACCAGGCCACCGACGTACTCGTGGTCGGCGTCGAGTGGCACGCCGCGCAGGATGTTGGCGAAGGTGACGCCCCACAGGATCGCCGGCAGCAGCGAGCCGACCACGATCGCGGTGTCCCAGCGGCGCTTCCAGGACGCCTCGGGGCGCTTGTGCCGGTACTCGAAGGCCACCCCGCGGGCGATCAGGGCGAGCAGGATCAGCAGCAGCGGCAGGTAGAAACCGGAGAACAGGGTGGCGTACCACTCCGGGAAGGCGGCGAACATGGCGCCACCGGCGGTGATCAGCCACACCTCGTTGCCGTCCCAGACCGGGCCGATGGTGTTGATCAGCACGCGGCGTTCACGGTCGTCGCGGCCGAGCACGGGCAGCAGCATGCCGACGCCGAAGTCGAAGCCCTCCAGGATGAAGTAGCCGGTGAACAGCACGGCGACGAGGAGAAACCAGATGGTGGTCAGTTCCACGATGGGCTCCGGGGTCAGTAGGCGAAGGCGAGCGGGCGCTCGGCGTCGTCGTGGGTGTCGTCGATGGGGTGCTCGTCGCTGACGTCCGGCACGCCGGCCTCGGCGTAGCGCAGCAGCAGCTTCACCTCGATCACGGCGAGGGTCGCGTAGATCAGCGTGAAGGCGGTGAAGGAGGTGAGCACCTCGGCCAGCGAGACGCTGCGGGACACCCCGTTGCGGGTGAGCATCTCGCCGAAGACGATCCACGGCTGGCGACCCATCTCGGTGAAGATCCAGCCGAAGGAGTTGGCCAGCAGCGGCAGTACCGGCATGGCCAGCCCGGCGCGCAGCAGCCACCTGCTGCTCGGGGTACGGCCCTTGCGCTGGCTCCACAGCACCAGCAGGGCGATGGCACCGGCGGCCATCCCGAAGGCGATCATGAAGCGGAAGCTCCAGTAGGTCACCGGGATGATCGGGGTGTAGCTGCCCGCGCCGTACTGGGTCGCGTACTGGGCCTGCAGGTCGTTGATGCCGTGCACGGTGCCGTTCGGGTCGCCGGTGCCCAGGTACGACAGCAGGTAAGGGATCTTGAGGGCGAACACCTCGCGGCTGCCGTCGAGGCTGCCGATGGTGAGCACGGAGAACGAGGCGGGGCTCTCGGTGGTGTAGAGGCCCTCGGCGGCGGCCATCTTCATCGGCTGCACGTCCGTCATGATCTTGCCTTGGATGTCGCCGGTGAACAGCACGGCGGCGGAGGCGACCAGGACCACCCAGGAGCCGAACTTCGTGGCGAAGCGGTACGCGCCGGTGTCGGCGGAGTCGCGGTTGCGGATCAGGTGCCACAGGCCGACCGCGACGATCAGCGACCCGGCGACCAGGAACGAACCGGCCAGGGTGTGCGGGAAGGTGATGAGGGCGACCTTGTTGGTCAGCACGGCCGGGAAGTCGGTCAGCTCCGCGCGCCCGCTGTCCGGGTTGATCCGGTAGCCGACGGGGTTCTGCATGAACGAGTTCGCGGCGAGGATGAAGTACGCGGAGAGGTTGGTGCCGATCGCGGCGGCCCAGATGCTGGCCAGGTGCGCCCGCTTGGGCAGTCGGTCCCAGCCGAAGATCCACAGGCCGATGAAGGTGGATTCGAGGAAGAACGCGACCAGGGCCTCGATGGCGAGGGGGGCGCCGAAGATGTCGCCGACGAAGCGGGAGTAGTCGCTCCAGTTCATGCCGAACTGGAATTCCTGCACGATGCCGGTGACCACGCCCATGGCAAAGTTGATCAGGAAGAGTTTGCCGTAGAACTTGGTGAGCTTGAGGTAGCGCTCGTTGCCGGTGCGGTGCCACATCGTCTGCAGGATGGCCACCAGCACGGACAGGCCGATGGTCAGCGGAACGAAGAGAAAGTGGTAGACGGTGGTGACACCGAACTGCCAGCGGGCGACGTCCAACGCGTCCACCTGAAACCCCCAGCCATTCATACTACGGGACGTAGTAAATACTACTGCCCGTCGTAGACGGGTGGGTGTCCCGCGCCGCCCCGGGACCAATGACCCTGATCACCCGGGCAACCCGCCAACCGCCCTCGCGGCCACACCGCCGCGTGCGACGATGGCGCGCTGATGGACACCACGCATTCCCCCTGGCAGCCACCGCTGATCTGGCGCGCAGCCCTTCTGCTGGCCCGGGCCCTCGTCGGCCTGCTCGCCCGCCTCGAGGTCACCGGCGACGTTCCCGCAGACCTACGTCGTGGGCCGCTGGTGCTGGCCGCCAACCACATCAGCCCGTTCGATCCGCTCGTGATGGCCGCCGCCTGCCAGACCCGCGGCATCGCCCCGCGGATCATGGCCACCGCCGGGCTGTTCCGCGCCCCGGTGCTCGGCGCCGCGATGCGCCGGGCCGGGCACATCCGCGTCGACCGCGGCACCAGCGCCGTGCACCGGGCCCTGGACAACGCCGCCACCGCCGTCGCGGCGGGCTCGGTGATCCTCATCTACCCCGAGGGGCGCATCGGCCTGGACCCCGGCATGTGGCCCGAACGCGGCAAGACCGGCGCCGCCCGCCTCGCGCTGGCCTGCAACGCGCCCGTCATCCCGGTCGCCCAGTGGGGGTCGCACGAGGTGCTGCCCTACCAGGCGCCCCGGGGAATGCTGCGCGGCATCGTCCGCTCCCTGTGGCGCCGCCCGGTGATCCGCGTGCACTTCGGCACCCCCGTCGACCTGGGCGAGTCGACCGCCGCGATCCCCGGCGCCGCCCGGCGGGCCACCGGGCGGATCATCGACGCGCTCACCGACACCCTCGCCCCGCTGCGCCCGGACGAACCCGACCTCCCCCGGCACGTCGACCCCGGCCGCCCCACCGACCCCAGCCGGACCCACCGCCGCAGCGAGAGCTGATCCCTCCGGCGCGCACCACCGCGGGATTCCCATGATCTCTTGATGACCAGCAGGTGATTCGATCCGTCGGCGACTGCTGAGCATCAAGTGATCAAGGGAATCTTCCGGGCGGTCATCCGCCGGCCACCCACCGGGGGCATACTGCGTCGCGTGCTGACCCGATCCAGCTACCTCGACGCGCCCGCGCCGCTGGCGTTCGCGCACCGTGGCGGCGCCGCCGACGGCGACGAGAACACCGCCGAGGCGTTCGCCCGCGCCATCGGGCTGGGTTACCAGTACGTGGAGACCGACGTGCACGCCACCGCCGACGGAGTGGCGGTGATCTTCCACGACCCGACCCTCGCACGGGTCACCGGCGAGCGGGGACGCATCGCCGACCTGCGCTGGGCCGACCTCGCCTCGGTACGCGTCGGCGGGGCTGCCGTCGTACCCCGGCTCGACGAGGTGCTGGGCGCCTGGCCGCTGGTCCACTTCAACATCGACGTGAAGGCCGACGGCGGCGTCGAGCGACGGTCGCCACCGTGACCCGGGTCGGCGCCGCCGAACGGGTGCTGCTCGCCTCGTTCAGCGACGCCCGACTGACCCGGATGCGGGCGCTCACCGGGGGGCGGGTCGCCACCAGCCTCGGCATGCGCGGGGTGGCCCGGCTGCGACTCGCCTCCCTGCACGGGCGTCCGCTGCGGCTGCCTCCGTCGGTGGTCGCCGCGCAGGTGCCGCCACGCTACGGGCGGATGCCGGTGGTGGACCGCCGGTTCCTCGACTACTGCCACCGGCTGGGCCTTCAGGTGCACGTCTGGACGATCGACGAACCCGCCCAGATGCACGACTTACTCGATCGCGGCGTGGATGGCATCATGACCGATCACGTCGGCGTGCTGCGCGACGTCTACCGCAGCCGCGGCCACTGGGCCGCCTGACCATCGAAGGACCCCCGATGGCCGAAACCGTGACCCCCACGGTGGACGACACCCCGCCCCCGGCGAGCACCCGCCGCGAGCGCAGCGGCTGGTACATCTACGACTGGGCCAACTCCGCCTTCCAGACCACGGTCATCACGGTGTTCCTCGGTCCGTTCCTGACCACCGTCGCCGAGCTGGCCGCCGGCTGCGAACTGGGCGCGGACACCTGCGACGGGTACGTGCACCCACTGGGCATCCGGGTGGCCGCCGGCTCCTACTACCCGTACCTGATCTCGCTGTCGGTTTTCCTCACCGTGTTCGTGCTGCCGGTGATCGGGGCGATCGCCGACCGGTCGGCGCACAAGAAGCGGCTGCTCGGCGGCGCCGCGTTCACCGGCGCCGGCGCGACCATCGCGATGGCCTTCGTCACCGGCGACCGCTACCTGCTCGGCGGCGCGCTGTTCCTGATCGCCAACATCTCCTTCGGCGCGGCCATCGTGGTGTACAACTCGTTCCTGCCGCAGCTCGGCGGCCCCGACGAGCGCGACGGCATCTCCAGCCGCGGCTGGGCGCTGGGCTACCTCGGCGGTGGCCTGCTACTGGCGCTCAACCTGGTCGCGGTCACCCTGCTCAGTGAGGACGACAACCCGCAGCGCACCCTGGACCTGGCCCGCTGGTCGATCGTGTCCGCCGGCGTGTGGTGGGCGGCGTTCACGCTGGTGCCACTGCGGTGGCTGCGGGAACGCCCCACCGCGGCGGCGCTGGCTCGCGGCGGGAACGTGCTCACCGACGGGTTCCGGCAGTTGGGCCGGACGCTGCGCGAGGTCAAGGCGTACCCGCTGACCCTGTTCTTCCTGCTCGCGTTCCTGGTCTACAACGACGGGATCCAGACCGTCATCACCCTGGCCAGCCAGTACGGCACCGAGGAGTTGCGGCTGCAACAGAGCCACCTGATCGTCACGATCCTGCTGGTGCAGTTCCTCGCCTTCGGTGGCGCGTTGAGCCTCGGCGCTCTGGCCCGGCGCATCGGCGCCTGGAAGACGGTGCTGATCAGCCTGGTGCTCTGGACCGGTGTGATCATCGGCGCGTTCCGGCTGCCCGCCGAGGCGCCGGTGCCGTTCATGGTCCTCGGCGCGGCGATCGGGCTGGTCCTGGGCGGCAGCCAGGCGCTGAGCCGGTCGCTGTTCAGCCAGCTCATCCCGGCCGGCAAGGAGGGCGAGTACTACGGCTTCTACGAGATCAGCGACAAGGGCACCAGCTGGCTCGGGCCGCTCGCCTTCGGCCTGGTGTTCCAGCTCACCGCCTCCTACCGGGTGGGCCTGGTCTCACTGCTGATCTTCTTCGTGGTCGGGTTCCTGCTCCTCGCCGCCGTGCCGATCCGCCGGGCCATCGTCGCGGCCGGCAACACGCCGCCCCGGGTGCTCTGAGCACGCATCCCGCACCCGACAGATCACGGTCGGTCGATCGGCTAGGCTGCCCGACCGTGACTGACGACGCCGCCACCGCCCCTACCTGCCTGGCTCACCCGTTCCCCGGCCAGCCGCACGCCCCGGCGGGGTGCGCGGCGGCGCGCGGGCTCGACGGACGTCCGGTGCACGCGGCGGCGTTGAAGTTCTTCTGGGGGCCGATGGACTGCGGCAAGTCCACGATGGCGTTGCAGATGAACTACAACCACGCCCGGCAGGGCCGCCGCGGGCTGGTCACCACCCGCATCGACCGGTCGTTGGGCCCGCAGGTCACCACCCGCATCGGCCTGGCCCACGAGGCCATCGAGGTCACCGACGACCTGGACCTGCGCGCCCTGGTCCGCGGCCGGTGGGCCGACGGGGTACGCGTCGACTACCTCATCTGCGACGAGGCATGCTTCTACACCGTCGAGCACGTCGAGCAGATGGCCGAGCTGGTCGACAGCTACGACGTGGACGTGTTCGCGTTCGGGCTGGCCACCGACTTCCGGTCCTGCCTGTTTCCCGCCGCGCAACGCCTGTTCGAGTTGGCCGACGAGGTGGCCCGCATCCAGGTCGAGGTGCTGTGCTGGTGCGGTCGGGAGGGGCTGCTCAACGCCCGCGTCGTCGACGGGCGCGTCGTCCGCGAGGGGGCGCAGGTCGTCATCGGCGACACCGTGGACACCGCCGAGGTGCGCTACCAGGTGCTCTGCCGTCGGCACTACCGCAGCGGCGACCTCGGCCCCCGCGACTGAGGCGCCCGCCGCCCCGACACCCGGTCGGCCACGATCACCGCGACCGTGATCAGCAGCGCCGCCGCGGCGGCCACCGCGACCGGCACCCGCAGCGCGACAGCCGCGGGTACCAGCGCCAGCAACACCACCACCGCCGCGATCCGGCTGGTCGGCAGGGTCCGCCACAGCACCGCCCGGTAGGCGGCGTGCCCGGCGAGGAACAGCGCCGGACCGCCCAACGTGAACAGCGCGCCGGCCGGGGTGGCGGGGGCGCCGGGCTCGCGCAGGAGCTTCTCGTCCCCCGCCGAGGTGACGATGATGCCGGCGACCATCACCGGGTGCAGGTAGTTGAACGCCAGCCGGCCCAACGCGCCGGTGCGCTCACCAGCGCGCGCGATGACCTCCGCCGCCGCCGGAGCCGAACGGGCGAAGTACACCCACCACAGCGCCACCGAACCGGCGAACGCCAGCACGAACGCACCGGCCATCGTCAGGTCCAGGTGCTGCGCGAGTGTGCTGCCGGTGACCAGAATCGACTCACCCAGGGCGATGAGAATGAACGCCTGGCACCGCTCCGCCAGGTGCCCGCCCTCCACCATCCACCGCTCAGCTGGGGTACGGCCCAGACCGGGCACCGGGAACCCGGTCGACAGGCCGACCACCTCGAACACGATCGCGGCCGCCCACAACGCCTCCTGGAAGGCTCCGCCGACCACGGTGCCGACCACGGTGCCGACCACGGCGCCGAGCACCACGAGCAGCGACGTTCCGGCGAACCACGGCAGCGTCTTCTGAAACCCGTCGACCAGCCACGGCTGGCCCTGCACCGCCCACAACGCGAACACGGTGCGGCCCACCTGCAAGGTCACGTAGACCAGCGCGAAGACCGGTCCGGCCCCGGCGAACGCCTCGGGGATCGCCGCCGAGAGCAGCAGGCTGCCCAGCATCAGCGCGATCAGCAGCGCCCGCACCGGCGCCTGGTCGGGCCGCAGTCAATTCGTCCCCCAGGCGGTGTAGATCCACACGAACCAGACCAGCGCCAGCAGCAGCCCGGTGCGCGCCGCGCCACGCCAGTCCGGGTGCGCGATCAGGTAGTGCGCCAACTGGGTGGTCGTGAAGATGAACACCAGGTCGAAGAAGAGTTCCGTCGACGTGGTCGGCTCCACCCCCCGACGCTCGCGGAGCAACCAGGGCCGCTTCGGTCGGACGATCGGCGGCTCAGAAGGGGTCACCGCACACCCGCCAGTCGCCGCCCTCGCGGACCACCGGCAGGCGACGCTCCTCGCTGATCCCGCCGTCACGGCTCAACCGCACCGTCACCGTGCCGTGCGGTCGCCCACCCTTGGTGGCCACCGACACGTCGGTGATCTCGTAGTCGGTGACCATCGGCGGGGTACGCACCCAACTGGTGAAGCCGATCGCGCTCCACCGGCTGCGCGCGTCCTTGCACAACCGGTCGTACGCGCCGGTGGTGTCCCCGACGGCCACCTCGTTGAGGAAACCGTCGGCGGTCTCCCGGATCGGGCCGGCGGCCCCGCGAACCGTCTGCAGGTTCCACGCGGCCAGCCCGGCCACCCCGACGCAGCACAACGCCACGCCGAACCCGGCGAACGCCAGCCCGGTGCGCATCGGACGGGTCCGCCGGGCCGGTCGACTCCACGACTGGCCGGCACCCACGACTACCGACCGTAGAGAACACCGTCGCGCCGAATCACGACAAGCGGAAAATCGGGTCCGGCCGGTACGCGGGTGCGCCCTGTTCGGACCGGCCGCGGATCGTCTACCGTCGGCGCACACCCCCGAGCAGTGCCAGGGAGCCGATCGATGAACCGCTTCGTGCAGCCGGTACCACCTCCCGCCGATCCGTACGCCGACGACACCCTGCTGCGGTCCTGGCTGGAGCGTCACCTCGGCCCGGGCGGGCACGCCGCCGCGAAGGGTCGCCTCGCCGACCTGGCGGCCGACGTCACCGGGCCGCTGCGCGCGGCGCACGCCGACGCCGAGGCGCACCCGCCGACGCTGGTCCGCTACGACCCGTGGGGCGCGCGGATCGACCGCATCGACACGTCCGCCGGCTGGCAGGCGCAGCGGGCCGCCGCGGCCCGGCACGCCGTGGTCGCGCTGCCCTACCTCCCGGACGCGCGCGGCACCTGGGGCGCCGCCGCGCGGGTCGTACAGCACGCCCTGCTGCACCTCTACGGCCCGGAGTCGGCGACGTTCTCCTGTCCGGTGGCCATGGCCGACGGGGCGGCGGCGCTGCTCTGTCTTCCCGACGTCGACGCGGGGGTCCGCGACGCGTGGCTGCCCCGGCTGGTCTCGACCGACCCGGCCACGGCGATCACCAGCGGCCAGTGGATGACCGAGTCGCAGGGCGGCTCCGACCTGGGCCGCTCCAGCACCCTCGGCCGTCCGGCGGCGGACGGGTCGTGGCGGCTGACCGGCGAGAAGTGGTTCTGCTCCGCCGCCGACGCGGCGATGGCGGTGGCGCTGGCCCGACCCGAGGGCGCCGGGCGGGGCAGCCGGGTCCTCGCCCCCTTCCTGGTCCCCCGCTACGCGGCCGACTCACCCCTGGCCGACGGGGCCGCCGCCGACGCGCCGGCGCCGGGCGTCACCGTGCACCGGCTGAAGGACAAGCTCGGCACCCGCGCGCTGCCCACCGCCGAGATCGGCCTGCACGACGCGTACGCCGTGCCACTGGGCGACCCGGCGTGCCCGGCCTGGTCCGGGCGATGACCCTGGTGGTGGTGACCCGGGTGCACAACGCCGCCGCGGCGGCCGGTGGGATGCGCCGCGGTCTCGCCTACGCCCGGGCGTACGCCGACGTGCGGCACGTCGCGGGCGGCGCGCTGGCGTCCTCGCCGCTGCACCGGGCCACCCTGGGCACCCTCGCGGTCGACGCGGCGGGGGCGTTCGCCCTGGCCGGGCACGCGTTCGCGCTGCTCGGACGGATCGAGGTCGGCGCCGACCCGGCAGCGGCGGCCGAGCTGCGCATCGTGGCGCCGCTGGCGAAGCTCGCCACCGGCCGGCTCGCCGTCGGCTCCGCCAGCGAGTACGTGGAGAGCTTCGGCGGGGCCGGTTACGTGGAGGACACCGGCGTGCCCCGGCTGCTGCGCGACGCGCAGGTGCTGCCGATCTGGGAGGGCACCACCAACGTGCTGGCCCTGGACGTGCTGCGCGCGCTGACCCGCGAGGATGCCGGGGCGCCGCTGCTGAGTCGGCTCGCCGCCGCCGTGGACCTGGCCCGGCCGCTGTCGCCCGCGCTGGCCGACACCCTGGCCACCGCCGCCGCGCAGTTGGGCGACACCATCACCGCGGTGACCGCCGAACTGGGCGCCGCCGCGGTGCTGGCCGGTGCTCGCGGCCTGGCGCTGCGCCTGCCGTACGCGCTCACCGCCGCCCTGCTCGTCGAGCACGCCGCGTGGGGCGACGAGCAGGCGGAGCTGGCCGCCCGGCTGTGGGGCGCGGCGGTGGCTGCGGCACGAGGAGATCGCCGAGGACGCCCACCACCACCTGGACCTGCTCTGCTGAACGGCCGGCACGGGCTAGGGAGAGCCGGCGGTCAGCGCAGGGGGCCGCCGGCGACCGCCGCGCGCATCGCCGCCGGATCGTCGGCCGGCACGAACTCCAGCCACCAGGTGGCGCCGGCCGCGGCCAGCTCACCGAGGTAGGCCCGTTCGGCACGTTCGTCGGCTCGACGGCGTCGACCGCCGACCGCCACGTCGAACGGTTGGCCGTCGGCGCGCGTCGGCGGCAGAGCGTCCACCAGCTCGTGCACCTCGTCGGGGGTGAAGTCGGACCAGCCGGCGGTGTCGGTCAGCTTGTACGGGACGATGCCGTCGGCGCGGGCCGCCCGGCGTCGTACCGCGCCGGCCTGGGTGCTGCCGCCGACCCAGACCGGCACCCGGGGCGACTGCACCGGTGGCGGTCGCAGCGCCACCTGATCGGCGCGGTAGTGGGTGCCCTGGTGACTGATCCGCTCGCCGCTGAGCAGGCCGGTCAGCAGGTCGAGGCCCTCGTCGAGCATCGCGGCCCGCACGGCCGGTTCGGTCTGCTCGCCGAAGGCGGTCAGGCCCCGGTCGCCGGGGTCGCCGACGCCGACGGCGACGATGGCGCGGCCCGCGCTGAGGTGGTCGAGGGTGAGCACCTCGCGGGCCAGCTTCGCCGGGCGGCGCCGGGGCAGCGCGGTGACCGTGGTGCCCAGCCGCACCCGGCTGGTGCGGCCGGCGATCGCGGCGAGCACCAGCCACGGGTCGTAGGTGGACGGGTCGTCGCCGTCGTAGTGGATCAGATAGTCCTCCAGGAACACCCCGTCCCAGCCGGCGTGCTCGGCGAGTTCACCCAGCTCGACGAGGGTGGACACCGCGAGCGAGGCGCCACCGCAGGAGATCTCCAGACCGTGTCTCATCCGCCGACCGTAGAAGGCGGGTGCGACGCTCAGCCGCGGCGGCGTGACCGCGCCGCCCACACCACGTACGCCGGGTCGCGGTCGAGGTTGTGCCGGTCGCGGTCGTAGCGGCGGGTGGTCCGTGGGTCGGCGTGCCCCATGGCGTCCTGCACGTCTTCCAGGGGCACGCCCTCGGAGCGGGCGGTGGTGGCGAAGGCGTGCCGCAGCGAGTGCGGGGACAGCCTCGCCCAGGCCGGGATCCCGGCCGCTCGGGCGAGGCGGCGGACCATCCGGAACACCGAGTGCCGATCCAGGCGGGCGCCGCTGGCGGTGACCAGCAGTGGCCCGGTGAGCTGCGGCACCGGCACGCCGGTGGCGGCGGCCCGTTGGGCCAGGTAGGCGTCCACGGCGTACCCGGTGCCGGGGGTGAGGGCGCGGCGGCGCTGCTTGCCGCCCTTGCCGACGAAGCGCACGCTGCGGTGGCCGCGTTCGGTGCCGAGGTCGGTCAGGTCCAGCGAGATCAGCTCGCCGACGCGCAGGCCGAGGTCGGCGAGGAGCGCGATGGCCGCCCGGTTGCGTACGGCGGTCGGGCCGGTGTCCGCGTCGGCGGCGGCGAGGAGGGCGTCCACCTCCTCGGGGGTGAGCCCGACGGTGGCCGAGTGGTCCCGGTCGACGCGGGGGCGATCCGCGCCGGAGACCGGGTTCGCCGGCACCCCGCCGAGCTTGACGAGGAAGTCGTACCAGCTGGACAGCGCGGAGAGCCGACGTGCCACGGTGGCGGGGGTCAGTGGGCGACGGCTGCGCGCCCCGAGGGTGGACTCCAATGCTCGGGCGTACTCGTTGACGTGCAGGAACGTGGCCCGCAGCGGGTCGACGTCGCGGCCGGCGCACCAGGTGAGCCACCCGGTGACGTCCCGCCGGTACGCGTCGCGGGTGTGCTCGGACAGCCGCCGGTTGCGCAGCCACGCCTCGGTGACGTCGACCGGTCCGCCGGGTAGGACGGGCCGGGCGGCGGGGCGGACGAGCACCGGAGCGTCGGAGGACACCATGTGAAAAAGGCTCTCAGCTCGGGTGGGATCGGCCTGCAGGCGCGCCGATCCCATCCGAGGCTGAGTCGATCCCGTGGGTCAGGCGTTGATCTGCCGACGGCCGTCGCCGTTGGCGGTGATGGTCACCCGGCGCGGCTTGGCGCGCTCGGCGACCGGGATGCGCAGCGTCAGCACCCCGTGTTCGTAGCCCGCTTCCAGCTTGTCGGTGTCCAGTGTGTCGCCCAGGAACAGTCGCCGGGTGAAGGTGCCCATCGGGCGTTCGGCGGCGACCAGCTCGACGCCGTCGCCGGCGGGTCGGCGACGCTCGGCGCGGACGGTGAGGACGTTGCGCTCGACGGTGCAGTCGATGGTGTCGGGGTCGACGCCGGGCAGGTCGAACGCGGCGTAGAAGTAGTCTCCGTCGCGGTAGGCGTCGAGGTGCATCGTCGCCGGGCTGGCCGCCGTACCGAAGAACTGCTCGGCGAGCCGGTCGATCTCGCGGAACGGGTCGGTACGCATCAACATGGTCATGCCTCCTCGGTTCTCCTGGCCGAAGGTGATGGTTGAGTCGGGGTGACTCAACTTCCTCTTTTTATTTAGCGCGACCGGAGTCGGACGTCAACCGCTCAACGCAACCGTTTTTCGAACCAGTGCTCGGCGTACGGGCCCCGTGAGTACGCCGGGATCTCGACGTAGCCGTGCCGGGCGTACAGGGCGCGGGCCTCGACCAGGTCGTCGCGGGTGTCGAGCCGGATCCGGTCCGCCCCCACCGCGCGGGCACGATCCTCGGCGGCGGCCAGCAACGCGGCGCCCCCACCCGCGCCGCGATGCGGGGGACGGACGTACACCCGGGTCAACTCGGCCCAGCCCGGCTGCCACCGCAGCCCGGCGCAGCCGGCCGGTTCGGCGCCGTGATGGGCGAGCAACAGCAACCCGGTCGGGTAGGTCAGGTCGTCGCTGGGCATCTCGACCAGCGCCGCGTCGACCTCGCCGGGCAGGGCCGGGCGGTGGTGGTAGCGGACCACCATCTCGGTCATGTACTCGCGCAGCAGCCGGGCCGCGTCGGACTGTTCGGGTTGGACGGTGGTGGTCGCCCAGGTGGGTCGGATGGTGGCGGTCACCTGTCGATCATCAGCGCCCGGTCAACGGATTATTCCGAGCGGCGGTGGGTCGGCAGCAGGGCGATCAACGCGACCGCCACCGCGAGGTGTGTCGCGCCGAGGGTCAGCTTCGCGCCGGCGGTGGCCTCGGTGCCGAGCAGCGGGAGGAAGGACAGCAGTGTCACCACGACGGCCAGCGAGATCCAGACCGGACGGGCGAAGCGCGCGGCGAACCGCTCCAGCAGGGCCAGCGATGCCCAGCCCAGCAGGGACGCGCCGAGAGCGACGACGCCGATCGCGCCCGCCCCGATGACCGTTGCGGGCTGACCGGGGCTCTCGACGGTGAAGTCGACCCCGGCCAGTGCGCCGATCGCCCAGATGGCCAGGCAGGCCAGCACTGCGATGGCAACACCGAGGGCCCGACGGCGCAGCGGCGAGTCGGTGGTGGGGGTGGTGACGGCGGCAGCACTCATGACGGCTCCTCGTTCAGGGAAACGAACGAGTATGACCGTAGCAGATAGTCTTGTTCGGAACTATCTTTCTCGGGATCAACAACCGGAGCGGCCACCGGGCGCGTACGGGGAGGTGTTGGCCAACGGTCCGCTGATCAGTGCGACGAGGGCCCGCAGGAACGCCTCCCGGTCCTGCTCGGGCAGGGTCGCGAGGAGCTCGTCCTGGATGCGCCGGACGACCTCCTGCGCCCGGCGCAGGATCCGCTCCCCCGCCGGCGTCACCGCGACCAGCCGCGCACGTCGATCCGTCGGGGCGGGGCGGCGCTCGGCCAGCCCGGCCCGCTCCAACTGGTCGAGCGTGACGACCATGGTCGTCTTGTCCACGCCGCACCGCTCGCCGATCTCCCGCTGGGTCAGCTCCCCGGTGCTGGCCTGCGCCAGCACGTAGTGCGCCCGCGGCGAGATGCCCAACTCGGCCAGACCCGCCGCGTGCTCGGTCTGCAACGCGTGACTCGCCCAGGAGAGCAGGAACAACAGGTCGGGTGGGCCGTCGGCGGGCGTACACGAGGTCATGCACGGAGGCTAGCAACATGCTCCGGAACCAGACGGTTCGCGCAGCGGACGATCAGGCCCGCTGGTAGATGCCGTGCTCGCGGGTGAGCAACTGCTCGTCGACGAGGTAGCGGCGCAGCGTGACGTGGTCCGACCCGCCCGCCGCGCACCAGGGCTTGAGCGCCTCGTCGACGGCCCGCTCGGGATACCGGGTCCCCGTCGTGAACGACCGGTCCGCGATGTGCGCCAGCAGCACCCGCCTGCGACCACGTTGTGCCGGCAGGCCCACCAGGACGCCCGCGCGCAGGAAGGTCCGCAGCACCGGGTCGTCCGCCGGGTCGGCGTCGTCGGCCGGGCGACGGTCGCGCGCCGCCGCCCGCAGCGACGCCTCGTCGGCCGCGAGCGCGCCGTCCGGGCCGATGAGAGACCCGCGTCGGTGAGCCGGCGAACCCAGGTGAGCACCACCCGCGCCGCCAGGCCGGTCCGCTGCGCGACCTCGGCGACGCTGGTCGCACCCAGCACGATCGCCGCGAAGACCCGCCGCCGTCCGTCGTCGGCCAGGGCCCCGGCCAGAGCATCGGCTGTCATGCCGCTCACCCTCCCATCGGGGGTACGCGGGCCGCCAGGCGATTTCCGGTCGCGGCTGTCAGCCGGGCTGCTCGATCAGCCGGCGTTGCGTGCCAGTGCGACGAAGCCACGCCACGACTCCGGGCTGACGGTGAGCGTTCCGCCGTCGCGATCCTTCTTCATCGCCGTCGCCGCCGCTCTTCGTGCTCTTCCGCCACCGCGCCGGTCATGTCCATGCTGCTGCCGCTTCTGCGAGGAGTGCCAGGGAACGCCCTCGGGGCAGTGCCTCTCCGCGGATACGCTCCCACCGTCGCTGCAGGGTGCCCAGAAGCTGTGCGCGGAGAGGTGTCGTCGGAGCACTCCGAGAGGGGACCCGCGGGCTTATGCGCAGCCGAACATTGCGCGAGACTGACGGCGTGACGACCCGCCCCGGGATGAGGCCGGCCGGATGAGCCGGCCAGACAGGATTGTCGTCGCCGCGCTCGCCGCGGTGGGTGCCATCCTGATGTACCTGGTGGTCACCGCCAAGCTGCGTTCCATGCCGGGGCCGTTCACCATCCCGCGGACCGCCGTCGACTTCCCGACGCTCGTCGTGAAGGGTGTGGCCTTCTTCGCCCCCCTCGACCCCATGACCGCTCCCATGATGGACGCGGTGACGCCGCAGATCCGTTGGGTCGTGATCCTTTTGATCGGGGTGTCGACGTACCTGGCCTGCGGCCTGGTCACGCGGCGGACGCACCCGTTCATCGCGGCGATGACCGGCGCGGCCGCCGCCCTCACCGCCACGGCGATCGGGGACCTGCTCTGGTGGGCCACCTTCGTGGTCCGTGTCCACACCGCCCCCACCGGCTGGTACGCCAACGAGGCACTGGACCACTCCACGCTCCTCGCCAGCGCGCACCTGACGCTGGCCGGCTGGACGTCCGACGCTCTCTTCCTCGGCTGCCTGGTGGCAGGCACGAACGCATCCCTGGTGGGTAGCGTCAGCCTGGCGAGGTTGCTGCTGGACCGGTTGAACAAAGCGACCGACGAGGACGAAGGCGAAGACGAGGAAGAGGACGCGGTCGACGACACGGACGAGGACCCGGAGCCGACAGCCCGCGTTCCGCTGATCGGCGACGTGCGAGGACGCAGCGCGAACCTTGCCCTGGCCGGCGTCCTTCCGGTGCTGGTGCTCCTGCTGATCAACGGCACCCGAGCCGTGTGGGAGAGCTATGCCGGGAGAGGTTTCCTGGGACTGCTCAGGGAATTCCTGTACCGCCCCGCCCTGTCGCCGCCGCCACTCGTACGCGATGACGTGGGGTACCGGCTGACCCACGAGATCGAGCCGAATCCCCTGTCGATGGACCTGTGGGTGCACAGGTCGGTGCTCGCCCTCGCCCTGCTGGTGTTGCTGTGGCTCCTGCTGCGGGCTCTGCTCGCCGGCCTGCCGAACTCCGGGCACCGCCTCGGGCTCGTCGTCGTCTGTTGGGGTGCCACGATCGCCGCGGCCGGGCTGACCGCGACATCCGACGTCCTTGTCGACTGTGCGGTCTCGCACTCCCCTACCGGCTGCGCGCCCTGGCAGTCCCTGGGCGTGCAGTTGACCTCCTCGCTGCGTTTCGGCGCGGCCTGGGGTTGGCTCGTCGCGCTGCCCGTGCTGCTGGCCCGTCGGCTCCTCGACAACAAAACGTCCATCGATACGCAGGAGACGCCGGTCCATGAGTCCACGTAACAAGCGCCCGCGTCGCCGTAAGGCCCCCACTCCGGCCCCGGTGTCGTCGCCCGCGCCGGCAACCGTCGCCTGGTGGAAACGTCCCGTTACCTGGCTGCTGACGATCGTGGTCGGTGCGGTCGCCACCTGGCTCGGCGCCGTCGTTCTGGGCATGATCAATCAGTGGAAGCCCGCGGACGAGCTGGCCGAGGAGTTGGCCGGCCGGGGGCCACTCGTCGTCCTGGACGTGAAGCACGTCCCCTATCCGCAGGAGGGTTCGCTCGACTACGTCTACCCCGCCGGCTCCGACCTGGCTCGCCTGGACGCCGCACGTCCGGACGATCCGGCCGTCGAGGCCGGCGCGGTCGACATCGAACGGAGCACCTGGGAGATCACCCTCGTCGGCACCCGGGACGAGGCAGCCGAGGCCGTCGACCTCCGGCCCGTCCTCGTCGAGCCCTGCCGCGCCCCACTCACCGGGATCAAGGAGCCCAACGAATCCCAGGGCGAATCCAAGAAGGTCGTCCTCGTGACACACGTGGATCGCCCGAATCCCCGGATGCTCGTCGAGGACCGGGGTGGCGACGAAGCCGGTGCCCCGTTCTTCGCCACCCACAAGATCACCTTGCCCAAGGGTGAGAAGAACGTCATTCAGGTACGAGCGCTCAGCGCGAAGCAGCACTGCCGATGGCGACTGGAGTTGGACTACCTCGCCGACGGACGACGCCAGACGATGGTGATCTCGGCACCCGGCGACAAGCCGTTCGAGGTGACCGGGCGCGCGGACGACTCGGCCTACACCTGGGTCTACCTCAATCCGATCAATGGCTGTCGGGCCAAGGACGGCAGCAAGACCGACCGGCTCCGCATCACGGGCGCCGAGTACGCGCAGATGGTGCGCGAGGGGCGCAACTGCCCCTACTGGTAGCCCCCGGTCGTCCACCAGCTGCGACGCCGCTCCGGATCGCCGGCACACACCTCCACCGCGGACTGGTCGGCACCCCTACCGGTGCGGCTACGGCTGCCTGACCACCAGGGCGTTCTCGTCGCCGAGGGGCAATTTCCTGGTTCAGTCTCAGGTCGCCAACCGCGAATGCAGGTGCATGTCGTGCCAGCCGTCGGCGTGGCGCACCGAGCCGCGGGCCACGCCCTCCTCGATGAAGCCGGCCCGCGCAGCCACCCGGCAGGACGCGGTGTTGGCGGTCGAGTGCTCCAGGGCCAGCCGGTGCAGCCCGGCCCGCGTGAAACTCCACCGGGTCAACGCGCGCAGCGCCGCGGTGGCGATCCCTCGACCCCGCGCGGCGGGCAGCACCCAGTACGACAGGTGCGCCGACGCCTCGGCCAGCAGCACACCGCGCCACCCCACCTGACCGACCGGCCGGTCGTCAGCGTCGACGATCGCCCAGCTGGCAGCCGTCTCGGCACGCCAGCGGCCGGCCCACTGCGCCGTCCACGCCCGCGCCTCGTCGTCGCTGTCGAGGCGGCGGACGTGCCACCGCTGGATCGCCGGACAGTTGAAAGCGACCCGGACCGACGGGCCGTCGTCGTCGCGCCACGCCCGCAGCGCCAGTCCGGGGCGTACCGGCAGGTGGGGTTGCTCCTGGCCGCCGATACTCCCGGCGGGCAGGGCGGGCGCGACGAGCAGCGGCATGCCCCCAGTATCGCCTCGGCCTCACTCGCCGGTTGGACCGCCGGCGAGTTCGGCAACCACGTCGAGGTGGCCGAGGTGGCGGGCGTACTCCTGGACCAGGTGGAACAGCACCCGCTCCAGCGACGCCGGGTCGGCGCCGTTCCACCGCGGGCCGGGCGCCCCCACCTCCGACAGGTCGTGCGCCGTCACCACGGCGCTGGTGTGCGCACCCTGCGCGCGCAGCGCCGCCACCAGGTCCGCGCGGGTCTGCTCGGGCGCCACGTACCAGCGGTCCCCGCGGCGGTCACCCCACGGCTCAGCGATCTGCCGGCCCTGGAAACCCCACTCGATCCAGCGCAGCTCGACGTGACGCAGGTGGGTGAGCAGCTCCAACGGCGTCCACCCGGACGGCAGCCGGCTACGCCGCAGCTCCGTCTCGTCCAACGCCGACACCTTGGCCAGCACCGACTCCCGGAAGTAGTCCAGGTAGCGCAGGAAGACCTCGGTGCGGCTGCCGGCCGCCTCGGTGGGCTCAGGAAACGGGATCATGGCGCGGTCGGCAGGTCGCGGCCACGCTGACGCACTCCCGCGTCGCCGTACGGGTAGTCGCCGACCGGCGGGGCGCTCGCCTCGTCCAGCAGCCGCGTCTGCTCGGCGTCGAGCACCAGGTCGGCGGCGGTGAGGTTGTCGTCGAGCTGCTCGGTGGTGCGCGCGCCGAGGATCACCGAGGTGACCGCCGGTCGGGCCGCCAGCCAGGCCAGCGCCACCGCCGACATGGACACACCGCGTTCCCCGGCGACCTGACGGACCGCGTCGAGCACCCGCCAGGTGCGCTCCTCGGCGTTACGACCGGCGTACGCCTCGACGCCGCGCTGCGGGTTCTCACCGAGACGGGTGGCGCCGGTGGGCGTGCTGTCGCGCTGGTACTTGCCGGTCAGCCAACCGCCGCCCAGCGGCGACCACGGCAGGATGCCGATGCCCTCGTTCTCGCAGACCGGCACCAGTTCGAACTCGACCTCCCGGGCCAGCAGGTTGTACTGCGGTTGCAGGGTCACGACCGGGGTGAGGTTGAGGTGCTGGGTGAGCAGGGCGGCCTTCTGCAACTGCCAGCCGGTGAAGTTGCTGACGCCCGCGTAGCGGATCTTTCCGGCGCGGACCGCGTCGTCGAAGAACCGCAGCGTCTCCGGCAGCGGGGTCAGCGGGTCCCAGGCGTGCGCCTGGTAGAGGTCGATGGCCTCGACGCCGAGCCGCCGCAGGCTGGCGTCCAGTGCGCGGCTGAGGTGCACCCGCGACAGGCCGGCGTCGTTGGCGCCGGGGCCCATCGGGAACCGCCCCTTGGTGGCGATGACGAGGCGGTCCCGCAGGTCGGGTCGCGTCCGCAGCCAGCGGCCGACGATCTCCTCCGAGACGCCCGCGGAGTAGACGTCGGCGGTGTCGACGAAGGTGCCGCCGGCGTCGACGAAGCGGTCCAGTTGGGCGAAGCTGCCCGCCTCGTCGGTCTCCGCGCCGAAGGTCATCGTGCCCAGACACAGGGTCGACACCACCGTGCCGGTGGCGCCCAGAGTGCGATAGCGCATGTCGTCCTTTCGGTCCGAGTGACGAAGCTGATCTTCGCACCTGGTCACACCGTCTGCACGCGGAGGCTTCCGGGCACCCGCGCGGCGGTATCGGGGGCGATGATGTGCGGGTGAGCGAGTCCGCGATCGACATCGACCGACCTCACCAGCCGGCCCAGCCGCCGCCAGGTCGGCCACCGGAGTCGGGTCCGCGCGCGCTCGGCCGGTGGCTGGCCGCCGCCGCGACCAGCCTGACGCTGCTGCTGCTCGCCGGTCGCTACGGCTACCACCGCGACGAGCTGTACTTCCTGCTCGCCGGCCGACATCTTGACTGGGGCTTCGTCGATCAGGGCCCCCTGGTCCCGGCGCTGGCCCGACTGCTCGACACGATCGCGCCAGGAAACCTGGTGGTGCTGCGTACGCCGTCGGCACTGCTGGCCGGCGTGGCGGTGCTCCTGGTCGCCGCCATCGCCCGCGAGCTGGGCGCCGGCCGGGGCGGGCAGACCTTCGCGGCGGTGCTCGCCGCGCTGTCCGGCATCGTGCTCGCCGGCGGGCACCTGCTCAGCACCACCACCGTCGACCTGTTGGCCTGGCTGGCCGCGGCGTGGTGCGCGGTGCGGCTGCTGCGTACCGGTGACAGCCGTTGGGCGCTCGGCATCGGGCTGGCGCTCGGCGTGGGCATGCTCAACAAGCTGCTGCCCGCGCTGCTGGCCGTGGGCCTGATCGCCGGGGTGCTCATCGCCGGGCCGCGTCGGCTGCTGCGCGACCGGTGGGTGCTGGCCGCCTCCGCGCTCGCCGCGCTGCTGGCGGGGCCGAACCTGATCTGGCAGGCGGCGCACGGCTTCCCCCAGCTCGGCGTGGCGGCCTCCATCTCCGAGGGTGACAGCTCCTACAGCGGCCGCCTCGACGCGTTCGTCCTCCAGTTCGTCATCATCAGCCCGTACGCCGTACCGATCTGGATCGCCGGCCTCGTCGCCCTGCTGCGCCGGCCGGAGTGGCGGGCGTACCGGGCGGTGGGCTGGGCCTGGTTGGTCGTGATCGGCGTCGTGCTGATCGCCGGCGGCAAGGGCTACTACGACGCGCCACTGCTGCTGGTCCTGACCGCCGCCGGCGCGGTGGTCACCGGGGCGTGGGCGTCGCGCGGCTCAGTCCGGTTACGTCGAGGGTTGCTCGCGCTGGGCGCGGTGCCGTTGCTCCTGCCCACGGTGGTGCTGCTGCTGCCGGTGCTGCCGGCCGAACGGTTGCCCGGTTTCGTGGTCGACGTCAACTACGACGCCGGGGAGACGATCGGCTGGCCGGCGTTCGCCGACTCGGTTGCGGCCGTCCATCGTGTTCTGCCCGCCGAGGAGCGCGCGGGGGCGGTCGTCCTGACCGGCAACTACGGCGAGGCCGGTGCGCTGGCTCGTTACGGTCCGGCCCGTGGCCTCCCCCGCGCGTACTCAGGACACAACAGCATGGCCGATTTCGGCCGGCCGCCGGCCGACGCGGACGTCGTCATCGCCGTCGGTTGGGAGCGTCCCGACCAGCTGAACACCTGGTTCGAGGAGTGCACGCTCGCCGGGCGGGTGGACCAGCGGGCCGAGGTGGACAACGACGAGAACGGCGGCCCGATCCAGGTGTGCCGGGGGCTGCGGCGTCCGTGGGCGCAGATCTGGGACACCGAGGTACGCCACACCGGCTGACCGTGCGCAGCCGGCTCCGCCGGTCAGCCAGGTTCAGCCGGCTCCGCCGGTCAGCCAGGTCTGGATGCCGGCCAGGGCCTCGGGGCCGGAGTCGACGTCGACGTCACGGGCGAGGTCGGCGATCGTGACCGCGCCGAGTGCCTGGCGCCAGGCGTCCTCGGCGGCCCACATCGCGCGGGCGACCGGGCACGGCGTGGTGCAGGCGTCGGCCGGCGTCGCGAAGGGGCCGCGCTGGCGGATCTCCGTACAGACGAAGGTCGGACCGGGACCGTCGACCGCCCGGACGACGTCGAGCAGGGTGATGCTCTCGGGTGCGCGGGTCAGCACGTAGCCGCCCGACTTGCCCTGCACGGAGTGGATCAGATCGGCGCGGGCGAGGGCCTGGAGCTGCTTGGCGAGGTAACTGCTGGAGACGTCGTGCAGTTCGGCCAGCTTGGCCGCAGGGACGGGTGTGCTGCTGACCATGAGCACCACGCAGCAGTGCAGCGCCCACTCGACCCCGCCGGACATCTTCATGGCGTCACCCTAGCCACCCCATTACTCGGACTCATCCTGTCCGAGTATAGTTCTCGGACAGGAGAGGTCCGCGTTTGGTTGCGCCTCAGCGGCCGGACGAACGACCCCACAGTCACGGGAAGGTGCATGGGCATGAAGATCGCCGTACTGGGCGGAACCGGCCTCATCGGGTCACAGGTCGTCAAGATCTTGCAGGCCACTGGTCACGAGGCGGTGCCACTCTCGCCGTCCACCGGGGTGGACCTCCTCACCGGGCAGGGCCTGTCCGACGCGCTCACCGGCGCCGACGTGGTCGTCAATCTGACGAACTCGCCGACCTTCGACGACGCCTCCCCCGCGTTCTTCCAGACGACCATGGACACCCTGCTGGCCGCCGCCGACCGCGCGGGCGTGGGCCACGCCGTGGTGCTCTCCATCGTCGGCGTCGACCAGGTGCCCGACCTGGCCTACTACCGCGCCAAGACCCTCCAGGAGGACATCCTCAAGGCCGGTCCCATTCCGTACTCGATCGTCCGGGCCACCCAGTTCTTCGAGTTCGTCGACGCGATCCTGTCCTGGACCGCCGACGAGAACACCGTCCGCCTGCCCGCCACCCCCGTGCAGCCGATGGCCGCCGCGGACGTGGCGCAGGCCGTCGCCGAGGTCAGCATGGGCGCGCCCCTCCAGGGTGTCCGCAACGTCGCCGGGCCGGACGTCTTCGCCCTCGACGAGTTGGGGCGGATCACCCTCGCCGCCCGCGGTGACCAGCGCACCGTCACCACCGACAACAGCGCTGGCATGTTCGCCGCCGTCGCCGGCGACGTCCTCATCGCCTCCGACGACGCGGTCATCGCACCCACCGCCTACCGGGAGTGGCTCGGCCGCCAGGGCTGAGACGCGACCCGACCCGCGCGCGCTGTGGTGATCGACTGCCACAGCGCGTCCGGGTACGGTGTCGGCGTGCTGTCCGCGGTGAAGGGTCTGTCCCGGTACCACACCGAGGAGTCGCTGCGCGCGCACCTACTGGAGCGCTCGCACCGCACCGACGACGGCTGCCTCGTCGTGCACGGCTACGGGCCGCGACGCGGGGTCCACCAGAAGGTCGCCGGCCGCGCTTGGGCGCACATCGCCGCGTTCGTGGTCCTCGTCGGCGGGTACGACCCCACCCTCGACGTCGACCAGACCTGCGGCGCCCCCGACTGCATCGAGCCGACGCACCTGCGCCAGGTCAGCCGCTCCGAGACCTGCCGAACCCGGTCACAGGCGGCACAGTGCCGCAACGGCCACGACCGTGAACTCGACGCCGCGACCGGCCGCTACCGCCGGGTCTGCCGGGCCTGCAACCGGGAAGCCCAGCGACGGTGGCGTGAACGCGAGGCCGCCGAGGTGGCCCAGGCCCGCGCCGCGTACGGCCGCACGTAGAGGCGTCAGGCCCGGGACCGCCACTCCCGGGCCAGGACGGCGAAGACAAGCTGGTCAGCCCACTGTCCATCGAACAGGTAGCTCTGCACGTGGTGGGCCTCCTGACGCATCCCGAGCCGGGCCATCAAACGGGCGGACGCCTCGTTGCGGGCGTGACAACGACCGAAGACCCGGTGCAGCCCGACCTCGTCGAACCCCCAGTCCACGAGCGCCGCGACGGCCTCGGTGGCCAGGCCGCGACCGCCATGATCGGGATGGAAGACGTACCCGACCTCAGCCGTACGGTCACGCTCGCTGCGCCACACCAGCTCGACGGTCCCGATCACCCCGGTGCCGTCGACCACGGCCACCGTCAGGCAGTCGCCCTCCGCGCGCCACGCGTCCTCACCCGCCATGGCGAGCACCGACGCCCGGGACTGCTCGCGGGTACGCGGCTCGGCGCCGAGCATCCAGCGCACGACGTCGGGCCGGCTCTGGTACGCGTACACGTCGTCGAGGTCGTCGATCGTGACCGGTCGCAGGGTGAGCCGCGGGGTGTGGATCGGATAGGTCGGCTGGAACATCAGGCGATCCTAGGGCGGACGGGCGGGTGAACCATCCGTGACAGCAGGCGCGACGTGGAGTTGGATGGAAGGGACGATGCGGCGAAGGGATTCGTCCATGGGTGCAGAGGGTCGCCGCTCCACCGGATGGGTCGTAGCCGGTGTGCCGCTGTTGGCCGCGCTCGGCGGCCTCGCGGCCAACGCCGCATCCGACCAACAGCGATGGCCGAGAGTCCTCGATCTGGTGCGGCAGAACCCGTGGTTGACCCTGGGCCTCGTCACCCTGGTGTGTGTCGGGTTCGAGGTCGCGTTGCTGTGGCCGCGCCGTGTATCCGACACCGCCGGCCTCGCAGCGACCGAGCAGCCCACCCAGCCGCCTTGCGATCAGCCTGGCCCGCGCCGGATGCCGAAGCGGAATCCGTTGTTCACCGGCCGACAACAGATTCTGGACGACCTTCAACGGCGACCGACAGCATCCGTGGTCTGCCTGCACGGCATTGGTGGATCCGGCAAGACGAGTGTGGCGATCGAATATTCGCACCGATTCCAACACCGCTTCTCCGTGATCTGGTGGATCGACGCCGAACAGCCTCCACTGGTGGTCGAGCAACTGGCCACCCTGGCTGTGGACGTGGGTGCGGCGACCGAGGGAACATTGGCCAAGGATGCCGCCGGGAAGGCTCTCGATTGGCTGCGCAGCCACAGTGGTTGGCTGGTGGTGCTCGACAACATGCCGGGAATCGAGCTCGCGTCACCGGCCATCCCCGATGGTGCGGGCCAAGTGTTGATCACCTCACGGGCCAATCACTGGAATCAGCTGGGAGCGTTGATCGAAGTGGACGTTTTCACCCGGGCGGAGTCCGTTTCCCTGTTGGCGGCTCAGCTGAGCGGGATCAGCCCGTCGGACGCGGACAGAGTCGCGGACGCGGTCGGCGATCTGCCCCTGGCGGTAGCCCAGGCCGCGGGGTTCATGGTGGCGACCGGCATGGGGCCGCGGGAGTACGTCGAGGCGATCGAGGCACACGCGATGGAGATCCTTGGCCAGGGCAGACCGGTTGGATACCAACTGTCTTTGGCCGCGGTGGTCGCGCTCTCCGTCGAACGTCTCAAGGTTGAGGACGCGCTCGCGGTCAGCATCCTGGATCTGTGTGCGCTCCTCGGCTCGGAGCCCATTCCCGTCACCTGGCTTTCTCGCATGCCGCAGGCGCGGCAGCCGGGCGCCCCCGCCAAGGCTTCGGCGGTCACGTTGAGGTCAGCGGTGGGACGGCTGCGGGAATTCGGCCTGGTGCGGCTCGACTCGGACGGCGGGTCGCTCGTGGTGCACCGCACGACGGCGGCGGTGGTGCGCGATCTGCTCGGTCCGGCTAAGCGCAGCAGGCAGTGGCAGTTGTCCGGTGACCTGCTCGCCGCGAACCGACCCGGTGACCCCTCCGAGTTGGCGCTCTGGCCGGCGTGGTCCACCCTGACGGCTCACGTCGAGGTCCATCTACGACTGCCGCCGCCGGACTCCGCCGAGGTGGGCAGCGAGGATTATCGGGATGTCGTCCTGGATGCCGCCCGCTACCTGGAGCTATCCGGAAAGGGCGCATCAGCGAACGGGCTCGCCCGGGCCGCCCGCGAGAGGTGGTCCCGGTCTCTGGGCGACGACGACCTGGATGTCCTGAGGGCAGCCCGGCGTCAGTCGGCGACGCTTCCCCCGGCACATTCCGACGCGTTGGCCATCGAGATGGACACCCTTGCCCGCCTGCAACGCCTGTTCGGTCCCGACAACGCGGAGACGTTGCTGTCGGCCGCCAACTGTGCCAGGGCCCTTGCCGACGTCGGGAGATACGAGGACGCCCGACAGCTGAACCAGGACACTCTCCTTCGCCTGCGGCGCGTGTTCGGCGACGATGATCCCCAGACTCTCCGTTCCGCCGACAACCTGGCCAACCGATATTCCGAACTCGGTGAACACGAAGCCGCGAAGGCTCTCCACCACGAGACCCTGGAACGCCGCACCGCCGTACTTGGTCATGATCATCCGGAAACCCTGATCACGATCTCCCAACTCGCGCGCGACCTTGCGAATCTCGGAGAGCTGGAAGAGGCGATGACGTTGGGTCGCCACGCTCTCACCGAGCTGCGACGCATGCTCGGCCCCGACCACCGCAGCACCCTGCACGCGGCCGCCATCCTTGCCGCCATCCTTCGCCGCCACGGCAGTCTCCACGAGGCGCAGGCTCTCGACGAGGACACCTTTCACCGTCGTAAGCGGGTGTTGGGCGCAGACCACCCGGAAACCGCGGCCCTGGCCCGAACCCTTCCTCCGGGCCGCTCTTCACAGGGCGAAGCCGAGAACACCCGGGCCTAGCGGCTCTTCCCGTCACTTGCCATGACCGCCTGTCACACCAACCTGAACCCTTACGCACAAGAACTGTCATTATGATGTCTGTGTGGTTTGTCCCCTTATGTGCCGGTCGATTATCGGATTATCGTTAATAGCAATCCGATAATCGTGGTGCGGTGCATGTTTCGCTTCGTAGCCGAGTTGGCGAGTGGTGTCGGTTCTCAGGTGAACTGGCGCACCCGGGATGGTCGTTCGACCAGTGCGGTTCCCGTCGTCGTGCCAGGGGTGCCGATGAACCGGACAGGTGCCGAATCTTCGTTGCCTCGGCGGCCGGGCGAGCTGAAAGATGCGGACTGTGAAAATCGAGATCCGGCCTGTCGAACGATCCGAGGCAGTCGACTACCTCAAGGTGCTGCCGTACGCCAACGGGCTGCCGAACTGGGAGCCCGCACCGGCCTCGTGGCACGGCGGCCCGGAAGCTTGGCCGCCGCCGAGAAAGCCGGCCACCAAGCAGCAACTGGAGGCTTGGGCCGATGAGGTGATGGATGACCACTTCCATCCTCAGGCCGCCTTCGTGGACGGAAAGCTGGTGGGCGGCTCGGCGATGCTCTCGCTGGCCATCACCGTGCCGGGCCCGGGTGCTGTCCCCTTCGGCGGTGTGACGGCAACCGGCGTAATCGCGACCCACCGGCGGCGAGGGCTCCTGCGCGGCATGATGCAGGCGATGTTCGATGAAGCCTTGGAGCGTGGCGAACCTCTGGCCGCTCTGAGCGCAAGTGAGGGCGGCATCTACGGACGTTTCGGGTTCCTCCCGGCGACGATGCGCAGCCGTTGGGAGTTGGAGCGCAGCGACGCCCGCTTCATCGACTCCGAACTTCCAGCGGGATCCTTGGAGCTGGTAGACGCTGCGGCAGCGCGGCAGGCGTGGCCGCAGATCCAGGAGCAGATTCGGCAACTCCAGATTGGCGAGCTCACCCCTCAGCCGGACCGGTGGGACGGCCTGTCCGATGAGGCCGCCGGCACCGACGGGCCGATGCGGTACCTGGTACATCGTGACGCCGCCGGCGACCTTGACGGCGTCGCGAACTTCCGGCTCCCGTGGTCGCCATCACCGGAACACACCGGGACGCTCGTCGTCGACGAGTTCCAAGCCTTGACGCCGGATGCATATCGGGCAATGTGGATGCTTCTGGCCGACTTTGACCTCACCCGCAAGATCATCGCGCCGTCCCGACCGACCGACGAACCACTGCGCTGGATGCTGCGCAATCCACGGGCCATGCGGATCACCCGGCAGTCCGACAACCTGTGGCTCCGCATCCTCGACCTGCCAGGCGCCTTGACCGCACGCGCCTACGACACCACCGCTGAGCTGACGTTCGCGATCGAGGCCGACAGCATGTGCCCGCGAAACGTCGGCGTATGGCGGTTGGCAGTCTCCCCCGAGGGTGCGACCTGCACTCGCACGGCCATGCGACCGGACCTCACGATGGACATCCAGGCGCTGGGTTCCCTGTACCTGGGCGGCATGTCTGCTGCGGTGCTGGCTGGCGCAGGACGCATTCGTGCCCACCGGCCCGGTGCTGTAACCGACGTCGCCCGTGTCCTCCGCGTCGACCCGGAACCGTTCAACTCTTTCGGTTTCTGACCTCTCCTCGGCTGCGATGGATGGCGCGGTCTCATTGAAAGCGGCGAGGAATGGTGTTCTCCCGATGCGTCGAGCGCGGCGTGTCGGGCTGCCTCGCCTAGTCGAGAACGCTGGCGAACCGCAGGTCAACCCACACCAGCGTCGCCAGATCGAACGAGAAGCGACACCATGGCCGCCGTCACCCGGCACCTGCCGATCCTGGAGGTTGGCGGCCCCGTGATGCGCAGCGTGCAGGCGCGGTGTCGCATCTGCACGCTGCGCATCGAACCGCTCGGCGACGTTCGGCTGGCCGACCGACAAAGGCCCCCGGGTGGGAGGAAAGCCAGCGGGAGGGGCACGGGAACACCGAGTAGGTGGCCGCTGCGGACCGCATCCTCAACTCGGGCAGGAACAAGTCCTGAGAGCGATGCCGTCCCTGCGTAAGCGACACGGACGTGTCCGTGAGTGTGCGGTCACAGCCGGGGCTGAGGTCACCGCTCCAACAGTCGCATGGCGGCTTCGTCGTGGGTGTCGCCGACAGCGGGAGGAAGGTTGTCGAGCTTCTCGATCTGTTCGGCGGTCAGTTGCACGGCGTCGGCGGCGGTGTTCTCCTCGACGCGTGCCACGCGCTTGGTGCCGGGGATTGGAGCGATGTCGTCGCCCCGGGTCAGCAACCAGGCCAGTGCGATCTGCGCCGGGGTGGCACCCGCTTCGGCGGCAACGGCTTGGACCTCGTCTGCGAGACGCAGGTTACGCTGCAGGTTCTCGCCGGTGAAGCGCGGGTTGTTCTTACGCAGGTCGGTCTCGTCGAAGCCGCTGGTCGAGCGGATCTGCCCGGTGAGGAATCCCCGCCCCAGGGGCGAGTAGGGCACGAAGCCGATGTTCAGCTCGCGCAGCAGGGGCAGCACCTTTGCCTCCGGGTGCCGGGTCCACAGGGAGTACTCCGACTGGACGGCAGCGATGGGATGCACGGCGTGGGCGCGGCGGATCGTCTCCGGTCCGGCCTCGGACAGGCCGATGTGGCGGATCTTGCCCTCGGTGATCAGTTCGGCCAGCGCTCCGACCGTGTCCTCGATGGGCGTGTTCGGGTCGACCGGTGCTGGTAGTACAAGTCGATGTAGTCGGTGCCCAGCCGCTTGAGCGAGCCTTCGACTGCGGTCCGGATGTTGGCCGGGCTGCTGTCGAGTTGTCCTGCCCCGCCGCCCCCGTGCGAGATCATGCCGAACTTTGTTGCCACCACGGCCTGGTCGCGGCGGCCCTTGAGTGCCTTACCGAGGAGTTCCTCGTTGATGTAGGGGCCGTAAACCTCGGCGGTGTCGAGGAAAGTGACGCCCAATTCCAGGGCCCGGTGGATCGTGCGGATCGACTCGGCGTCGTCCGTGCCGGCTCCGGTGTAGGCGTAGGACATCGATACCAGGCCCAAACCGATACGGGAGACGTCCAGGTCCCCCAGCTTGATGCGCTTCACGACAATTCTCCGTTCTCTTGAAAATGTGTACGACTTGTTGCCGCGCTCATCGGTGCGCGGTGGCGCGGCCCGTTCCAGGGGTCGCACCGCCGGGTGGGATGGTCAGGCGACGGGGATCCAGGTGAACCGGCCGTCGGGGCGGCGCTCGGCGCGTCCGAAGACCACGTCGGCGAAGTGGTTGCCGTAGCCGATGGTGTCGGGTCGGCTCAGCTCGTCGACCAGGCGGCGGCGGTGCTCGGCGGCCTCGGCGGGGTCGTGGTCGATCCCACAGCCCCATTCGGGATAAGTGACCTGTACCGGCGCGTGCATCGCGTCGCCGAACGCGATGAGCCGCCGGTCGCCGTCGGTGATGGTGTACGTGGCGTGGCCGACGGTGTGTCCGAGCGAGAGCGAGGCCCGCACGCCGGGGAAAATCTCCTCGCCGTCCTGGACCATACGGACGCGGGACGCGAAGGCGGCCAGGCGTTCCTCGGTCGCCCCGGCCCCGGCGGCCAGATCGCGCCGCTCCCACTCGGGTGCCGCGACGAAGTGGGTGGCGTGCGCGAACGGCGGCGCATCGGCACCGGGCTCGGCGCTCCAGGCCCAGCCCAGGTGGTCGAGGTGCAGGTGGGTGATGGCGACGGCCTCGATCTGGCGCGGCTCGCGGCCCAGTCGCCGCAGGCCGTTCAGCAGCTCACCTCCGTGAATGCTGCCCAGCATCGGGTTGGCCGGGTCGTCGGGGTGGGACTCGGGTCCGAACCCGGTGTCGATGAGCAGCGCCCGGTCACCCCGCTCGACCAGCAGCCCGCCGACGGCTGCGGGAAGGAAGCCGGCGTCGTCGAGATGATCCCGGTTGGCCGCCCAGTCCGCGTCGCTGGCGGCGGGCAGCCAGCCGCGCGGCTTGCACAGGGCCAGCCCGTCCGGAATGTAGGTGATCTTCAGTTCACCCAGGCTGAGCGAACGGACGCGCGGTGCACTTGTCAGCCGTACGCGGTCGAAATCGGTCGTCGTGGCCATATGGTCCTACCTCCTGCTCGGAGACGTGCCGCCGGGCGGCGACACGAGCAGAAAGTTACAACTAGAATGACTTCAACTGCAACTATGTGAGTTGTAGTAATCTTGTGACGTGTCCACCGAGCGCGAGCCCCAAAGCCAAGACGACCGCCAGCTGTGCGGGCTGGTAAAGGACCTGGCCAGTCACATCGAAGCCCACCTCCGGGTCCGGGCGGCCGCCCTCGGTCTGACCGCCTCACAGGGCAACGCCCTGCGCGAGCTGACCCACCCCTTGACCCTGCGCGAACTCGCCGAACGGATGAGCTGCGAGCCCTCCAACGTCACCTTCATCGCCGATCGCCTCGCGGAGCAGGGCTACCTCGAACGCCACCCACACCCCGACGATCGGCGCTCCAAGCAGCTCGTCCTGACCCCCAAGGGCACCGAACTCCGCGAACGCCTTCTCGAGCTGCTCTCCGAAGACTCCCCCCTGTCTCCTCTGACCACCGATGAGCAGGACGCCCTGCAGCGCCTCCTCACCCGCGCCCTCATCCGCTGACCCGCTCTGATGGCCCTTCACGGGGCGTCCACATGCACCAGCTGCGTGATGGTGCTGCGGTCAGCGAAGGGAAATCCGGGACCTGTTCGGCAGGTCGGCGCACCGGGCCAGCAGGTCCGGGGGCGTCCATCACCGGCCGGTAGGCGGTGTTGGGTCGAGTGGATCAGGTCAGCAACCGGATTGGCCTGCCGTCGAGGAAGGTGCCGATATCGTCCACGGCGTCCCGGAAGAACGTCGCATAGTTGAGCTCGCTGACATAGCCGAGGTGCGGCGTGGCCAGCACGTTCGGTAGCGTACGGAACTCGTGGCCGGCGGGCAGCGGCTCCTCGTCGAACACGTCCAGCCCGGCCCCCGCGATCCGCTTCTCGCGCAGCGCGGACGCCAGGGCGGACTGGTCGACGATCGCCGCCCGCGCGGTGTTGACCAGGTAGGCGGTCGGCTTCATCAGTGCGAGTTCCCGCGCGCCGACGAGCCCGCGCGTCCGGTCGCCGAGCACGAGGTGAACGGAGACGACGTCGGAGCCGGCGAGAAGATCGTCCAGGCTGCCCGCCGGCCGCGCGCCGACCTCCTCGGCCCGCGCGCGTGTCAGGTTCTGGCTCCAGGCCGACACGTCCATGCCGAGCGCCCGCCCGACCGCCGCCACCTTCGACCCGATCCTGCCCAAGCCGAGCAGCCCGAGGGTGCGTCCGTGCAGGTCGGTGCCGAGGGTGTGCTGCCACGGACCGCCGCTGCGCAGCGCGGTCGCTTCGGACACCAGGTGGCGGGCCACACCGAGGATCAGCGCCCACGTCAGCTCGACCGTCGAGGTCCAGCCGCCGCCGGTGCCGCACACCGTGACGCCGTGCGCCCGCGCCGCCTCCAGGTCGATGGCGGCGTTGCTCATGCCGGTGGTGACGAGCAGCCGCAGGTGGGGCAGCCGGTCGAACACCTCGGCGGGGAACGGCGTGCGCTCCCTCATGGCGACCACGATCTCGCGGTCATGGATGGCCGCCACGAGCTCGTCGGTGCTCGTGAAGTGCTCGCGGAAGCTGGTGGCCCGGACCGCGGACCAGTCCGCCAGCCCGAGGGCCACCCCCTGGTAGTCGTCCAGCACCGCGCAGCGTAGATCAGTCGACATGACGAACGACCGTACGCCCCTCTGCTCAAGCTCATCGCCACTTTGGGGCACACGGTCCCCGCCGGCCAGGAATGCGGCCAACACCGGCGCCAGGGCCGAGGTCGCCGGGAGGCCCGCTCCGGCCGAGGTTGTCAGCGCAGCATCGCACGGGTCATTCGACGAGTGGCGACGTACATCGCGATCGAACCGAAGGCGACGAGGTAGACCACCGGGATCAGTACGTCCCAGCTCAGGTGGCCCAACGCCGGCTCCCGGACCAGCTCGATGCTGTGGTAGAGCGGCAGCGCCTGGATCAGGGGCCGCACCGCCTCCGGATAGACCGACAGGGGATAGAACGTCGTCGCGAACAGGAACATCGGCAGCATGAAGAGCTGGATGTACTGGAAGTCGGGGAAGTCGCGCAGGTACGTCGTGACGGCCAGTCCCGCAGCGGCGAACGCGTACGAGATCAGCACCGACGCCGGTAGGGCCAGCAGCACCCAGGCCGAGGTGACCAGCCCACCGGCCGCCATGACGGTGAGGAACCCGATCGACGTCAACAACCCGTTGATCATCGCGCTGGTGACCTCGCCGACGGCGATGTCGCTGACGGAGAGCGGTGTCGGCAGGATCGCCTCGTAGGTCTTCTCGACCCGCAAGCGGATGAAGACGCCGAAGCTCGTCTGGTTGAACGCGGTGTTCATCGCGGTCGTGGCCAGGATCGCCGGGGCCACGTAGACGGCGTACGGGACATCGACACCGGGTACCGTGCCGACGAGCAGCCCGACGCCGACACCGATCGACAACAGGTACAGGATCGGTTCGACGAGCGCGTTGAGCAACGGCGTGACCGACCGGCGGTAGATCATGAAGTTGCGTTCGATGAGCGCCAGGGCTCGGCGTCTCGTCCAGGCCGGTACGACGACGGTGGTCATGGTGTCTCCACGAGGCTCTCGGCGTGGGCCGTCACGGGTGCAACCGTCGGCGGTAGGTGATGCGCGCGACCAGGAAGCCGCCGATGGCGAGCGCCAGCAGGTAGGCGATGTGGACGGAACTGCCGGTGATCGTCGCCGAGCCGAGGCTCAGCGTGCGGCACAGCTCCACCCCGTGCCACAACGGCAGCAGGTAGGACACCGGGCGGATCCACTCCGGTAGTTGCGAGACCGCGAAGAACGTACCGGAGAACATGTAGAGCGGCATGATGACGAAGCGGAACACCGTGTCGACGTGGCGCAGCTTGCGTACCCCGACCGCCCACGCCGCGGCCGGCGCCGCGAACGCGACCCCGGTCAGCGTCGCGCCGAGCAGGGCGCCGAGAGCCCACCATCCCGAGATCAGCCCGAACGCGGCCATCACCACGATGAAGGCGCCGCTGGCGATGAGCACCCGGAAGGCGATGAAGAGCAGATGCCCGGCGGCGAGCTGCTCCGGCGTGAGCGGCGTCGGTGTGGCGCTGCGGTAGGCCCCGAAGCCCGCAGCTCGGGCGACCCCCGCGGACCCCTCCAGGAACGCGTTCTGCATCGCGGCCGCGGCCAGCATGCCCGGTGCGAAGAACGCCGCGTAGGAGACGCCGGCGATCTGGGCTGGCGCGTTGTCGTCGACGAGGGCGCCGAGGCCGGCGCCGATGCCGATGAGGAACAGCAACGGGTTCAGCACGTTGATGACGATCGAGCCACGCCAGGTACGCCGGTAGAGCGTGAACCAGTATCCGAATGCGTGAAGCACCAGGGCTCTCTCTCCTGCTACTCGATGAGCGATCGGCCGGTGAGCGTGAGGAACACGTCCTCCAACGTCGCGCGGCGGACCAGTGCGGTGAGCGGCGTGAGCGACATGGCGTGCACCGTGGCGAGGGCCGCCTCGCCGTCGGCGGCGTAGACGAGCACCCGGTCGGGAAGCAGTTCGACGCGACCATCGGTGTCGTTGCCGCCGGTGGCCAGTGCCGACGTCCGGAGCTTCTCCGCTGCGGTGTCCCGTTCGTCCAGGCGGAAACGGAGTTCGAGAACGTCCCGGGTGGCGTACCTGCTGATCAGTTCACGAGGGGAGCCCTGCGCGACGATCCGGCCGTGGTCGACGACGATGAGCCGGTCGCAGAGCTGCTCGGCCTCGTCCATGTAGTGCGTGGTGAGGATGAGCGTGACGCCCTCCTGCTTGAGCCGGAAGAGCCGGTCCCACAGGATGTGCCGGGCCTGCGGGTCGAGGCCGGTGGTCGGCTCGTCGAGCAGCAGGATGTCGGGTTCGTTGATCAGGGCGCGGGCGATGGTCAGTCGCCGGCGCATCCCGCCGGAGAGCGTCTCGACCTGGTCGCCGGCTTTCTCCCGAAGCTGGGCGAAATCCAGCAGTCGGGTCGCACGGTCCCGGATGACGGCTCGCGGCAGGCTGAAGTACCGCCCGTAGATGTGCAGGTTCTCCCGCACGGTGAGCTCGTTGTCCAGGTAGTCGTCCTGTGTCACGACGCCGAGCCGGGCCCGGATCTGGGGGCCCTGTCTCATCGGGTCCATGCCGAGCACGCGCAGGCTGCCGCCGCTGATCGGCGACGTCGCGGCGATCATCCGCATGGTGGTGGACTTGCCGGCGCCGTTGGGGCCGAGAAGTCCGAAGGACTCTCCCCGCTGGACCTCGAAGTCGATGCCGTCGACCGCGTGGAACTCCGCTGTGGACCCGCGCGGCGGATAGGTCTTCGTCAGATTCCTCGCCTCGACCAGCGGACGTCCATTCACCACCACAGCCTACGGAACAGAGACAGAAATCTGCAAGATTTGAGCAATCGCATGTAATTTGCCGACTCGATGATCAGTTCGTGGTGTGGCAGGGCTCGATCCTCGCCTTCGGCCGGCGGCAATCCGTAGGTTCTCTTCTTGACGATGGCCGCACGCGTAGCTAAGTTTCAGCCACCCGGACTGAGAGGCGTCTATGCAGACCCGACTCGTTACCGCGACCGCCTGGGCGGCCACACTGGCGGCCACCCTCGCCCCCATCCCTGCCCGAGCCTCCAACCCGCACCCGCCGTCCGCCGAACACGGTTGGGTCACCTCCACGCTGCGGCACATGAGCCTGGAGCAGAAGGTGGGCCAGCTCTTCGCGACCTACGTGTACGGCGGTGACGCCACCGAACCCACGGCCGCCGACCGGGCCGCGAACCGGGCCGCGTTCGGCGTCGAGACGCCAGCGGAGGTCATCGACCGGTACCACCTCGGCGGCGTCTGCTACTTCTCCTGGTCGCACAACCTGGACAGTCCCCGCCAGATCGCCACCCTCTCCAACGGACTCCAGCGGGCCGCCCTCGCTGACGGTGCGAAGGGTCGGGTGCCCCTGCTCATCTCGACCGACCAGGAACAGGGCACGGTGCTACGGATGCCCTCCCCCGCCGCGCAGTTCCCCGGCGCGATGGCCCTGGGTGCCGCGCGGTCCCCCGCCGCCGCCCGGACGGCGGCGGACGTCACCGGGCGGGAACTGCGGGCCGTCGGCATCCGGCAGCCGTACGCGCCTATCGCCGACGTCAACGTCAACCCCGGCAACCCGGTGATCGGCGTACGGTCCTTCGGCGCCGACCCCACCCTGGTGGCCGACCTCACCGCCGCCCAGGTCACCGGCTTCCAGGACCGGGCTGGGGTGACCGCCGTGGCGAAGCACTTCCCCGGGCACGGCGACACGGCCACCGACAGCCACACCGGCCTCCCGGTGATCAACCACAGCCGCGCCGAGTGGGACCGGATCGACGCGCCGCCGTTCCGCCGGGCGATCAGCGCCGGCGTCGAATCAATCATGACCGCGCACATCGTGGTTCCGGCACTCGACCCGTCCGACGATCCCGCGACGTTGTCGCCGAAGATCCTCACCGGCGTGCTGCGCGGTGAGCTCGGCTTCCGCGGCGTCATCGTCACCGACGCGCTGAACATGGCCGGCGTACGGGAGAAGTACGGCGACGAGCGGGTGCCCGTGCTGGCGCTCAAGGCCGGCGCCGACCAGCTCCTGATGCCGCCGGACCTCGCGCTGGCGCGGGACGCGGTGCTGCGGGCCGTCGCCACCGGCGAGCTCACCGAGCGCCGGATCGACGAGTCGGTCCGGCGCATCCTCGGCATGAAGTATCGGCAGGGACTGGCCCGCTCTCCGCTGGTCGACGTCGACGAGGCGGTCCGGACCGTCGGCGCGCCGGAGCACCTCGCGGCCGTCGCCCGGGTCACCGACCCGACGCTCACCGCCGTCCGTAACGACGCCGGCGTGCTGCCGCTGCCCCGCGCCGACCGATCGGTGCTGATCACCGGCTGGGACAGCGCCGCCTTCGCACCGGTGGCGACGGTCGCCGCCGGATTCACCACCCGCGGTGCCCGCGCCACCGCCCGACCGGCGACCCTGCCCTCCGACGCGACGATCGCCGCCACGGCGAGCCAGGCCGCCGAGCACGACCTCACCGTCGTGCTGGTGAACAAGGCGTGGGACACCGCCGTCACCGACCCGCGCGCCACCCAGCAACGCCTCGTCGCGGCGCTGCTGGCCACAGGGAAACCCGTGGTCGTCGTGGCCGTCCGCGACCCGTACGACATCGCGTATCTGCCGGGCGTGACCACCTACCTGGCGACGTATTCGTACACGCGGGCGGCGATGGACACGCTCGTCCGCGCGCTGCACGGCGAGCTGTCCCCGCGCGGGCAGCTACCCGTCACGATCCCCACGGCCGAGGGGACGGGCTCCGTGCTCTACCCCTACGGCCACGGCCTGAGCTGGTAGGAGGCAACCAATGCAGCGCAGGAACTTCCTTGTCGGAGCCGTCGGAACCGGCGCGCTGGGGGCGAGCGCGGGGGCACTGGCGCCCGCGGCGGCGAGCCCCCGTGGCCGTGCGGTCCGCACCGGCCTCGACGAGCTGGTGTCCTCCGGATTCGCCGAACTCGCCGGCCAGCGGGTGGGCGTCGTCTCCAACCCCACCGGCGTCGACGCGTCCTACCGGCACCTCGTCGACCTGATGCACGGCTCGGGTCGGGTACAACTGGCCGCGGCGTTCGGCCCGGAACACGGCTTCCGCGGCTCCGCGCAGGCCGGTGGCAGCGAGGGCACCGGCGTCGACGCACGCACCGGCATCCCGGTCTACGACGCGTACGGCGCCTCGCAGGCCCGGTGGGAAGCCATGTTCACCGAGGCCGGGGTGGACACGGTGGTCTTCGACATCCAGGACGTCGGGGTCCGCTTCTACACCTACATCTGGACGATGTACACCTCGATGGTCGCCGCGGCCCGGGTCGGCAAACGCTACGTCGTGCTGGACCGGCCCAACCCCATCGGCGGGCGCGCGTACGGACCGATGATGACCAGCCCGTACACCTCGGGGGTGGGCCTCAAGGAGATCATCCAGCAGCACGGGATGACAGTCGGGGAGCTGGCCCGGTTCTTCAACGCCACCTTCCTGCCGGCCGAGGCGGGGCGACCGGTCGACCTGCACGTGGTGCGGTGCCGGAACTGGAAGCGCGACGACCTCGCCGCCGACACCGGCGTGCCCTGGGTGATGCCCAGCCCGAACATGCCCACCCCGGACACCGCCCTTGTCTACCCGGGTACCGGCCTGTTCGAGGGCGTCGCGTCGATCACCGAGGGCCGCGGCACGTGCCGCCCGTTCGAGCTGATCGGTGGGCTGGCGACGGACTTCGACCACCACTGGGGTGACCGGCTCAACGCCCGGAACCTGCCCGGAGTGGAGTTCCGCGAGGCGTACTTCTCGCCCACCTCGGCCGGGCAGAAGCCGGACCTGCTCAACAAGCTCTGCGCCGGCGTCGAGGTCAAGGTCGTCGACCGGGCGGTGTACGACCCGATCCGCACCGGCGTCGCGATGTTGGTGGAGGCGCACAAGTACCCGGCGTTCGCCTGGCGACGCGACTCCTGGGACACCGTGCGCCCGTACTGGATCGACAAGCTCACCGGGTCGCCGCGCCTGCGTACCCAGATCGACGCCGGAGCCGACGTGGACGACGTCGTCGGTGCCTGGGCCGAGGAGTTGGCCACCTTCAACCGGCGCCGCCGGCCCTACCTGCTCTACTGAGGAGTGCGGTCATGACCATGCCGACCCGTCGCCCGCTCCGTTCACTCGCGCTCGGCCTGGCCCTGGTGGTCCTGGGCACGACCCTGCCCGTCACCGGGGCGGTGGCCGCCCCGGCCGGGTCCGGTCCGCCGTCCGTCACCCCCGCCGACATCCACTTCCGACACGACACGTTGCGGCGCGGCAGCGCCCGCCAGGTCGGGCTGCTCCCCGAGCAGGTGGATCGCCTGCCCGCCGACCTGGCGGCGTACCTTCAACCGACGCCGGACCACCCCGACTACCCGGCGTACGCGGGCGCGGTGGTCCTCGCCGCCAAGGACGGCGTCATCGTCCAGCACGCCGCCGTGGGCAGCGCGGTGAAGTACGCCTCCGTCGGGCCACCGCCCGGCCTGGTCGGCGTGGAACTCCCCGCCGACCAGCAGATCGCGACCCGCCCCGACACCATCTTCGACCTGGCGTCGGTGTCCAAGCTGTTCACCACGATCGTCACCATGCAGCAGGTGGAGCGGGGGCGGGTGGAGCTGGACGCGCCGGTCGCCCGGTACGTCCCGGAGTTCGCCGCCGGCGGCAAGGAGACGGTCACCGTCCGGATGCTGCTCACCCACACGTCGGGTCTGCCCGCGTTCACGCCGCTGTGGAGCCGGTACCCCACACCGGCCGAGCGGTTCGCCGCAGCGCTCGCCACGCCCCTCGCGGCCGGGGCGACACCCGGTGCCCAGTACGTCTACTCCGACCTCGGGCTGATCTCGCTGGGCGTACTGGTGGAGCGGGTGACCGGCCGGCCGCTGGCCGACCTGGTCCGCGACGGCGTGACCGGGCCGTTGGGCATGACCGACACCGGCTACAACCCGGGCGCGGAGCGGCGGTCGCGGATCGCCGCGACCGAATACCAGCCGTATGCCGGACGCGGCATGGTGTGGGGCGAGGTACACGACGAGAACGCGTGGTCGCTCGGCGGCGTCGCCGGGCACGCGGGGGTCTTCTCCACGGCGGCGGACCTGGCCGTGCTGTGCCAGTCACTGCTCAACGGCGGCGACTACCGCGGCCGGCGGATCCTTCGCGCGGAGACGGTGCGCACGATGCTGGTCAACTACAACGCGCCGCTGGAGTCGGCCTATCCGGAGAGCGACCGCGGGCTCGGCTTCGAGCTGAACAAGCACTGGTACATGATGGGGCTCTCCTCGCCGGTGGCCTTCGGACACACTGGCTTCACCGGGACGTCGATCGTCGTCGACCCGCTGTCGCACTCGTTCGTGATCATGCTCAGCAACCGGGTGCACCCCGACCGCGGCTGGGGCAGCAACAACGTGGCCCGACGCGCCGTCGCGCGGGATCTCGCCGAGGCGATGCCGGTGCGACCGCGCTCGGCCAGCGCCTGGCGGGCCGATCCCCGCGACTCCACGACGAGCACCCTCACCGCTCCGCTGCGCCGGCCCGCCCGGGGCGGGACGCTGAGCTTCCTCCTCTGGTACGACACCGAACCCCGCTACGACAGCGCACGATTCGAGGTCTCCACCGACGGCGGGCAGACCTGGACGCCGTCGACCATGCGCCTACGCGACGCCGCCCGCCAATGGAGCGCCGACGGCACGGTCACCGGCTACGGGGGCCGGGTCTGGTGGCAGGTTACGGTGGCGCTGCCCGACCAGGCCACCCACCTGCGATGGAGCAGCAGCACGGACGGCTCCGGTCAGGGGCGTGGCGTCTACGTCGACCGGGTCGTCGCGGCGGACCGGTACGGGGTGCTCGTCGACGGCGAGGGCGCCGATGCCTCCCGGCTCGTCGCCGACGGGTGGTCACCCGCGCGCAGCTGAGCGATACCCGGCGAGGGTCGACCGATGTCCGGTGGGTTGACCCTCGACCGGGTTGAGGCCTGAGCATCGGCGGCATGGACGACCAACCGACACCCGACCCGACCATGAAGCGCATCATCGAGGCGGTGCAACTCGGCCAATCCGGTGCGCCGGTCCAGGCCCGCGAATCGCTCAGCGCGCTGTGGGACGAGATCGGCCCCACCGGTGACGCCCTGCACCGCTGCACCCTCGCCCACTACCTCGCCGACCTCCAGGACACCGCCGAGGCCGAGCTGGTGTGGGACGAACGGGCGCTGGCCGCCGTCGCCGACCTCACCGACGACCGCGCCCAGCAGTACCACTCCGCGCTCCAGGTGCGGGCCTTCCTACCGTCGCTGCACCTGAGCCTCGCCGACGTGCACCGACGACTGGGCAACAGCACCCGGGCCCGCGCGTACCTGGTCACCGCTCGCAGCCTCGCCGTGCAGCTGCCGACCGACCAGTACGGCGACCTGGTCCGCGCGGGCATCCAGCACGTCGACCAGGCCCTGGCGGCGGGCTCGACACACCGCCTCGACTCGCATCCCGCGGCAGCCGGCTGACGAACCCGGTTGCACCCGCGCGGCGCCGCTGAGAGGGTCGACGGATGTCAGCGGTGACCGGCGCCGACCTGCTCCAGGCAGCCGACGAGATGACCCGGGTGCTGAGGCCGTACCAGGAGCACGACTGGTCGGTCCCGGCCGGCACCCTGCGCTGGAGCTGCTGGCTCACCGCCGCCCACGTCGCGCACGACCTTCTCGGGTACGCCGGCCAGGTCACCGGCCGCCCCGATGACGGTTACCTGCCGTACGACCTGCGGGTCTCCCCCGACGCGAGCCCGGCGCAGGTACTCACCGTGGTGCGTGCCTGCGCCGGGCTGCTCGCCGTCGCCGTCGACGCCGCCCCGCCGGGCACGCGGGCCTGGCACTTCGGTCCCTGCGACCCGGCCGGCTTCGCCGCGATGGGCGT
The DNA here is from genome assembly GCF_016802865.1 of Micromonospora parastrephiae. Lineage (GTDB taxonomy): Bacteria > Actinomycetota > Actinomycetes > Mycobacteriales > Micromonosporaceae > Micromonospora > Micromonospora parastrephiae. The sequence goes on along the minus strand of NZ_JAEVHM010000008.1, from coordinate 4,744 downwards.
GGCCGAGACCCTGCTGCACAGCCACGACATCACCCTCGGGCTCGGCGTGCGGTGGCAGCCGCCGCAGCGGCTGAGCGCGCTGGTGCTGCGGCGGCTCTTCCCGGACGCCCCGGAGGGCGCCGCCCCCGACGTGCTGCTGTGGATGACCGGTCGTGGCGACCTGCCCGGCCGGGCACGGCGCAGCTCGTGGACTTGGCGGGCCGCTCTGGAGTGAGCCGGCCCCAGGTCAGCGGACGGTGAGCGTGTGTCGGTGACCGTCGAGGGGGAACGGCGGCCGGGCCGGCAGCACCTCCTGGAACACGTAGCCGCTCTTCTGCGCCACCCGGCAGGACGCGACGTTGTCCACCTGGTGCAGCAGGTCGAGGCGCTCCAGCCGGGGGAACCGGTCGAACGCCCACCGACTGAGCGCGGTGACCGCCCGTGGGGCGATTCCACGCCCGCGCGCCCACACCGCGGTCCAGTAGCCCACCTCGGCGGCCGGCCGCTCGGGCGCGGCCCCCTTGAGCACCACGTTCGCCACGAGGCGTGGATCGTCCGTGGCGCCCTCGAGAACGGCGAGACTGTACCGGCGGCCGTCGGTCCAGTCCTGTCGCGTCCGGTCCAGCCATCGCCGGCCCTCGGCGGCGTTCGTCACCGGGACACGGGTCCATCGGCGCAGCACCGGATCCCGGTACGCGGCCAGCAATGCGTCCAGGTCGTCCGCGCACCAGGGGCGCAGGATGAGCGCCGGGGAGGTGTCCGACGCCCGTGACTCGATCAACATCGGTACAGTCTGCCGTTGCCGTCGCCGCTGTGGGGGTCAGCCCGCACGGCGCCAGCGCGGCCACCACCTCCGGCGGGGACGGCGGGCCGGCGCGACGGCGGTTGCCGGTTCGGTGGCGGGCACCCTGGCCCCGGGCCGGGCGCGCTCGGCGCGCCAGCGGCCGATTACCTCGTCGGCGTTCACCGGCCGGACCGCCACGCGCGGGCCTTCGGGGTTGCGCAGCCACGCCACGATCTGGGCGTTGAGCTGCGCCACGAAGTCCCGCACGGACTGCTCGGTAGGCAGGTCGCGGACCTCGTCGGGGACCTGCTCGATACGGCGACGCAGTTGCAGTGGGGTGGGTAGCAGCAGGTCGCTGGGCAGCTTCTCGCGCTCCAGGAAGCTCTTGATCCACCACGACTCGTCGTACGGCATTCCGCGCCCGGGGATCGGCTTGCCCAGGCCGGGCAGGTTGTCGAACTCGCCGCGTTGCACGGCTCCCCGGATCTGCGCCTCCACGGCCGCGTCCCACGCCTCGGTCACCCTGCGCCACCTCCCCTGGCCACCGTAACGCGCCCCCTCCGGCCGGCGACACGCACTTGCGACGGATCAGCGCCCCCGCGACCGCGACCATTCCCGGCGCACTGCCACCCAGGGACGTTTCCGCCCCGCTGACCGGATTTCAGGGCCACGACCTGGCAGGTGGCCCTCGGCCGGCGGGGCCGCCCCGGCCTACGGTCGGTCCGGTCGGCGGTGAAACGGGGGATCGTCATGGTGGGTTCGGGTGCCCTGCTGGGCATCGCGTTGGTGGCGTTGGGGCTGGTGCTCACACCCGGCCCGAACATGGTCTACCTGGTCTCGCGCTCGGTGGCGCAGGGCCGCCGGGCCGGGCTGGTCTCGCTGCTCGGGGTGGCCGCCGGGTTCGGCGTCTACCTGACCACGGCGGTCGCCGGCCTGGCCGCCGTGTTCGTCCTGGTGCCCACGCTGTACGCGGTGGTGAAGCTGGCCGGGGCCGGTTACCTGCTGTGGCTGGCCTGGCGCACGGTGCGTCCGGGCGGGCGGTCACCGTTCACGCCCGCGCCGCTGCCGCCGGACCCGCCGCGGCGGCTGTTCACCATGGGCCTGGTCACCAACCTGCTCAACCCGAAGATCGCCATCCTGTACGTGTCGCTGCTGCCGCAGTTCGTCGACCCGACTCGGGGGCACGTGGCGGCGCAGAGCCTGCTGCTCGGACTGACCCAGATCGCCGTCGCGCTGAGCGTCAACGCGCTGATCGTGCTCAGCGCCGGCACGCTTGCCGGGTTCTTCGCCCGTCGGCCGGTGTGGCTGCGGGTGCAGCGGTGGGTGACCGGTACGGCCCTCGCGGCGCTGGCCGTCCGCATCGCCACCGACCGCAGCCGCGCCGCGATCGCCACACCCTGAGGCGTCGCTCAGGCCCGCGCACCGCCGTCGACCCGCAGAACCGTGCCGGTGACGAACGAGGCGCGATCACTGAGCAGCCAGGCGGCGGCCTGGGCGATTTCGACGGGCTCGGCCGCACGGCGCAGCGGCGTGTTCGCCACGAGTCGTTCGACGAGACCGGGCGACTCCCCCTCCCAGGTGCGGATCATCTCCGTCCGTGTGTTGCCGGGCGCGATGGCGTTCACGCGGATGCCTTCCGGGCCGTACGTGATGGCGGCCGACTCGGTGAGGCTGTTCACTGCCCGCTTCATCGCACCGTAGGCGGGCAGCTCGGGGTTGCCCGTCAGGCTGCCGACGCTGGAGTTGTTGACGATGGCCCCGGTACCGGCGGTAGCCCGGATCGCGCCGACCTCGGCGACCATGGCCAGCCACGGGCCCCTGAGGTTCACGGCGTAGACATGGTCGAAGTCGGTCTCCCGCACCCGGTCCATCGGGCCGGGCGGCACGAACGTCGCGCCGTTGTTGAAGGCGACGTCGAGGCGGCCGTACAACTCGACCACGCGGTCGACCGCGGCGCGCACGCTCGCCGCGTCGGCCAGGTCGCAGACCACGTGGTCCGCGGTGCCGCCCGCTGCCCGGACCTCCTCGGTCACCGCCTTCAGTTGCTCCTCCGTGCGGGCGGCGAGCAGCACCCGGGCGCCCTCGGCGGCGAACAACCGGGCCGCGGCGGCACCGATACCGCGCCCAGCGCCGGTGATGAAGGCGACCTTGCCGGCCAACAGACCAGTAGGGGTCAGGGTGGTTTCGTCAGCATTTGGTGTGTTGTCCATGGCAGCAAGCCTGCGTCCGGTCGCGGGGCCGATCCAGGCACTGGCGGTACCTGGATCGGTCCCGCGAATCACGTGCACACTGGGGGTGTGGACCGACGAGAGCTGGCTGTCTTCCTGCGTAGCAGGCGCGAGCGGATCACGCCTGCCGACGTGGGCCTGCCCGCCGGGCCGCGCCGCCGCACCCCCGGGCTGCGTCGTGAGGAGGCGGCCCAGTTGGCGTTCATCTCGACCGAGTACTACACCCGTCTGGAGCAGGCCCGCGGGCCGCGCCCATCGCGTGAGGTGCTGGCCGGGCTGGCCCGCGCCCTGCGGCTGTCGAACGCCGAGCGCAGTCACCTGCACCACCTCGCCGGCGCACCGCCGGGGCCGCCGCCCGGGCCCTCCCGCGAGGTACGGCAGAGCGTCCTCGACCTCCTGCAACGGCTGCCGCAGGCGGCCGTGATCGTGACCTCTGCGGCGTACGAGGTGATCGCCTGGAATGATCTCGCGGCTGCCCTCATGGAGGACTTCTCCGCCCTGCCACGGCGACACCGCAACCTTGTGCGCCGGGTCTTCCTGGGTCCCCACCCGCAGGGGCGGCGGCTGTACGGGGTGTCCGACGCAAACGCGTTCGCCCGTACCTCGGCCCGCCGCCTGCGCGCCACCGCGGCGCGCTACCCCGACGATCCCGAGGTGACCGAGCTGGTGGGTGACCTGCTCGCCGGGAGTGAGGACTTCGCCCAACTGTGGGCCTCCCACGACGTGGGCGCCGAGCCCACCCTGTGCAAGACCTTCCAGCACCCGCTGGTCGGCCCGGTCACCGTGAACTGTGACGTCCTCGACATCACCGACCGGGACCAGCAGGTCGTGATCTACACGGCCGTTCCCGGCTCACCCTCGGAAGAGGCGCTGAGGCTGCTGTCGGTCATCGGCACCCAGCGCATGGACGTGGAGCACTGAGCCGGGTTCACCGGTCCGCGTCGCGGTGCCGGCGCAACATCCCGGCGGCCAGTGTTGAGGTGCAGGGTGCGGTACGCGGGCGAGTCGGGTGCCCCGTACACCCACAGGCCGCCGACCTGGTCGGTGGCCGCGTTGAGCACCACCTCGCGCGTCGGTCGGGTCTCGTCGCGCCGGGGTCGACCCGGACGGCGGCGGGGCATGGTCATGGCCGCCATGGTGCCCCTAGAATCCGGCAACGTGGCTGGCCGTCGGCGGTTTCGTGGCCTCGACGGCCGGTGAGTCGCCGACGCGGCGCTCGCGGCGGTTCGCTACGGTTCGGGCTGCTGCCGGCGGTGGCGATGCTAGCCGCGGTGCTGCTGCAACGCCGCTACACCCTGGACGCGACGGCCCGGGCCGCGAGCTGAACGGCCGGCACTAGACTTCGCCCTCGATGGACGCGCAGCTCACCCCCGCCGAGACCCGTCCGTGTGCGCACTGTGGACGGCCGGTGCCGCAGCGTGTCGGCGCGGGTCGACCGTTTCGCTACTGCCGGGACAACGACGGCGCCTGCCAGCGCGCGTCGCGCAACAGCCGGATGCGCCACCGCAACGCCCCCGGCCTGCCCGGGCAGGTGGCCCGCACGTGGGAGGCGGTGGACCGGCTCGACCAGATCGTCGAGACGCTGACCGAGGCCCTGCACGCCGAGCTGTCCCCGGTGGGGGTGCAGCGGCAGCTCGCCCAGGCCCGCGCCGAGGCCGCCACCGAGATAGCGGCGGCCCAGACCGAACGCGACGAGGCCCGCGACGACGCCGAGACCGCGGCGGCCGACGCGGCGAGGGCGCGGGAGCAGGCC